>CAYZVH010000042.1:11953-19659 GCA_964481755.1 uncultured Bacteroides sp. | reverse complement strand
TTTTTCCTAACCAGAGAAATCTAATTCCCTAACTAGGAACGTCTATCTTCCCAACCGGGAATATTTATCCCCTTAACTAGGAGCGTCTATCTTCCCAATCAAGAATAGTTATTCCCCTTAACTAGGAATGTCTACTTACTCAACTAGGAACGTCTGTCTTCTAAACCAAGAACGTCTGCCTTTCCAACTAGAAACCCCTATAAACTAAACAAAGGAGCGTCTATTCCCCAACCTAAACAACCCCTATCCCCCTAACTAGAGAAACCTCTTCTTCGGACTAAGAAGAACTTTTTTCTTGTCCTAAAACACATTTCTTGCCAATTTATTTGCTTTATACAATTCTCTTTCAGAAATTTGTACGCGAACAAACACGACCACATGAATTACTTCGACGAACTATGGCTACAAAACAGTAGGGTGTTCAGTATCATCTTCGTGATACTGGCCGTGCTGTTGTGCGTCACTCTCATACACGACCTCTACATCAACAAGCGCCAGAACATCAACCAAAAGATGCTGGGCGCCTTGAACTTCCCCGTTTACTGGATAGACCGCATGGGCGTCATACTGGGCCGCATCAACGAGCCCCGCTACTCCTTCCTCATCTGGAACATACAGAAGATGCCTTACTCCATCCGCGACTCCTTCGTCGACCCCGAGGACTACATCCTCTACCGCCGCGTCATCCGCCGGGTGGTGGAGACGGGACAGAACGGCGAGCTGAAGGTGACGGTGCGCAACTACCTGGGCGAGGACCGCAACCTCTTCCTTCGCATCGTGCTCTACTCCAAGTCGAAGATTATGTTGCTGGCTACCGACGTGACCGAGAGCGAGCAGTACCGCACCCAGCTGGAGGACATTCTGGAGTTCTTGCCCATCCCTGTGATGGTGCGCGACCGCAAGACCGATGGCGAGTACATCGTGTGGAACAAGGCTATGGAGAACTTGGTAGGCATTCCTGCCGAAGAGATAAAGGGAAAGACCTTCGACCAGATGGCTCCGAAGGTGCAGAAGATGCTCTCCTTCGACAAACTGGACGATCAGCTGGAGGTGGGCAAGATGGCCTCTTACGAACATCTGGAGTGTATGCTCAATGGTAAGAAGTGCGTCGTAAACGTCTACGACAGCCTAATCCGCTACAAGGACGACAAGACCTTCCTCATCGGATCCGCCATCGACATTACCGAGCAGGTGGAGACCAGCAAGCAGATGGCTCGACTCAACCAGCGCTACGAGATGATTCTGAAGGCCTTGGGAGCCATGCCTTGGACCTGGGACCTGCAGACGAAGACCATCTCGTGCGACCGGAAGTACGCTTCGGACAAGTATGGCATCAACCGCGACTTCATCGGAAAGACCGAGGAGGAACACTATGCGCAGATTGCCCCCGAACATCGCGAGGAGGTGAGGGAAGGACTGGAGAAACTGGGACGTGGCGAAATCAACATCCTCAACATGGAGTACCCCGTGTTCTATGCCGAGGCGGACGCTTACCTATGGGTAATGAGCTCCGCCATCATAGGCGACCGCGACGCCAACGGCAAGCCGCTGACGTTGGTGGGCTCCACAACCATCATCGAGAACCGCAAGCAGCTGGAGCATGAGTTGATGGAGGCCAAGGACAAGGCCGAGGAGACCAACAAGCTGAAGTCAACCTTCATTGCCAACATGAGTCACGAGATACGCACGCCGCTCAACGCCATCGTAGGATTCTCCGAACTGTTGGCGGACATGAACCCCAACGAGGAGGCCAAGCAGTACAAGGAGATTATCGAGTTCAACAACCGCCTGTTGCTGCAATTGGTGAACGATGTGATAGACCTCTCGAAGATGGAATCGGGCACCATGGAATTCACCTACTCCAACATCAATGTGAACAGCACCTTGCAGAACTGGGCACAGTCGTGGGAAGGCCGCACCAAACCGGGTGTGGAGATAAAGTCAGACGCTCCGTTGGGCGAGTGCTTCTTCTACTCCGAGGAGCGCCGCATCACGCAGGTGATGAACAACTTCATGTCCAATGCCGTGAAGAATACCGAGAAGGGAATGATCACCACCGGTTACTATGTGCCTAACAACGGTGTCATCCGCTTCTATGTGCGCGACACCGGCTGCGGCATCCCCGCCGACAAATTGGAGGTCATCTTCGAACGTTTCGTCAAACTCAACCGCTACATCCAGGGTACCGGACTGGGACTCTCCATCTGCCGCATGATAGCGGAGATGATGGGCGGCAAGGTAGGCGTGAACTCCAAGGAAGGCGAGGGCTCCGAGTTCTGGCTCGAGGTGCCGTTCGTGCAGCCGACCGAGGAGGACAAGTACAACAAGACCGTGCTGGTGAACACCTCCGACGAGATGCTCATCACCCATCCTAAATCAGTGGAACACGTTATCTAAGAAACTTCTATAAGTGCGCACTCTGAGAGATTAAACCCTCTTAGGGTGCGCATTGTCATATCCCTTCCTCATAACTTAACGGAAGCGGAGATATGCTGTATCAGTCCGCTTTGTTTCCCTGTAGACTATACTCTCGGGCGGTGTCTGACAACTGCCACATGTGTGTATGGCAACTGCCGTACAGGTGTTTGACAATTGCCATACACGTGTACGGCAATTGCCATACAACCTTCGCGACCGGACTTTTACGCCATAAAGTACTATGCCTTAGCACAATACGGGCATACTGTGACAGTCATTCATTCATACGTTTTGCCACGGTGATTCGCGCGCCGCAGGAAGCGAACGCGGCCGAAAGTTGCGTATTGTGCAGATTGTCCATCTTTTTAGGAGGAATTGTCTTCCTCTTGTCGGTTTTTTGTCTAGATTTGCATCGTAAGAGACACGTTGTGGTGGCAAGAAATGGTTGACAAGAAGAGACAGACAGAACCCGATGAATCCTTGAGGAACGCCTTCGAACGTTTCTTCAAGGACCATTACTCGTGCCTCTATTATTACGCCCTTCGCTATATACCCGACGAGGAGGTGTGCAAGGACTTGGTAAGCGACTCGTTCCACTTCCTGTGGGAACACATCGACACCTTCCGCCCCGACACCGCCCTCACCTACATGTACACCCACGTGCGCTACCTCTGCATCGACTACATACGCCACTCCAATATGGCCGTGGCCCACATCCCCTCGTACCTGGCTATGCTGCGCGAGTGGAACGACGACGACTGCCACGAGAGCGAGGAGCGCATCCTCACCATCATGCGGTTGATAGAGGAGATGCCGGAGAATACCCGTTTCGTGATGGAGCAATGTTACCTCCACAAGAAGCGGTACCGCGAGGTGGCGGCGATGATGGGACTCACCGAGAGCGCTGTGCGCAAGCATATTATGAAGGGACTGAACCTCATACGGGACCACTTTTCTGTTAAATACAAGAAAGGCGGTGGCTAAAGTGCCTCTGCGTTCGTATAACTAGAAAACAAGAAGAAGAGATGAAGAACAGCGAACAAAAGAAGAATGACGCGAACCGCGGTTCGCAGGAGGAACGCTTGCAGTACGAGTGCGAACAGGCCTTTCTGCGCAGAACCTACACCGAGCCTTCGGTGGAGGAGGAGTGGAAGAGGTTTCAGCGGGAACTGCCTCGTGACGCGGCTCCCGCCCAGCAGTCAAGTCGTACCACGGCCTTCCGCTATTGGCTCTATGGCGCCGCCTCCGTGGCTGCCGTCGTGGTGGCCCTTTTCCTGTGGATGCGTGGTGGCGCGACGGAGTCGGACGACACGCTGACCCTCTTTGCCGCGCCCGTGGAGGAACTCTCCGTCACCCTGGAGGAGCAGTTGGCGGAGACGGGCGAGACCTGCCGTACGGAGATTGCCCCGCAGACCTCCTCTCGAGCCATAAGGAACGGGGCCGTGATAACCCCCCGCCAAGCCGACTACACCCACCTGACAACCGACCGCGTGACTACCACCACACTCTACATTCCCTGTGGACAGGTCTACAAAGTGATACTGAACGATGGAACGGAAGTGTGGCTCAACGCCAACAGCCGCCTTATCTATCCGGTGCGCTTTGCAGGCAACAAGCGGAAAGTCCGCCTGGAAGGCGAAGCCTACTTCAAGGTTGCCCGCAACGAACGCATGCCTTTTGTCATCGAGACGGAGACACTCACTACCGAGGTGCTGGGCACGGAGTTCAACGTGAAAAGCTACAAAGAGAGTCAGACGCATGTGACACTGGTCAACGGTTCGGTACGAGTGGGGATGCCTTCCCTTGGGAAAACTGTGATTCTGGAACCGGGAGAAGAGATTACCTACGCCGAGAAAGGCTATCAGGTGAAGAAAGTGGACACCGCCTACTATACCCAATGGCGCGAGGGCTACTTCTATTTCGATGACTTCTACCTCAGCGATATCCTCAAAGACC
This sequence comes from uncultured Bacteroides sp., assembly GCA_964481755.1. Taxonomy (GTDB): domain Bacteria; phylum Bacteroidota; class Bacteroidia; order Bacteroidales; family Bacteroidaceae; genus Phocaeicola_A. Next base: position 15,285 of record CAYZVH010000042.1, on the reverse strand, counting down.
TGGGCCGTTGGTACAACGTGACTATCGCTATGGAGAAAGACTCCCTGTTGCTGAATCAGAAACTTCATTTTGTGGCCGAGCGCAACGAAGACATCGACCAGGTGATAGAGAATCTGAATGCTTTCAGCTACCTCTCTGCCTCGAAGCAGGGCAACAAAGTGATGATAAAACGGAAAAAATAAGAAAATACTACTCACATCTTGGGACTAAACCCAAAACTCTTTCGTTGAATTATTAGAGTTAGGTTTATTTGGGCCTGTGCGGTCCGAGAGGAGAGATGGTAAAGTATATTGTCTTTCCGATGGGACGATAGGCTTTTTAATCAGTTTTTATATATGAAGAATGTATTATTGAAAGAAGAGAGAAGGATCTTCCAACGTCTACTCCTCTTGTTGGTTCTGTTCCTCGGGACAAGCCAGTTGCCGGCATTGGCACAAGGGGACAGTGGCAAGAAGATCACGCTGGCGTGCCACAACACGGCAATGCCGGATGTTCTGAAACAATTGGAACAGGTTTCTGACTTTAAGATGTTGTTCACCTACGATGAGGTGCGCGACTTCAAAGTCACCGTAGACCTGAAGTCAGTAACCATTGAAGAGGCGATGAAGGCCATCGTGGGCTCGCATCCGCTTACCTACAAAATCAATGGGAAGTATGTAACCGTGTCGCTGGTGAAGCAAGCCGTGACGATGGAGGTGTCCAAGCGAAAGGATAACCGCCTGACCGGTACCGTGACCGACGTGGACGGAGAGCCGTTGCCCGGTGTGAACGTGCAGACCAATGTAGAAGGATTGGGCGGCGTGACAGACATGGACGGACGGTTCGATATTGCCCTTCCCGTCGGCAAGCGGGTGACGGAGGTGAACTTCACCTTCGTGGGTATGAGCAAAGTGACGCTCCCCTATAAAGGGAAAGCCTTGAACGTAGTGATGCAGGACGACTCGCAAGCCTTGAAAGAGGTGGTGGTGACCGGTTTGTTCAACTACCGCTCCAGCAGCTTTACGGGTGCTGCCACTACCTATACCAAAGAGGAACTGAAATCTGTGGGTAACCAGAACCTGCTGAAGAGCTTGAGCAACCTCGACCCTTCGTTCATCATCGAAGACAATTACGAGAATGGTTCTAACCCGAATGCCTTCAACGACATTACCATCCGTGGCAACGCTTCCTTCGCCAACATGCAGGGCGACTACACAGGCAACCCCAACGAACCGCTCTTCATCGTGGATGGCTTCGAGTCTACCCGCGAGGCCGTGTTCGACCTCGATATGAACCGTGTGCAGTCCGTGACTATTCTGAAGGATGCCGCCGCCAAGGCCATCTATGGCTCGAAAGCCTCCAATGGAGTGGTAGTAGTGGAGACGGTGCAACCCGAGAAGGGGCGCTTGCGCCTGACCTACACGGGCGATCTCAACATAGAGGCCCCAGACCTGTCATCGTACGACATCTGTAACGCTGCCGAGAAACTGCAGGTGGAGAAGAACGCCGGACGCTACACAGCTTCCTCCCCTTCGTATCAGCAGAACTTGACCGAGCAGTACAACGAACTGGTGAAGAACATAGCCGAGGGCGTGGATACCTACTGGTTGGCCAAACCGCTGCATACCGGCGTGGGACAGAAACATACCTTATATATGGAAGGCGGCGACGACCGCATGCGCTACAGCGCCAACCTGAGCTACAACGGCATCTCCGGTGTGATGAAGGGGTCTGACCGTAAGACCGTGTCGGGCAACCTGCAACTCTCTTACCGCTACAAGAACTTCTTGTTCCGCAACTCCTTCACCTTGACCTCCAACAAAGCCGACGATTCCCCCTACGGGTCATTCTCGGACTATGCTTCGGCAAATCCCTACTACAGTCCCTACGATGAGAACGGCAATCTGAAGAAAGTGCTGGGCTCTTTCACCCCCAACGGCTACGGAAGCAGCTCCACCGTCTACTACAACCCGCTCTACAATGCCTACATCGGCACGAAGAACTTCTCGAAATACACCGAGTACACCGAGAACTTCTACATCGAATGGCGTCCGCTGGACGAGCTGAAGTTGACCGGACGCATCGGATACACCTCCAACATCAACAAACGCGAGGACTTCTACCCCGGCGACCACACGAAGTTCACCTCGTGGACGGGCGACGCCTACTTCCAACGCGGCTCGTACGCCATCACCGACGGTGAGACACAGACCCTCTCGTCCGACGTGACGGCCAGCTACTCCAAGCAGTTCGACAAACACATGCTGTTGGCCAATGTGGCGTGGAGCTTGAACAGCTCGTCCACCGACACACACGGAATGACGGCATGGGGATTCCTCAACAACCACGTGGACCACATCACCTTCGCGCGCCAGTATGCTGAGAACGGCCGTCCCTCCGGTAGTGAATACACTACACACAGCGTAGGTATCACAGGAGCTGTCAACTACTCCTATGACGAACGCTATCTGGCGGACCTCTCCTTGCGTTACAACGGATCTTCAGCCTTTGGCTCCGACAACCGTTGGGGAACATTCTGGTCTGCCGGTATCGGTTGGAACCTCCACAAAGAGAAGTTCATGCAAAACGTGACTTGGCTCAACCTCTTCAAGTTGCGCGCTTCCTATGGTCTGACGGGTAACCAAAACTTCAACCCCTATCAGGCAAAGGCTACCTACAACTATTACTCCGACATCGTCTACGACAACATTACCGGTGCTTACCTGATGGCGATGGCCAACGACAAGCTCAAGTGGCAACAGACCGCTGACCTGAACGTCGGCTTCGACTTGCAGCTGTTCAAACGCTTCAATGCCCGGTTGGATGTCTACAAGCAGACTACCAAGGATGCTTTGCTCTCCATGACACTGCCTACCTCCACCGGTTTCAGCTCTTACATGGAAAACCTCGGTAATGTGGAGAATACAGGTTTTGATGCTACGGTGAGTTGGAAACTCTACTCCAAGGGTAGCGACTTCTTCACCATCAACGCCTCCGTAGGCCATAATAAGAATAAGGTAGTGAAAATCAGCGACGCCCTGAAGTCGTACAACGACAAGGCCGAGTCCGATGCCATGGACAGCAGCAGCGGCACCAACCTGCCTATCATCCGCTACGAGGAGGGACAGTCCATGACCGCCATTTGGGCCGTGCGCTCACTGGGTATCGACCCCGCTACCGGACAGGAACTGTTCCTGAAGAAAGATGGTGTGACGACTACCTATACGTACGATACCGACGATAAGGTGGTGGTAGGCGACAGCAACTCCAAGTACCACGGTAACTTCGGCTTCAGTGGCGAATACAGAGGATTCGGTGCTACATGCTCCTTCAGCTACCGCTGGGGAGGCGAC
>CAYZVH010000042.1:0-11943 GCA_964481755.1 uncultured Bacteroides sp. | reverse complement strand
TTCAGGGAACCTCCTCGGCGAGAGCATGTCGTACAGCTACCGCATAGGCGGCGACTACTACAACCAGACCAAGGTGAACCGCGTGGAGAACGTGGACATCGCCTACAACGTGGACAAGCGCGTGCTGAGCGACACCTGGAACGAAGTGGGACAGATAGCCACCTACAAGAGAATCACCACCAACAAGACGACAACCTATCCTACGTCGCGTTTCGTGGAGAAGAACAACGAGCTGCAGCTGGCCTCCGTCTCCTGCTACTACGACTTCAAGTATCAGAGTTGGTTGAGAAAAATTAAACTCGAACGGCTGAAACTCTCGTTCTATGCAAGCGACCTGTTCCGCCTATCGACAGTGAAGGCCGAGCGCGGACTGGACTATCCGTATGCCCGCACTTTCTCATTCTCCTTATCAGCAACCTTTTAATAGTGGAAGAGTATGAAAATTCAAAAGATAGTAAAAAACAGTATATGGATGGTTGCGGCCTCCCTCGCGTTGGCTTCCTGCGACAGCTTCTTGGATGTGCAGCCTAAGTCGCAAGTGGAGGATACGGAACTGTTCAATAGTGAGACCGGATTCAAGGAAGCCCTCTCCGGTGTCTATTCATCGATGGTAGCCGACGCCACCTACAGCCGCGAGATGACTTTCGGCGCTATGGCTGTGCTGGGACACGAGTGGAGCGGCAACCCCTCGCAATTCTACACCGGAGGCACCACCTCCTACAGTAGCCTTGCCGAGTACGACTACACGGCCACACTGGCTACCAGCGTGATTGCCAACATCTGGTCGAATACCTACAACGGCATTGCCAATGTGAACAACATCCTCAAGCAGATTGACGACCACCAGTCGGTGTTCTCCTCGAAGAACTATGAGATTATCAAGGGTGAGGCTTTGGCCCTGCGCGCCTTCCTCCACTTCGACCTCTTGCGCTGCTTTGGCGTGAGCTACGAGGTGAATGCCGACATGCCCGCCATCCCCTATTCCACGGACCTGAGCTATCGCGTGTTCCCGCAGCTGACCGTCAGCCAAGTGGCGGAGAAGGTGATAGCCGACTTGTTGGAAGCCGAGAAGCTGATGGATGGCGTAGACCCCATACAGACCGGCGAGGAGATTCGCGAGATAGATGACAACGGCTATCTGATGAACCGACAGGTGCACCTCAACTACTATGCCGTGAAAGGCTTGCAGGCCCGTGTGTACATGTGGATGCACAAATATGCCGAGGCAGAGGCCGCAGCAAAGGTGGTCATCAACTCCGGCGCCTTCCCTTGGGCACAGCTCTCCTACGTCAGCGTGGGCCACGATTACGGATTCGCTACTGAGCAACTCTTTGCACTGAACAACATCCAGCAATCGACGCTTGTCGATTACTATTTCAATGAAGAGAGCTATTCCTACAGCTTCTACCTGACAGCGGAAGACCGCGAGGAGTACTACGACAACGTTACCAGTGACTACCGATACCTCTACCTGTTCCAAAGCGGATCGATGAACGAGGCAGTGAACTACCGCTTTTCGCTGAAGTACAACAACCCTTACATCTCGCAGAGCGAGACTTTTAGCGAGGAGTCGTACTATAGCAACAAGATGCCGATGATTCGCCTGAGCGAGATGTACCTGATAGTGGCTGAGTGTGAATACCGCACAAACGGTGGAGGGCTGAACGAACTGAACACTTTGCGTGCCGCACGCAACGTGCCAGAGCTGACAGAGTTGCCAGCCGACTTCTACACCGAACTGATTCGTGAGTACCGTCGCGAGTTGTTGGGCGAAGGCCAGCTGTTCTTCCTCTACAAACGACTGAACCGTTCGTTGGTGATTGGAGCCGACACGGACATGATAGGACAGAAGGCATACACCTTCCCGTTGCCAGTTTCCGAGACCGATGCCGCACAACGTGAAACCAATAGATAATAGCAGAAAGATGAGAAATTTGATATATACATTTATGATACTTGCTGCAATATTGGGCGTAAGCAGTTGCAGCGAGAACGAGACTCCGGTGTACGATGCCGAGCGTGCCTCGTTGAACATATGGTTTGGCCGTAGCACATCTGTGCTCGACAGTACCACCTATAACTACTCCTATTCACTGGACGAGGGTAGCATCACCTTCTATGCCCGCGTGGCAGGAGTCCCCGTGGACCACGACCGCACCTTCACACTGGAAGTCTCCGGTGGTGACAAGGACGAGGCTGAAGGCAGCTACCGCATAGACACCTATACGATTCCCGCCGGCCAGGTGGAGCAGGAGTGCAAACTCTACTTCGACAGCTCCAAGCTGAAGAACGCCGACTCCTTCACCACCAAGGACGGATACCTGACCTTTAAGGTGGCCGACGGCTCTGGCTTCGAGGCTGGAGTGGAAGGCCGTCAGGAACTCTATGTGGTGCTGAAGAACTACTTGGCCGAGCCGGATGAGTGGAACAACGTGGTCTCTCCCTACCTGACTTGGAGTCGCTACTTTGGCGAGTACAGCAAGGTGAAGTACCAGTTCATGATTCAGGAACTGGGCATCATGGAGTTCCATATCTATGCATCGGCAACCTCTCCTTATGATGAAGAGACCAAAGAGATGTCGGTAAACTACGCGCAATACCTTGCCGAAGTGCTTACCGAAGCTTTGGACAACTATGAGAAGACCCACGGCGAACGCCTGGTGGATGAGTTTGGTAGAGAAGTTGAATTCTAAAAGGTACGATTATGCGAAAACAAATGATAAAGAATCTGTGGTTAGCGGGTGTGGTAGGACTATTGACCACCACCGCCTGCTATGACGATAAGGGCAATTACGACTATGTGGAGCTGGACGAGGTGGTCATCGACACCGCCGGCGTGGGCATCCAGTCGGCTTACTCCATTGCCCGCTACGATCGGTTGACCTTGGAGCCCAAGGTGACCTTCAACGGCAAAGAGGTTGCCGAGGGCGACGACTCTCCGGTGGAATGCGTGTGGACACTCTACACCAACGGAACGTCGGCCGGTGGCACGTATGTGAACGACACCTTGGCTACCACTCCCAAACTGGACAAGGAGATAACAACCCTGGCAGGCACTTACATCCTGCAGCTGACCGTGACGAACAAAGAGACCGGAGTGCAGGAGTATCTCAAACTCAACTGCCAGATAGAGGAATCCATCACAGCCGGATGGCTGGTGCTCTATGAGCGGGCCGACAACCCCGGCACTTCGGACGTGGGCCTGGTTGTGAATCCGTTGGTGAAGAAGAACATCACCTACAACAAGCAGTACTGGAACCTCTATAGCGCTTCCAACGGCGAGGCTTTGCAAGGCAAGCCGTTGCGCGTCTATAACCCCATCACTACGAGCATACAGAAACCCTCTGACGTGATCTGTCTGACCGACCAAGACCTCGTGAGTGTCAACAGTGCTACCTTCGAAAAGGTGTATAACTTTGGCGATTTCTTCTACAAGGCTCCCGCTACCAAGAAGGTTATCCATTACGGAACTTCGGGCATGTCGGCACGCCGTAACTTCATGATCAACGACAACAAGGTCTACACCATCAGCTACATGATAGTGGCCAAGGGTGGCTATTACTTCGGTAACGCCAAGTCGTCGGCTGTGGAATATGGTGAACTGGCTCCGTGGGGATGCGACATCTCATCCTCCAATGAGGCTGTCGTCTACGACCAAACCTACGGGCGTTTCCTTAAGCTCACCCAATATGCCTCGCCCTCGCAGTTGACGCAGTTTGCTGACCAGTCCTCGACGGCGGCGTTCGATGTGAACAACGTAGGCATGACCTTGCTGATGGGCGACTGGGGACGCGGTTCCGTGGCCAACTACGGTATGGCCTACGACTACATGCTCATGCAGAAAAACAGCGAGCGCTACTTGGCCGTGGCCAACTTCTGTAGTGCGGCATCCAGCACCAACGTGGGCGTAGGACTCTATGATGTGACGGCATCGCCCGACATAGCCGACGCCACCTCCATGTCCGCCTCCTACATGGGCGAGTATGTGCTCTACGGCGCGAAGAACAAGGTCTATAACCTGGCCTTCAACTCCTCCACAGCCGCCAGTGTGGCTTGGGAAGCACCTAGCTCCAGCGAGGAAGTGACCTGTGTGCGCATCCAGAAGTACTACTACGGTGTTTTCTTCCGTATGATTCTGCCGAACCCCAGCTCCATCGTGCACATCGCCACATGGGACGAGTCTACGCAGACGGGCAAACTCTACCAGTGTACCATCAACCCTGCGAGCGGCACGATATCCGATGTGCAACAGACCTATACCGTACCCGGCAAGGTGAAGGACATGGCTTGGAAGTATATATTTGAAATGTAAACATAACTATGAAAAGAACATTAACGACGTTGCTGTTCGCATCCCTGTTCGCCGTCACCGGCGGACAGGTGATGGGGCAGGAAACTAACAAAGGTATCCAATTCGAGAAAGAGGGCACCCTCTTCCGCCAGGCCGTACAGAAGGCCATGAGTACGGGCAAGCAAATCTTCCTGGACTGCTACACCTCGTGGTGCGGACCCTGTAAGATGATGGCGAACACCATCTTCCCGCAAGAAGAGGTGGGCAACTTCATGAACCCCAAGTTCGTCTGTCTGAAGATAGATATGGAGAAGGGTGAGGGCCCCGAACTGGCAAAGAAACTGCAGGTGTCAGCTTACCCCACATTCGTGTTCTTCACCAGCCGTGGACAGGAGATAGGCCGATTCCTAGGCGGATGCAAGGCGGATGAGTTCATCGAGAAAGTGACAAAAGCCAGCACGGACAGCACCTCGCTGGAGATGGACAAACGCTTTGCCGATGGCGAGCGCGACGAGGCATTCCTCTACAGCTACCTGCAGACCTTGGGCAGTAGCTACAAGAACGACCAGTGTAACGAGGTGGCGGAGATACTGCTCAATGGTAAAGAGGAGACTTTCGCCGCCGACAAGCAACTGGCCAATGTCTTCATGCGCTACTTGAACAATCCCTTCTGCCCGGCATTCATCTATACCGCCAAACATCCCGAGGCCCTGAAGGCTACCCTGGGTGAGCGGCCCGTGCAGATGAAACTGCAGAATGTGTGGACACGCTACTCCCACTCGCTCATCAACGAGGCGGACGGAGCAGTTACCCTCGACCAAGCGAACATGGACAAGTGGCTGTCGCTGATGAAGGAGTGTGGCGTGGGCGAGGCTGTGCGCGAGGACTTGCGCCTCACCACCCTGATGAAGTACTACGAGAAGAAGCAGGACTGGAACGCCTACATGCAGTGCATCACCGACTACGACAAGCAGATGGACATCTCGGACCTGATGCTGTGCAAGTGGTGCACACCCGTGGTGAAGAACTGCACCGAGGAGGCTCCGCGCAACACCGCCAAGGCCTTGCTGCAACAACGGGTGGATGACCTCAACTCCGGGAAGCGTGCACCGCAGACTAAACAGGGCAACATGACCCTCTCCGGCAACATGTCCAGAGCAATGAATATGCTCATCGACTCCTTGAACGGCAAGGAAATGCCGAAATAACGTACTCTCTCGTTCTTTTTGCGATATAAGGGCGCTATCGTTCCCCTCTCTAATCCAGGGGGAAAGGGTAGGGCCCTTTCTTATGGTGGCAAGAGGCATGGAGAGCGGTTTTTAAGGGAAAAACTTGTGTGGTGTATTAAAAAGGTATAATTTTGCGGCCTCTTATCGCAAGAGAAGGTATTAGGTATTTAATTAAGGTATTAGATTGTTTCAACCAATGAAAGCGTTCTTATTCAAACCAAAGTTATTAACGACATTACAAAATTACGACAAATCAACGTTCACGGCCGACCTCATGGCCGGCATCATCGTGGGCATCGTGGCCCTTCCACTGGCTATCGCCTTCGGTATCGCCTCGGGCGTGACTCCTGAGAAGGGTATCATCACTGCCATCGTGGCAGGTTTCATCATCTCTGTCTTCGGTGGCAGCAAAGTGCAGATAGGCGGTCCTACGGGTGCCTTCATTGTCATCATATACGGTATCATCCAACAATATGGCATCAGCGGACTCACCGTGGCCACACTGATGGCCGGTGTCATCCTTGTGGTGCTGGGCGTGCTCAAGCTGGGTGCCGTCATCAAATTCATTCCTTACCCCATCATCGTGGGATTTACCAGCGGTATCGCCGTCACCATCTTCACCACCCAGATAGCCGATGTCTTTGGCCTCTCGTTTGGTGATGACAAGGTACCGGGCGACTTTGTGGGTAAGTGGATAGTCTACTTCCGCCACCTCGATACCATCAATTGGTGGAACACTGCGGTGAGCGTCGTCAGCATCTTCATCATCGCCATCACCCCGCGCTTCTCGAAGAAGATTCCCGGCTCGCTGGTGGCCATCGTGCTGGTGACCGTGGCTGTCTATCTGATGAAACTCTATGGCGGCATCGACTGCATCGACACCATCGGCGACCGCTTCACCATTCATAGCGAGCTGCCCGAGGCCGTGATGCCGGCGCTCGACTGGGAGGCCATCAAGGACCTCTTCCCTGTGGCCATCACCATCGCCGTGTTGGGAGCCATCGAGTCGCTGCTCTCCGCTACCGTGGCCGACGGCGTCATCGGCGACCGCCACGACTCTAACATGGAACTCATTGCCCAGGGTGCCGCCAACATCGTGGCTCCCCTCTTCGGCGGCATTCCCGCCACGGGAGCCATCGCGCGTACCATGACCAACATCAACAACGGTGGCAAGACCCCCGTTGCCGGTGTTATCCATGCCGTGGTGCTGTTGCTCATCCTGCTCTTCCTCATGCCGTTGGCACAATATATCCCCATGGCCTGCTTGGCCGGTGTGCTCGTCATCGTATCCTACAACATGAGCGGTTGGCGCACTTTCAAGGCTCTGCTCCGCAACCCCAAGAGCGACGTGGCCGTGCTGCTGGTGACCTTCTTCCTCACCGTCATCTTCGACCTCACCATCGCCATCGAGGTGGGTCTGGTCATCGCCTGCGTGCTCTTCATGCGCCGTGTGATGGAGACCACCGAGATCTCTGTCATTAAGAACGAGATAGACCCCAACAAGGAGTCCGACCTGGAGGTACACGAGGAACACCTCGTCATCCCGAAAGGCGTGGAGGTGTACGAGATCAACGGCCCCTACTTCTTTGGTATCGCCACCAAGTTCGAGGAGATGATGGCCCAGTTGGGCGACCGTCCCAAGGTGCGTGTGGTGCGTATGCGTAAGGTGCCGTTCATCGACTCCACCGGCATCCACAACCTCACCAACCTCTGCGTGATGAGCCAGAAGGAGAACATCACCATCGTGCTCTCCGGCGTCAACGAGAAGGTGCACGCCGTGCTCCAGAAGTCCGGCTTCTACGAACTGCTGGGCAAGGACAACATCTGCTCCAACATCAACGAGGCGCTGGCAAAGGCCACCGAGCTGGTGAGCAAGCCCGCGGAGAAATAAGATTACTCTTTTATAGAGATACAAACCCGAGAGGCCCGTTGCTAGCACACTGGTTGCAAGCAACGGGCTTTTTCGTGCCGTCGAGGGCGGATGTATTTTGGAGGTGCTGTGAATGTCCCCGAACGACTTTGTGGCTGTATCCGATGTCGCTGTGGATGTTCCTGAACGACTTTGAGGTTGCATCCGACGGTGCTGAGGATGTTCCCGAAAGCGTTGTTATTCATCTCTTTCGCTGCAAATAGTGTCCACTGTTTGTGGCAACTAACAGGAATTACTATCTTTGTGCGGCTTTGTGCGCCCGGCTGTTCTTACTGATGGAAAGGCCCTGCGGTGCGCATCAAGGCCTATTCAATAAACTAAGATGATTATGAGAAAACTCATTCTGACAGCGGTTTCCGCACTGGCGGTGTGGAACGCTGTGGCGCAGACACCCCTGTGGATGCGCGACGTGAAGCTCTCTCCCGACGGCAAGCAGATAGCCTTCTGCTACAAGGGAGACATTTACAAAGTGCCCGTGGAAGGCGGTTCTGCCGTGCGGCTCACCAGTCAGGACTCCTACGAATGCCTGCCGGCATGGTCGCCCGACAGCAAACGGATAGCCTTCGCCAGCGACCGCTACGGGTCGTTCGACGTGTTTGTGATGTCCGCTGATGGCGGCTCGGCACGTCGTTTGACGGTCAACTCTGTAAGCGAGCGCCCCACGGCCTTCACTCCCGACGGCAAGTACGTGCTCTTCAACGCCTCCATCCAGGACCCGGCCAGCAGTGCCTTGTTCCCCACAACGGCCATGAGCGAGCTCTATCGCGTGCCTGTCGATGGCGGACGCACCGAGCAGGTGCTGGCAACCCCGGCGGAGATGGTCTGCTACGCCCCGGACGGCAAGAGCTTCTACTACCAGGACCAGAAGGGCTTCGAGAACGAGTGGCGCAAGCACCACACCTCGTCCATCACCCGCGACATCTGGAAGTACGACACACAGAGCGGTACGCACACCCAGCTGACCTATAGGGCAGGAGAGGATCGCAACCCCGTGGCCTCACCCGACGGCAACACCCTCTACATCCTCAGCGAGCGCGGCGGCAGCATGAATGTCTTTGCCCTGCAACTCTCCGCTCCGGAGAACGCGAAGGCGGTGACCAACTTCAAGACTCATCCCGTGCGCTTCCTTTCGGCTGACAACAAGGGTACCCTCTGCTACACCTACGACGGCGAGATCTACACCCAAGCTCAGGGCGCATCGCCCAAGAAGGTGAAGATAGACCTGGTGTGCGACGACGAGGAGCAGATAAACCAACTGACGGTCAGTAGCACCCCTGACGCATCCGTTTCGCCGGACGGCAAACAGATAGCCTTCATCACCCGCGGCGAGGTGTTCGTCACCTCCGTGGAGTATGGTACCACCAAGCAAATCACCCACACGGCGGCAACCGAGCGTTGCGTCACCTTCGGTAGCGACAACAAAACCTTGGTCTACGCCAGCGAGCGTACCGGCCTGTGGCAACTCTACAAAGCCACCATCGCCCGCAAGGAAGAGCTGAACTTCCCCAATGCCACGCTGATAGACGAGACTCCGCTGCTGGCATCGAAGAGCGTGGAGCGCACCAATCCGCAGTTCTCGCCCGACGGCAAGGAGTTGGCCTTCGTGGAAGACCGCAGCCGCCTGATGGTGATGAACATGGAAACCAAGAAGGTGCGCCAGATAACCGACGGATTGGCCCTGTTCGATACCAACGGCAACTTCACCTACCGCTGGTCGCCTGACAGCAAGTGGTTCACCCTGGAGTATACACCCAACCACCACGACCCCTACTACGACATCGGCCTGGTGAGCGCCAAGGGAGGCGAGGCCATCATCAACCTGACCAACAGCGGCTACATGAGCGGCAACCCCCGCTTCGTGATGGACGGCAACGCCATCCTCTTCGAGACCGAACGCTACGGTATGCGCAGTCATGCCTCGTGGGGCTCGCTGAACGACTACATGCTGGTGTTCCTCAACGGCAAAGCCTACGACGAGTACCGCATGAGCAAGGAGGACCTGGAGCTGCAGAAGGAGATGGAGGCCGAGAAGAAGAAGGCCGAAGCGGCTGACAAGGACAAGAAGAAAGACTCCAAGGCAGACAAAGCCGACAAGGACGACAAGAAGAAAGACTCCAAGGATAAAGACAAGGATGCCGTAAAGGACATCGTTGTGGAGGTGGACGGACTGGAGGACCGCATCGTGCGACTGACCCCCAACTCCTCGGACTTGGGCGACGCCATCATCACCAAGGACGGTGCTACCTTATTCTATATCTCCACCTTCGAGGGAGAGGAGAACCTGTGGAAGCTGGACGTGAAGAAACGCGTCCCTGAGCTGGCACAGAAAGGCTTCGGCTACGCTGCCTTTGATATGGACACCAAGGGTAACCTCTTCGCCTATGGCGCTAGCTTGCGCAAGGTGGACAGCAAATCGGGTGCGGGAACACCCGTGAAGGTGAGCGGTACCTTCAAGATCAATGCCGCCGAGGAGCGCGAGGCCATGTACAACCACGTCTGCCTGCAGATAGAGAAGCGCTTCTACCGCACCGACCTCCATGGGGTGGACTGGAAGGGCTTGACCGCACACTACCGCAAGTTCCTGCCCCACATCAACAACAACGACGACTTTGCCGAGATGCTGAGCGAACTGCTGGGCGAACTGAACGTGTCGCACACGGGGGCCGGCTATCGTCCGAACACCCGCAAGGAGACCACAGCCTCGCTGGGCCTGTTCTACGACTGGAACTACACCGGCAAGGGACTGCGTGTGGACGAGGTGATAGAGAAAGGTCCCTTCAGCAACAAGCAGTCGAAGGTGAAGGCAGGCGTGATCATCGAGAAGATTGACGGCACCGAACTGACCGCCGACGTGGACTACACCACCTTGCTCAACGGCAAGGCCGGGCAGAAGGTGCTGGTGTCGCTCTATAACCCCGATACCAAGGAACGCTGGGACGAGGTGGTGAAACCCACCACACCGAACGACATCTCCACACTGCTCTATCGCCGCTGGGTAAAACAGCGTGCGGCCGACGTGGCCAAGTGGTCGGGCGGCCGGTTGGGCTACGTCCACATCGAGTCGATGGACGACGAGAGCTTCCGCACCATATACTCCGACCTGCTGGGTAAGTACAACAACTGCGAGGGTATCGTCATCGACACCCGCTTCAACGGAGGCGGCCGTCTGCACGAGGATATCGAAGTGCTCTTCAGCGGCAAGAAGTACCTCACCCAGGTGGTGCGTGGCCGCGAGTCGTGCGACATGCCGAGCCGTCGATGGAACAAACCCTCCATCATGGTTATGTGCGAGGCCAACTACTCCAACGCTCACGGCACACCGTGGGTGTATCGCCACACAGGCATCGGCAAATTGGTGGGTATGCCCGTCCCGGGTACCATGACCAGTGTCAACTGGGAAACCCTGCAGGACCGCTCACTCTACTTCGGCACCCCCATCATCGGTTATCGCCTGCCGGACGGCAGTTATTTGGAGAACACTCAGCTGGAGCCCGACATCAAGATAGCCAATTCGCCCGAGGGAATCGTGAAGGGCGAAGACGCGCAACTGCACATGGCCGTGGAGGAGTTGCTCCGCGAGCTGGATGCGAAGTAAGGCTCAGACCCCGTTTGGCGGCAGCTGTCTTCTGCACCTGCCGCCCCGGTCGTCGAGGCCACATACCTACAATAAACAAGAATCCCCTTGCCCGAGTACGATGCTCAAGCAAGGGGATTCTCACCTTGTATATAAATAATGTATAGGGGTTACATGCGTTCCGGCACCTCGATGCCCAGCAGACCCATGCCCGTGCGGACAATCTTCGCCACGTTTTGTGAGAGGGCCAAGCGGAACACCTTTAGGTCGGTGTTCTCCTCGCGCAGGATGCTGAAGTCGTGGTAGAACTGGTTGTACTCCTTCACCAGATCGTAGCAGTAGTTGGCTATCACCGAAGGACTGTAGTCGTCGCCTGCCTGCTTCACGATGCCCTTGAAGTCGGAGAGCATCTGGATGAGGTTCTCCTCCTTGGCGGAGAGCTGCAGGTTGTGCGGCAGCGCCTCCGGCAGGGTGATGCCCATGTCGGCAGCCTTGCGCAGCACCGAGCGGATGCGGGCATAGGTGTACTGTATGAAGGGTCCCGTGTTGCCGTTGAAGTCGATTGACTCCTTCGGGTTAAAGGTCATGTTCTTGCGGGCGTCCACCTTCAGGATGAAATACTTCAGTGCGCCCAAGCCTACGATGCGGGCTATGTTGTCAGCCTCCTCCTGGCTGATGTTGTCCAGCTTGCCCAGCTCGGCCGAGGTCTCGCGGGCGGTCTTTATCATCTCCGCAATCAGGTCGTCGGCATCCACCACCGTACCTTCGCGGCTCTTCATCTTACCTTCGGGCAGCTCCACCATACCGTAGGAGAAGTGCACCAGGCTCTTGCCCCACTCGAATCCCAACTTGTCGAGCAGGATGGAGAGCACCTGGAAGTGGTAGTTCTGCTCGTTGCCGACGACGTAGATCATCTTGT
>CAYZVH010000041.1:0-19769 GCA_964481755.1 uncultured Bacteroides sp. | reverse complement strand
GGCAGCATGTGGTGCTCGCACATGGAGAAGAAGTCGATGTCCTTGACGATGACCATCTGACTGTAGTCCTCCTTGAACTTGGCGGAGTTGAGAACGGCCCGGGGGTCCATGCGGTATCCCTTTGTGAGGGTGAGCATGGCCTTGGCCACCCGCTCGGGAGTCTTCAGCAGTCCCTCACGCTCCACGTCCTCGCCCAGGATGGAGAGGATGGCCTTGTAGTGCTCTTGCAGCTGCGCCACCTTTGCGGGGTCGAGCTCTAGATTTTCCATCTGTAACATAGCTTAGTAGTGTATGTTGACCGTTTCACGAACGATAGATACCTCATGGAACGAGCCTGTAGCCTTCAGCTTACGCATGGCGGCATCCGCCTCCTCGATGCTGCGGAAATCGCCCACCCGGCAGAGCCAGCGGGGATTGACGAAGTGGGTGTAGACGGAGAACTCGGGGAAGAGCTCCTTCACCTTCTCGGCCATGGCATGGGCCTCACCACGCGACGTGCGCGAGTTGTTGCCGGCAAAGACCTGCACCCGGAAGCCACTGGCCTTGACGGTGTTCTGACTGTCGGACTCGGTAGCGACGGAGGTGGTGGCGGTGTGGTCCAATAAGGCGGAGAGGACAGCGTCCTGCACCAAGGTGACCGTGCCCTCGCCCGGACGGTGCGACGTGAGGTGGTCCACAATAGATTGCTGGGCGAAAGCGACGCACACGCTCGCCAACAACAGACATACGGTAGTTCCTATTCGTTTCATGATCGTTTACTGTTTATTGATTGATACCCTGCGGTGTCATCGGAAAGATGAATGGGCCGCAAACCCCGGGTGTGGGGTCTGCAGTCCACATGTATCTTGCTGCGCCCTAGGGGGCGACAGACTTATTTGAACGCGTCGATGATGCCCTTGAAGTCAGCAGCCTTCAGTGCGGCGCCACCAATCAGACCGCCATCCACATCGGGATTGGCGAAGAGCTCCTTGGCATTGGACGGTTTGCAGCTACCACCATAGAGGATGGAGGTGTTGTCAGCCACTTCCTTACCATACTTGTCGGCGATGGTAGAGCGGATGTAGGCATGAATCTCCTGAGCCTGCTCAGCAGTAGCGGTCTTGCCGGTACCGATGGCCCACACGGGCTCGTAAGCCAGGATGATCTTGGAGAAGTCCTCGGCAGAGAGGTCGTAGAGTGAACCGTCGAGCTGAGCGTAAACAACCTCGTTCTGCTTGCCAGCCTCGCGCTCAGCGAGCACCTCGCCGATGCAGAAGATAGGAGTCAGACCGTTGGCCAGCGCCAGCTGCACTTTCTCTTTCAGAATCTCGGGAGTCTCGTGATAGTAAGCACGACGCTCAGAGTGACCCAGGATGACATACTGTGCACCTGTAGACTTCACCATCTCGGCAGAAACCTCGCCAGTGTAAGCACCCGACACCTTGTCGGCGCAGTTCTCGGCACCTACGCCAATCAGCTTAGCGTCCACCAACGGAGTGACAGAAGCCAAGTGGATAAACGGTGTGCAGATAATGACATCGCAGTTGGGTTTGTCAGCCTGCAACATCTCATTCAGTTCTTTTGCCAAAGCAATGCCTTCCTGAAGATTCTTGTTCATCTTCCAGTTTCCGGCAACAATGTTCTTTCTCATTTTTGTAAACCTTTAAAAATTAAATACTATCTCTGTTTATTCATTCGCATAACCAATAGCCTGTCCACCAAGACGAGCAAGGCGAACGGGAGGAGGAACCACGCCAACACGATGAGCACCTTGCGGGTGACGCTGGACGGGGTGATGTGCGCCAAGGGCAGCTGGTCCAAGGGGCCGCGGAGCTCATACTCGTCGGGCAGGGAGGCGCAGCTCCACTTGTTGACCACGGTGCCGTGGCGCAGCAACAGCAAGCCGGGGTTGGACCGCACCATGGTCTTCAGGGTGGACTCGTCCGACTCGCAGAAGGGGTATTCGGCACCGGTGTGCTCGCACCACTGACGCACCTCGTCGTCGGAAGAGGCCGTGGCACAGTAGAAGGGGTAGCCGTACTCCACACTATAGTCGTAGATTTCGTTGATCAAATCGATGTAGCCCTCGTCGGCCTTGCTGAGCCAGGGGGAGACGAGGAGGAAGGTGTAGCCATCGTCCTCGAGCACCTGCTCGGTGATGCGCTCGCCCGTGCTGGTGAGCGTGAGGGGGAGGTCGAGGATGGGCGGATTGTAGCCGGGCTCCTTCACCACGGTCTTGGCCTCCACCAGCGTCCAGGTGCTGTCGGGGTAGTTGTCGACGGTGAACTCGCGGCGCTCACCATCCCGCTGCATCACGTAGACCACATCGAGGACGGGAGCTTTCTCGCCCTCGGGCACACGCATACCCTCCTGAATGCTGGCCCCGATGTGATAGGGACTGAAGTCGAACACGGGCAGGTAGGCGTAGCTGTAGCCCGTGACGGCGAAGATGAAGAGTACGGTGTAGATGGAGGCGAGCCACTGGCTCTTGGGGCTGACAATCTGCAACTGGAGATCGGACCAGCGGAAGAGGCTGACAGCAGCGACGAGGAAGATGATGTTCTTGCCGAAGGTCTCCCAGTTGGTGAGGTGAATGACATCGCCGAAGCAGCCGCACTCCTCGATGGGGTTAGCGATGGCCAAGTAGAGTGTGAGGGGTGTCATCACCGCCAGGAAGGCGAGCAGCACGATGGCCGTGAACTTGCGGCGGATGCCGAGGAGCAGGTAGACACCCACCGAGAACTCGAACACGCCCAGCAGCACGGCGCAGAAGAGCGGCACGAAGCTAGGGAGGCTGTCGGCCAGGCCGAACACACGGAAGTACTCCTCCACCTTGTAGAACGTTCCCCAAGGGTCGTTGGCCTTGATGAAACCCGAGAAGATGAAGATGAGTGAGAGGCCCACCTTGCAGAGGTTGGTCCACACCTTCAGTACCCTATGTCGCGTGTTACTCACCAAACTCCAGCTTTATGAGTCCGAAGACGGAATAGTTGATCATATCCATATAGTTGGCGTCGATTCCCTCGGACACGAGCGTCTTGCCCTGATGGCTCTCGATCTGCTTGGTCCGGTAAATCTTCGTCAGTATCAAGTCGGTGTAGGAGCTGATGCGCATGGAGCGCCAAGCCTCGTCGTAGTCGTGGTTCTTGGCAATCATCAGCTCGAGGGCTTTCTTGGCATACTTGTCGTAGTACTCCAAGGCGCGCTCCACGGTCATGTCGTCGCGGTCGGCATAGCCCAGCTCCAGTTGGATGAGACCGACGATGCCGTAGTTGACGATGGCCATGAACTCCGGCTGGATGCCCTCGCCCACCATAGTGACGCCCTTGGTCTCGATACTGCGGATGCGGTTGGCCTTGATGTAGATCTGGTCGGTCACCGAGGAGGGACGCATGATGCGCCACGAGGCGCCGTAATCCTGCAGTTTATTGGCGAACACCTCGCGACACTGCTGGATGATATTCTCAAATTGCTTGTTCGTATCGTTCATTATCGAAATAGATTGCTTGCAAAAGTACGAAAAAAAGAGTCGGCAAAGAAACTTTGCCGACTCTTTCCTATATAATGCGTGATTATTTACGAGCAACGGAGCACTTGACCCACTCTGAGGGTGGTAGTGCGTTTGATTCGGTTGAGCTTGCAGAGCTTGTCGATGGTGGTACCTTGGCGCTTGGCAATCTTGGAGAGGGTGTCGCCGGAGCGTACCTTGTAATAGGCAATCTCGCCACTGCCGGTGCTGGCTGCCGCGGACGACTTGGACGCCACGTAGCGTGAGGAGCCGTGCTTACGATAGAGCCAAGAGTCGGCCACCACATCCTGGTTGGGGAAGTCGAACAGCAGCTCGGGGTTGATGGCCTGACCGAGGAAACGGGTCTCGAAGTGGAGATGCGAGCCCGTAGAGCGTCCGGTGTTGCCACCGAGACCAATCACATCGCCGGCACGCACGAACTGGTCCTCGTCGACGAGTTGCTTCGACAGGTGTCCGTAGACGGTCTCAAGACCATTCTCGTGGCGGATGACCACATACTTGCCATAGCCGCGGCGCTCGTACTTCACCATACGCACCTTACCGTCGAAGGCGGCACGGATGGTATCGCCGATGTAGACTTTCACATCGAGACCATAGTGCATACGACGGCGGCGAGGACCATACTTGGAGGTTATCTTGCGACTGTCGGTAGGCATGCAAAAACCTGTGAGGTCGATGCGGAAGGTATCGGGAACGGCTACATTGCCGTAAGAATGTACGAAACGATTGTCCCACGTGGGGTAGATGCTGTATGCGGGATAGAGTGACTGTTCGATTTGTATCTGGCGCTCGAGAGCTACGGAATCAATAGTTCTCATCTTTTTGTCTATCGGGGCTTGGTTGGCGAGCAAGTCCTGACCCACTGCGTTGAGTGCGACAAAGTTCAGCGCAACAACCGAAAACAGTTTCAGGTATTTTAAGATCATTAGTTGTTTCTCCTTTGGTTTGTCCTCGGCGCAAGCATCGCGCAACGCTTGTCGAGGTGATTGTTAACTTAAACGACCGCCCTTCAACACCCCCATTTGACTCTTCATCAAGGGACGATAGAAGTCCTAAGGGGCGGCCCTTCTATTTTCAAAAACGTTCAAAGGTAAGCAAATCCGCCGAAACGAGCCAAGCTTTTAACGATATTTTTCGGCGGAGAGGGCCTCAGCGAGAGGCCGAGACGCTCCGAATCCGCCTTGTAGAAAGGGTTTGAGTGAAATACATGTTTCACAACATATTTTGCTCCCGAGCCCTCATTCAAGAAATATATTAACAATATTAGGACTCTATTTCAGACGATAAGCACTCGATGCTTATCGTCGGTAAGGCGGGTTTATTCGCTGGTTTGGCCTAGACTCTAATCACGTCGGGCATTCACCCCACAGACGGTTCCTTATTACCTCTATATATATAGGGTTCCATCAGGTCAGCGCGACTGACGGCTTATCGTACGATGGAAGGTTCAACATGGTCTTTCCTTGATTGGGCGTGGCCAACGACTCGACCGACGAGAAGAAGGGAAGCCAAGAGGGAGCAGAAGTTGCGGTCCCTTATACCTTTATATTATAGGGCCACCAGGTCAGCATGGCCGACGGCTTATCGTACGATGGAAGGTTCGGCGTTGTCTTTCCTTGGTCTGGCGTAGCCAACGACTTGATCGGCGAGAGGAAAGGAATTCAAGAAGGGGCAAAAGTTACGGTTCCTTATTACCTTTATAATGGTACCCAGGCCAGCGCTGCCGACGGCTTATCGTACGATGGAAGGTTCGGCGTGGTCTTTCCTTGGTCTGGCGTGGCCAACGACTTGATCGGCGAGAGGAAGGGAAGTCAACTCGGCGTGGTCTTTCCTCGGTTTAGCCTAAAGGAATAAAAGGCCAGAGCGGTTTAGTGAGAGGGACCGCGAGAGGACTAAGAGATGGAAGACCAATTGATGTTGGTCTTGCGCAGCTCGCGCAGGCGGTTCCAGAAGATTTGGTTCTCGGACTTCTGGAAGGTGGGGTCGGCATCGACAATGCGGCGGGCGATGTCGCGCACGAACTGGAGCAGCTGTCCGTCGCGGGCGATGTCGGCAATCTTCAGGTCGAAGGCCATGCCGCTCTGCTGGGTGCCCTCCAGGTCGCCAGGGCCACGCAGCTTCAGATCCGCCTCGGCAATCTCGAAGCCATCGTTGGTCTGCACCATAATCTCGAGCCGACGGCGGGTGTCCTCGGCCAACTTGTAGCTGGTGACCAGGATGCAGTAGGACTGATCGGCACCGCGCCCTACCCTACCGCGCAGCTGGTGGAGCTGCGAGAGGCCGAAGCGCTCGGCGTTCTCGATGACCATGACGGAGGCGTTGGGCACATTCACCCCCACCTCGATGACGGTGGTGGCCACCATAATCTGCGTCTCGCCCGTGACGAAGCGTTGCATCTCGGCATCCTTATCGGCAGGCTTCATCTTGCCATGCACCTTACTTATCTTATACTCGGGGAACTCTTGGCAGAGCTGTTCGTAGCCGTCCTCGAGGTTCTTGATGTCCATCTTCTCGCTCTCCTGGATGAGCGGATAGACCACGTAGACCTGTCGGCCCTCACGAATCTGTTTGCGCAGACTCTCGTAGAGCGCGGGCTTGCGGTTGTCGAACTGGTGGATGGTGACCACCGGCTTGCGTCCCGGCGGCAGCTCGTCGATGACGGACACGTCGAGGTCGCCATAGAGCGTCATGGCCAATGTGCGGGGGATGGGCGTGGCCGTCATCACCAGGATGTGTGGGGGCAACGCGCTCTTGGTCCACAGCTTGGCACGCTGCGCCACGCCGAAGCGGTGTTGCTCGTCGATGACCACCATGCCGAGGGAGTTGAAGTTGACCGTGTCCTCGATGACGGCGTGTGTGCCTATCAATATATGCACGTCGCCGGTGAGCAGGCCCTCCAGTATCTGCGCGCGCTTCTTCCCCTTCACCGAGCCGGTGAGGAGCTCCACGCGCACATCCATGTCGTGGAGGAAGGCCGTGATGGTCTGATAGTGTTGGGTGGCGAGGATTTCGGTGGGTGCCATGAGGCAGGCCTGGTAGCGGTTGTCGAGGGCGATGAGCATGCTCATGAGCGCCACCAGCGTCTTGCCGCTGCCCACATCGCCCTGCAGCAGGCGGTTCATCTGCTTGCCGCTGCCCACGTCGCGACGTATCTCCTTGATGACTCGCTTCTGGGCACCAGTGAGTTCGAAGGGCAGGTTCTTATTATAAAAGGTAAGAAACACGTCGCCCACACGGGAGAAGACGGCGCCGCGGTACTTCTGCTGGCGTTCCTTGGTGTAGCGCAGGATGTTGAGCTGCACGTAGAAGAGCTCCTCGAACTTGAGGCGGTACTGCGCGCGGCGCAACAGGTCGGGGTTCTTGGGAAAGTGGATGTTGCGCAGGGCATCGGTGAGCGACATCAAGTGATACTGCTGCACCATGGCGGGCGGCAACGTCTCGGGCACTTCGCCGGTGAGGAGGGTGAAGAGGTTGGCCATCAGCTTCTCCATGGCGTGGGAGTTGAGGAAGGCGCGCTTCATCCGCTCGGTGGTGTTGTAGAAGGGTTGCAGGCCGCGTGCGGAGAGCTCCAGCTCGGAAGCCACGTCGATGTCCGGATGGGCAACATTGATGCGGTGGTTGAAGACGGTGGGTTTGCCGAAGACGATGTATTCGGTGTGGAGGTTGTAGCGTTCCTCCACATACTTGATGCCTTGGAACCACACAAGGTCCACCACGCCGGTGCCGTCGGTAAAGTGACCCACGAAGCGGCGCTGGCGACCTTCGCCCAGGGTCTCGAAGCTGAGGAAGTGTCCCTTCAGCTGGATGTAGGGCATGTTGCCGTCTATCTCGCTGATGCGGTACACGCGGCTCTTGTCTACATATTTATAAGGGAAATAGTAGAGCAGGTCGTTCAAGGAGAAGATGTTGAGTTCCTTGTTGAGGATGGATGCTTTCTGTGGTCCGACCCCTGTCAAAAACTTTATGTCGCGTGTAGTGAGGTCGAACATTCAGACGAGGGCGTTGGCAACTTTGATGTCGTAGGGGGTGGTTATCTTGATGTTCTCGCGGTTGCCAGGCACTAGGGTCACCTGATGGCCTAGGGCCTCCACCACGGAAGCGTCGTCGGTGAAGCGGGTGTCGTAGGGTTGGGCGTAGGCACGCCGCAGCAGCTGTAGGCTGAACACCTGCGGAGTCTGCACCAACTTGTAGTCGCTACGGCTGACAGTGCGGCTGTCGCCGTCGGGGGTCAGCTGGCGCACGGTCTCCACCACATCCACCACTGGGATGGCGGCCCCGGTGCGCTGCGCCGCTTGGAAGCAAGCCTCTATCACCTCGGGAGCGACGAACGGACGAACGCCATCGTGCACTGCAACGAGACCTTCCATCTCACAAAGTATACTGTCTAGTCCATTCTTCACGGAGTGGAAGCGGGTGTCGCCACCGCACACTATGCGGTGAGGTACGGTGAAGTGGTGCTGTCGGCAGAGCGACTGCCAGTAGTCCTGTTGCGAGGCGGGCAGCACCAGCACGAGTGAGAGCGCGGCATCGTAGGCATAGAAGGTTTGGAGGGTGCGCATCAACACGGGCACACCCCCAACGGGCAGAAACTGTTTGGGGATGTCGCTCCCCATGCGCAGGCCCTTGCCCCCCGCTACGATGATGGCATACTTCCTCATGCCATCATCATGCCTTGCCGCAGCTCGGCCACCTTAGCGTCGCCGCAGTACTTGGCGACAATGGCGAGAGCGAAGTCGAACGTGACGCCCGGGCCCTTACCGGTGATGAAGTTGCCGTCCTGCTCCACCGGCGCGGCGGTGTAGGTGGCATCCTGGAGGAACTTCTCGAAGCCGGGATAGCAGGTGGCGCGGCGGCCTGCCAGCAGTCCCATGTCGCCGTAGACCATAGGGGCGGCACAGATGGCCGCCAGCGACTTGCCCTCGCGGGCCATCATGCGAATCTCCGCACGCAAGCCGTTGTGGTCCTTCAGGTGCGACGCTCCAGGCATTCCTCCGGGCAGTATCAGCATCTCGCCCAGCGTGTGGTCAGCGTCCTCGAACAACTCGTCGGCCCTGACGGTGATGCCGTGGGCGCTGTGCACCTCCAGACGTTTCATGATGGAGACGGTGCGAACGTGGAGTCCGGCGCGGCGCAAGATGTCCACCGTTCCCAGGGCCTCTACATCCTCGAAGCCGTCCGCCAAGAATAGATAAATGGTATTCATATTCTTCTGTTTTAGGGTAATCCGCCGACTCGGGTTCACGACAGGAGTCAGCGGAAGCATTTCTTACTACTCTCAATATCTATTTAGGACAATCCGCCGACGCTTGGTTCACGCCAAACATCAGCGGACATTCCTTATCTTATAATTTAATTCCCGTAAGTCTCTTTTCTGAATAATCCACCGATACCGTGGCCACGCCCGAGTGGTCAGCGGAGGCACTTCTTATAGCTCTCGATGGTCTTCTTCAGTCCCAGATAGAGGGCGTCGCAGATGAGGGCGTGTCCTATCGACACCTCGTCGATCCAGGGGATGTTCTGGTGCAGATAGGCCAGGTTCACCAGGCTGAGGTCGTGTCCGGCATTCAGGCCGAGGCCCAGGGAGCGGGCACGCTTGGCTGCCTCCACGAAGGGGGCGATGGCCGCTTCCTTATCCGACGGATAGAGCGTGGCGTAAGGTTCGGTATAGAGTTCCACACGGTCGGCGCCTGCCTTGGCGGCATACTCCACCATGGCATTGTCGGCGTTCACGAACAGCGAGGTGCGGATGCCGCCCTTGCGGAAAACGTCGAGCACATCGGTCAGGAACTCCTGGTTGGCGCGGGTGTCCCATCCGGCATTGGAGGTCAGCTGGTCGGGACGGTCGGGCACGAGGGTCACCTGTGCGGGCTTCACCTTCAGCACCAGGTCGATGAACTCCGGCGAGGGATAGCCTTCGATGTTGAACTCCACCTTCAGCACACCCTTCAGGTCGAGCACATCGGACTTGCGGATGTGTCGCTCGTCGGGGCGAGGGTGCACCGTGATGCCTTCGGCGCCGAAGGACTCACAGTCCATGGCCGTCTTCACCACGTCGGGATTGTTGCCGCCACGCGCGTTGCGCAGCGTAGCAATCTTATTAATATTTACACTTAGCTTCGTCATGTTCCACAATCTTAAATAATAAAACCGTATCTTTGCACTAGCATTTCGACGAAGGCCGTGGCCACGCCGCAGCTTCGCCGAATGCAAAAGTACTAGATTTTTATGTAACAATGCCTCTTTAGGCAGAAAGAAATATTTTATTAACTAAAGACGTCACGTTTCGCTATGATGAGATTTGTCCTATTCGGGAACACGTTCCAGACCAAGAAGTCGATGCATGCCGAGCAGCTGCTCGCCACCCTGCGCACCTATGGCGCCGAAGTGTACATCGACAGCGACTTCTACCATTTCCTGCCGCGGGAGCTGACGGCACGCTATCAGCCCGACGGCATCTTCGAGGGCGATGACTTCGACGCGGACATGGTCATCAGCGTGGGCGGCGACGGCACCTTTCTGAAGTCCGCCATGCGTGTGGGCCGCCGTGGCATCCCCATCCTGGGCATCAACACCGGACGGCTGGGATTCCTGGCGGACATCTCGCCCGACGAGATCGGCGAGACCTTCGACGAGATATTCAGCGGCAGTTACCAAGTGGAGGACCGCAGTGTGCTGCAGCTGGACGCTGGCGAGGAAGGGCTGAAGGGCTATCCCTTCGCGCTGAACGAGATTGCCATACTGAAGCGCGACAGCTCGTCGATGATCAGCATCCACACCCACATCAACGGAGCGCTGCTCACCACCTACCAGGCGGACGGCATCATCGTGGCCACCCCAACGGGCTCCACCGCCTACTCGCTGAGCGTGGGCGGTCCCATCATGGTGCCCCACGCCGGCACGATAGCCCTCACACCCGTGGCGCCCCACAGTCTGAACATGCGTCCCATCGTCATCCGCGACGACTGGGAGGTGACACTCGACGTGGAGAGCCGCAACCACAACTTCCTGGTGGCGCTCGACGGACGCAGCGAGACCTGCCAACAAGGCACACGACTGACCATCCGCAAGGCCGACTACACGACGAAGGTGGTGAAGCGACGCAACCACGTCTTCTTCCAGACCCTGCGCGACAAGATGATGTGGGGAGCCGACGCAAGAGAATAAACACACACTGAACAAGCATGAAGATACGCGATATAGACTTGGGCGAACAGCCCGTGATGCTGGCGCCCATGGAGGACGTCACCGACATAGCCTTCCGACTGATGTGCAAACGCTTCGGGGCCAGCATGGTATACACCGAGTTCGTGTCGAGCGACGCGCTCATCCGCTCGGTCAACAAGACGATGCAGAAGCTGGAGATCAGCGAGGAGGAACGTCCCGTGGCCATACAGATATACGGCAAGGAGACCGACGCCATGGTGGAGGCTGCCCGCATCGTGGAACAGGCGCGGCCTGACATACTGGACATCAACTTCGGCTGTCCGGTGAAGCGCGTGGCAGGCAAAGGTGCCGGCGCCGGCATGCTGCAGAACATCCCCAAGATGCTGGAGATAACACGCGCCGTGGTGGATGCCGTGAAGATTCCGGTGACGGTGAAGACACGCCTGGGGTGGGACGCCGACCACAAGATTATCTGCACCCTGGCCGAGCAACTGCAGGACTGCGGCATAGAGGCACTGACCATCCACGGCCGCACCCGCGCGCAGATGTACACCGGCGAGGCGGACTGGACGCTGATAGGCGAGGTGAAGAACAATCCGCGCATCCACATCCCCATCATCGGCAACGGCGACGTCACCACGCCACAGCGTGCCAAGGAATGTTTCGACAAGTATGGCGTGGACGCCATCATGATAGGCCGCGGCAGTTTCGGCCGCCCCTGGATATTCAAGGAGGTGACGCACTACCTGCGCACCGGCGAGGAGCTGCCTCCCCTCTCCTTCGACTGGAAGATGGACGTGCTCCGCGAGGAGGTGCTGCAGAGCGTGCAACGACTAGACGAGCGCCGTGGCATCCTCCACATCCGCCGTCACCTGGCGGCCTCTCCCCTCTTCAAGGGCCTGCCCAACTTCAAGGACACCCGCATAGCCATGCTACGCGCCGAGACCGTGGACGAGCTCTTCGCCATCTTCGACAAAGTAAAAGAGGTGTACGGGAAGTAGGTCTGATTACGCACGACAGGAAAACGCTAGTCGTTTATTGGTTCGCATAGGGTGTACGGGAAGTAGATTCTCCTCCGCACAACAGGAGCTTCGGCGTAAGGGCTAGCCAGTTGGGAGGTGTACGGAAAGTAAATCCGCCTCCGCGCGACAGGTTATTCCTGCGCGCCTTCTTGTTTGCCCCTAGTCATCAACACACAGAGCAGAAAAGCCACAAGGAGCATGGCGGCAAACAGGATGAACGCCTGCTGACTGCCTTGCGCCGTAGCCTCGGCAAACCTATCGGCGGGAGCGGCCAGCTGTGCCGAAGCCACTATAGTGGACGCCACCGCGGTGCCCATCGCGCCAGCCAACTGCTGGAGGCTGTTGACCAAGGCATTGCCGTCGGCCGACAGGTCCTTGGGCAGCTGCGAGAGGCCAAACGTGAGGATCGTGGAGCAACCGAGGCCTTGCCCAATGGTATACACCACATAGAATCCATAGAACATAGCAGAGGTGAGCGCTCCGCCAAACCAAGCGAAGAGCACGAGCGACAGCAGCATGCACGCATAGCCAGTGACGATGGGGAAGCGCGCACCCACCTTGTCGAGCAGTCGGCCGCTCAAAGGAGACAGCACGGCGCCCACCACACAGCCAGGCACCAACAACAGACCGGCAGCGAACGCCCCTGTGTGGTTGGTTATCTGCGAATAGTTGGGTATGGCATAGCCGATGGCCAACACGACGAACTGTGCGATGAGGATGGCGGCCAAGGCCATCATAAACCTATGGTGCCCCAGCACCTCGACACGCAGCAGCGGATTCGCCTCGCGGCGCGACTTACGCACAAACCAAGTGAGAGCCACCACAGCCGCCACGAGCAGCGAGAGGACCACCACGCTCATCCATCCCGCTGACGAAGCCTGCACCATGGCAAGCACGAACGTGGAGTAGCCCACCACGATGAGGGCGTAGTCGAAGAGGTGGAAGCGCGACCGCTCAGTCGGCACCGACCGCTTGATGAGCGCTAGGCCGACAACCAGCGACAGCAAGAGCAGCGGCAAGAGCGAGATGAATATGTAGCGCCAACCGAACGTGTCGACAATGAAGCCACCCAGCACCGGACCTACCGCCGGAGCCACTGCGGTGACGAGCATCCCGATGCCCATGAACATGCCTATCTTCTCCTTCGGTGCCTCACCCAGAATGATGTTGAACATCAGCGGGAGCGCAATGCCTGTGCCTACGCCCTGCATCATCCGGCCTAGCATGAGCACCACAAACGTTGGTGCAAGCGAGCAGGCCAACGTGGCGACGATGAAGCTGCAGATGGCGACAAGGAAGAGTGTGCGCTGCGAACAGTTGCGCTTGAGGTAGCTCGACATGGTGATGACGAGCGCCAGAACGAGCAGATAGCCCGTGGTGACCCATTGCACCATGCTGGTGCTCACGCCAAACTCACGCATCAGCGTGGGGAAGGTGACGTTCATGGCCGTTTCGCTCACTACGCCACAGAACGACATGATGCCGGTGGCAAATATCTTCCCTACAAGTTTAATATTGTCTCTGTTATCCATTTTACATTTCATGTTTACTGAATCGTACATCCTTTCAGTACAATCATTATACCAATTCGGCTGCAAAATTACAAACAAGATTATCGTCGGATGCGGAAAATCAAGTCCCGTTTTTGTCAAAACGAAAACAAATGACTATGTTTGCAACGAATCAAAGCGCACAACATTATGATGACGATAGAACATTTCAGCACCCA
This sequence comes from uncultured Bacteroides sp., assembly GCA_964481755.1. GTDB lineage: Bacteria > Bacteroidota > Bacteroidia > Bacteroidales > Bacteroidaceae > Phocaeicola_A. Next base: position 6,346 of record CAYZVH010000041.1, on the reverse strand, counting down.
GATGCGAATGCAGGGCCAGAGCATTGGAGGAGTTTATGCGATAGAGGTGACAGGCGAAAAGCTCTCGGGCATAGCGATAGAGTCGACCTATGCTGACTTCTTTTCTCTGGTAAGGGTGGAAAGCGGAGAGGCGAAATACCTGATCAACAGCCGTCGTTATGAGTTGAGGGAAGGTGCGATGATGGTGTTGTCGCCACGCCAACTGGTGCTCATAGAGAGCTACAGCACCGACTACCGCGCCACATACATTGCCGTAGAGCCACTGCCGTTCGAGAAGGTGCTCACCGAGAATGTGGATTGCAAAGCGTTGGCAGACAGGCTCCTCATGGGGCATCTGCCTTTTGTCGACGACGACGAGACCCACAGCGCCTTGACGGCCAACATCATGCAATTGCTGAAGGACCTACAACAGAGCGAAGGCATTGGCGTACGCGAACTCGTGCAGACAGATTTGCTCCACTCGCTGATGTGCGTAGTGAGCGATGCGCTCATGGGTCGTGGGTTGCCTGTCGGCATCTGCCATCAGGAAGTGATTTACCGGAAGTTCATAGCCCTCGTATCTAACCACTACACGCGTGAGCACAGCACTCGGTTCTATGCGGAGCAGCTTTGCGTCACGCCAGTTTACTTGGCTCGCATAGTGCGTCGCTTTGCGCAGAAGTCGGTGAAGGAGTTCATCCTCTCGCTCGTCTATCAAGACGCTCTCGACATGCTTCGCTACACCGACGCGCAAGTGGGCGAGGTAGCGAGCCGCCTAGGTTTTGCCGACATCGAGACCTTCAGCAAATTCTTCAAACGCCACAACGGACAGTCCCCCAAGAAAGTGCAGCGCATCGATTAACAGCGGGTTTGTAGGCAGGCCCAATATTACCTAAGGATCGTACGAATAGTAATTGAGGTTTCGCTTACTATGGTACGTCAGAGGTCTACAGCTATACCGAATTTACCATCACGACCAGGCTCAATTACCATCAAGGTATATACAATATCTCTATTCAAAGTCTTTGAACAGACGTACAAAGTCACTGAACATGTGTTCAAAGACTCTGAACACACGTTCAATGACTATAAATAAAGATTCCGTGAAGTTGCGTAGATTCTTTCGTTTAGTGGGATTGATAATCAACCACTATGAGGAACGGTTTGATTTACCAATGGTTCTGAGCCCTTTACGCTACGGCAGATATACAACATCCGTAGCGTAAATCCAAGGGAAACGAAGAAACCATGTCACGCAATTGACCGCTACGACCTATGCCTATTACATATAAGGTGTACCGAACGGAAATCAGTTCTCCGTGTGGAGTGCCCATTCCCACACGGGGAGCACGTGCACCTGGGCATCGTCGAGGGTGATTTCCTCCTTCTCGTCCAGCGTGATGATGTAACCCTCCTTCAAGCCGTAGGTCGCCATGGCCTCCTGAAGGCCTTCGAGCTCACGTTCGCGTGTCTTCTTCTCAGCCATGGAGACCGTGACTTGATAGGCCTGCGATATGCGGAACCCTTGACGCACGACGAAGTCGCACTCCTTCTTCTCTGCATGATAAAAGAGGTCGTAACCACGACGCTTCAGTTCGATGAACACAAGGTTCTCCAGCTTCACGCCCAGATTGTCCGTCGCGTTGAAGCCCACCTTGCTGATGATGGCGTTGTCGATGAAGTAGACCTTCTTCGGGCTGAGCATCTGCGACTTCAGTGAGGGGGAGTATTTGAACAATTGGAAGATCATGTACGTCTGCTGGATGTACTCCAGATAGTTCTTGATAGTCTCCGGGTGGCGGATGCCTATCAGCTTGCCTATCGAGTTGTAGGTGATGCGCTTGGTGGCGTTGCTGGCCAGGTAGAAGACAAGCTCCAGAATCTCTTTCTCGTTCGTCAAGCCGTTGCGGGCGACCACATCGCGGAAGACGATGCTTTCGTAGAGCGATGACAGGTAGCGGACGGAGGGCATCTGCAGATACCGTGGGAAGCCGCCCTTTTCCATATAATCCTTCATGGACGCCAACAGGCGCGAGCGTCCGGCGGTGGTGTAGAAGTCCTTGGTCGTGGGGTGGACATTCGCCAGCGCTAGGTATTCGCGGAACGAGAAGGGATACGTCTCCACGGAGATGTAGCGTCCGGTGAGATGTGTGCCCAGCTCGCGGCTCAGCATGCGGGCGTTGGAGCCTGTCACGATGACTTTGTTGCCTTCGTTGTAGAGTCGACGGACAAAAGCCTCCCACCCTGTCACGTTCTGTATCTCGTCGAAGTAATAGGTATGTTGCTCGCCAAACAGTTCGATGAAGCACTCCTGCAGGGATTGGAAGTCGGCCACGGTGAAGTTGACGAGGCGTTCGTCGTCGAAGTTGAAGAAGAAGTCGCGCTCAGCCATGCGGTCGCGCATCTGTTGCAGCAACACCGACTTGCCGCACCGCCGTATTCCCGTGATGATGAGTATCTCCGGCGTAGTGAGCCACTCCTCCTCTATCCGGCGTGGAATGGTGTTCAGTGTCATCTCCCTGCAGTTGTCCTGTTGCTCGAAGATTATCTTTTTCAGTAGATCCTTCATAGCTCTCTTCCTCCATTTGATTGGCTACAAAGGTAGGCATTCCCCGCATAACTTCCAACCAATATCCGTGAAATTATTCATTCCGAATGAAAGGTTTCGGGCAAATCTCTTCATTCGGAATGAAAGGTTTCGCACATCAGCAGAAGCAGGTCGGCCTCATCTATCGGGTCAAAAGTACGAAGAATATCCCGATAATCGGGTCAACGTGACCCGATTTTATATCGAATTTAGCCTAATTTGACCCGATTCGGGACTTTATAGCCTTCCACATCACTCTTTGCCGAGCTTACTCTTATAGAGCGAGTCGATGATGCAGTCGGCCAACGAGATGTTGGGGACCAGGATGTGCTCACAGCCTAGGGCACCTGCTACGGCCAGGAAGAGCTCGGCGGCAGGGACGATGACATCGGCGCGGTCGGGCTTCAGGCCATAGCGCTCCATGCGCTCGCGCAGACTCAGGGCACGCAGAGTGTTGTAGAGCAAGGTGAGCTCCTTCACAGGCAACTGGTCCTTGGGGACGCTCTGCTGCGAGTTCTCGCGATAGAGGCGGCAGAGGCGGTTAATGTTGCCACCCGAGCCGATGATGGTCACATCCTTATACTCAGCGGCATACTGCACCATGTCGTTTATCAGTTTCTCCATCACATCCTCCTTCACGGCACCGCTCAGCATACGGATGGTGCCCACGTTGTAGCTGTAGCTGTCCACCAACTTGCCGTAGCTCATCATCGTTATCTCGGTGGAGCCACCGCCCACATCCATGTAGGCGAAGTTGCCGTTCATCACGTCCATCGCCTCGATGGTGTTGTCGTAGAGCAGCTGCGCCTCCTTGCGTCCGTCCAGAATCTCCAGGTCGATGCCCGTGGCCTTCTTGATGCGCTTCACGATGCGGGCTCCGTTCTTGGCGTCGCGCATGGCGGAGGTGGCGCAGGCACGGTAGTCCTTCACCGAGTAGAGTTTCATCAGCTGCTTGTAGCTCTTCATCATGCACATCATCATACGCTCGCGCTCGGCGGACACCTCACCCAGGGTGAACACGTCCTTACCCAAGCGCAAAGGGATGCGCAGAAACAGTTGTTTGGTGAACTCGCAGTTGCCCATGGCGTCTCGCTGCACGTTCTTTATCAGCAGTCGGGCTCCGTTGGAGCCTATGTCGATAGCTGCGAAGTTGTTATTTTCCATTGTTTCGTAAAGTTATTGTTCCACTTCGGCCTCAGCCAAATAGTCTTCGTAAAGTTGTTCTTGTGAGCGGAAGGGCTCGCCTGCCTGAATGACGTTGCTGCCCTGACGGTCCACCAGGCGGCCGTTCACCGTGTCGGCCAGGCCATAGTCGACGGTGCGCATCAGGTCGTGCTGCAGGTCCTTGTCGTAGACGGGCGTGAGCACTTCGATGCGGTTCTCCAGGTTGCGCGGCATCCAGTCAGCGCTGCCCATGAAGTAGCGAGGATTGCCTCCACCGGCGAAGATGAGGATGCGCGAATGCTCCAGGTAGCGGTCGATGATGCCCACCGCCTTGATGTTCTCGCTCACGCCAGGGATGCCAGGCACCAGCGAGCAGTTGCCGCGGATGACGATGTCTATCCTCACCCCAGCCTGCGATGCCTCGTAGAGTTTAGTGATGATGTCGATGTCGGTGATGTGGTTGATCTTTATCTTTATCCAAGCCTCGTCGCCGTTGCGGGCGTTGCGTATCTCGGTGTCCATCATGCGCAGCACCTTCGTCTTCATCTCGTTGGGCGACACCAGCAGTTCGTTGAAGCGCACGGGATGGAAGGGCTTGTTGATGAAGTCGAACACGCGCTCCACCTCGCGCGTCAGTTTGGGGCGGGCGGTCATGAGCAGATAGTCGGTGTACATCTTGGCGTTCCCCTCGTGGAAGTTGCCTGTGCCGATGCAGGCTATGTCGCCGCCCTTGGCTTTGATGTGCACCAGCTTGGAGTGTATCTTCAGTCCCTCCACGCCGAACACCACCTCGATGCCGGCCTCCTGCATGCGTTTGCTCCACTTGATGTTGCTCTCCTCGTCGAACCGCGCCAGTAGCTCTATCACCACGGTCACCTTCTTGCCGTTGCGGGCGGCGCAGATGAGTGTGTTCACCACCTTCGAGTCCTTGGCCAGGCGATAGAGCGTGGCCTTTATCTCCTTCACGTCAGGTCGTATGGCGGCCTCGCGCAGCAGCCGGATGAAGCTGCTGAACGAGTGGTAGGGCACATGGATGAAGCGGTCCTTGCGGCGGATGGTATCCAGCAGACTCTCGCTGGTCTCCAGCGAGGGGCGCACGATGGGCCTCCACGTGGGATAGTGCATCTCCGCCGGTCCGCAGGCAGGGAACCCCATGAGGTCCTTGTGGTCCTGGTAGCGGCCACCACTGACGATGGTGTCCAGCTGGTCGATGTTCAGGCGGTTCATCACCTTCTTCAGCAGGTCGCGCGGCATGCTGGCGTCGTAGATCATGCGTATCGGCTCACCGCTCTTGCGGCTCTTCACGCCGTGTGCCACCTTCTGCAGCACACCATAGTCGAGGTCGTTGTCCATCTCCATCTCCGCGTCCTTGGTCACCTTGAACGAGAATGCCTCGAATGTGTAGCGGCCGCAGCCGATGAAGATAAACGGCAGGCAGTAGCGTATCACATCGTCGATGTACATCACGTGGGTGACGCCCTCGGCTGAGGGGAGCTTCACGAAGCGTCCTGTCTCGCGCGGTATCTTCACCAGGGCGAAGTTCTCCTTGCGCTTCTCCTCTCCTTCGGCCTCCAGCGTGCATTTCACGCCCAGATAGATGCCGTCGTCGGTGATCTCCTTTATCTCGGAGAGCCACACGGGGTTGGTGATGCCGTTCAGGCGGTCGATGTAGAGCCGTTTGATGTAGTCCTTCTGCAGTTCGTCGAGGTCGGTCTCGTGGAGCAGGAAGACGTTATGTTCGCGCAGGCACTGGAACACCTCGTCCACGCTCCTCTCGAACTCGTGGTTGAAGAGGTTGTTCAGTCGGTTTATCTCTTTGATGGTCTTCTTCGCCCGTTCGCGGTCGCGCTTCAGTGCCTTGTCCTTCGAGTCGGCCACACGGTTGAGCGAAGCCACGCGCACGCGGAAGAACTCATCCAGGTTGTTGGAATAGATACCGAGGAAGTTGAGGCGTTCGAAGGCAGGTATGGTGGTCTTCTGCGCCTCCTGCAGAATGCGGTGGTTGAAGTGCATCCAACTCACGTCGCGCTCCACGTAGGCGCGCTGCAAAAGTTTGTCGGGATTGTTGTTCATAACAGGAGCCAATAATGTCATCTTAAGATGGTGCAAAGATGATACATCGTTGTTACAAACCTGTTACAGCCGCGTGACAGAGTTGTTACGTTTTTAGGCCTGCGCGATGGTTATTCCGCCAACACGTCATTCGTCACGCCTCTTCCCGGATAATCCAGTCGCTGATGGTGCGTTGCTCGCTGTCGTAGTTCACACCTATTTTATATAGGCGCTTGCCGTCGGCGGTGTAGGGTATCAAGTATCCCTTGTCATCTATCTGCCTGATGGCCTCCTCGGCGGAGCCGTCGAACTTCAGCTCGAACACGTAGACGGCGTCGGGGAAGTAGAGCACCGCGTCGGCACGGCCTATGGCGCTGTCCTCCTCCACACGAATCATGAAGCCCATAAGGTTGAAGATGAGGAAGAACACCGTCTGGAAGTCCTTCTCGTCCTTGTTAGCGAGGCGGTTGGAGATGCTGGCAAGATAAGCCCGCAGGCGCTGCATGGCTCCATCCATGTCGCGGTCGTAGAGCTTCTCCACGAAGTCCGTCACTAGCGAGTTGT
>CAYZVH010000040.1:15543-19926 GCA_964481755.1 uncultured Bacteroides sp. | reverse complement strand
GCACCGTCTACCTGCAGGCAGGCGACCCCACCGACCGCTACTTCTCCAACATCAGCTGGAACCCCGAGCAGACGAAAGTCTACATGATAGAGTCCGTGCGCGACCAGAACGAGATGCAGCTGGTGCGCTACGACGCAGCCACCGGCGAGCGTGAAGCGGTGGTCTACGAAGAGAGCCACCCCAAATACGTGGAGCCGCTGCATCCCCTCACCTTCCTGCCGTGGGACAGCACGAAGTTCCTCTTCCAAAGTCAGCGCGACGGATACAACCACCTCTACCTGATGGACCTCGCCAAAGCGACCACCACGGCAGAGCAACACAACGACTTCGGCAGCACCTACCGCGAGCACGTGGCAACCCGCCAGTTGACCTCCGGCGACTGGGTGGTGCAGGAGATCATCGGTTTCAATGCGAAGAAGAAAGAAGTCATCATCGCCAGCACGGAGATCTCACCCCTGCAGACCAACGTCTACGCGGTGAGCACTGTCAACGGCAAACGCCGTGCCATCGGCAACAGCGATGGTGTGCACACCGTGCAGCTATCCAACTCGGGACAGTACCTCATCGACCGCTACACCACACCGACCGTTCCGCGCAACATCGACCTGGTGAACGTGGCCACCAACAAGAGCGTACGCCTCTTCACAGCCGACGACCCCTGGAAGGAATATGAGCTACCGCAGATTGAGACCGGAACCATCAAGGCAGCCGACGGCGTGACCGACCTCTACTACCGCCTGCTGAAACCGACGAACTTCGATGCGAACAAGAAATACCCCGCCATCATCTACGTCTACGGCGGCCCTCACGCGCAGATGCTGAGCGCAACCTATCGCTACGCCGCACGCGGCTGGGACGTCTACATGGCGCAGCAAGGCTACGTGATGCTGACCCTGGACAACCGAGGCAGCATGAACCGCGGACTGGCGTTCGAGAACTGCACCTTCCGCCACCTCGGTACCGAGGAAATGAAGGACCAACTGAAGGGCGTGGAGCTACTGAAGTCCCTCCCCTACGTGGACGCTAACCGACTGGGCGTGCACGGATGGAGCTTCGGCGGATTCATGACCACGAACCTGATGCTCACCTACCCCGACGTGTTCAAGGTGGGCGTGGCCGGCGGACCGGTCATCGACTGGAAATACTACGAGGTGATGTACGGCGAGCGCTACATGGACACCCCGCAGACCAACCCCGAAGGATATAAAGAGGCGAACCTCAACGAGAAGGCCGGCAACTTGAAAGGTCGACTGGAAATTATCTACGGAGGCAACGACCCCACGTGCGTGCCGCAACACACGCTGTCATTCATCAAGGCGTGCATCGACAACGGCACTCACCCCGACCTCTTCGTCTACCCCGGCCACGGGCACAACATGATGGGCAAGGACCGCGTGCATCTGCACGAGCACATCACCCGCTACTTCGAGGACTTCCTGAAGTAAGACGGTTCGCAAGTGAGAACATCAAACAATGAAGATTACAATAAAACTAGCATAACAATGAATATCATATTATTAGGATCGGGCGGACGCGAGCACGCCCTGGCATGGAAGATTGCCCAAAGCCCCAAAGTGGAGAAACTTTACATCGCACCGGGCAACGCCGGCACGGCACAGGTGGGTACCAACGTGGACATCCCGATGAAGGATTCGTTCGACGCCCTGAAACAGTTCGTGCTCGATAACCACGTCGACATGGTGGTGGTAGGCCCCGAAGAGCCGCTCGTTAGAGGTGTGTACGACTACTTCAAGAACGATGCCGCCCTCAGCCGCATCCCCGTCATCGGTCCCTCCAAGGCAGGCGCCGTGATGGAAGGCAGCAAGGAGTTCGCCAAGGGATTCATGCAGCGCCACCACATCCCCACAGCCGGCTACAAAAGCATCACGGCAGCCAACATCGACGAAGGCATTGCTTTCCTGGAGACCCTGCAGGCACCCTACGTGCTGAAGGCCGACGGACTGTGCGCCGGTAAGGGCGTGCTGATAGTGCCCACCCTCGACGAGGCGAAGAAGGAGCTGAAGGAGATGCTGGGCGGCATGTTCGGCAACGCGTCGGCAACCGTTGTCATCGAGGAGTTCCTCAGCGGCATCGAATGCTCGGTGTTCGTGCTGACCGACGGCCAACACTACAAGATATTGCCCGAGGCAAAGGACTATAAGCGCATCGGCGAGGGCGACAAGGGCCTCAACACCGGTGGCATGGGTTCCGTCTCACCCGTCCCGTTCGCCGACGCGACGTGGATGAAGAAGGTGGAAGACCGCATCATACGCCCCACCGTGGAAGGTCTGGCCCAGGAGCACATCGAGTACAAGGGCTTCATCTTCTTCGGCCTCATCAACGTGAAGGGCGAGCCGATGGTCATCGAGTATAACGTACGCATGGGCGACCCGGAGACGGAGAGCGTGATGCTCCGCATCAAGAGCGACCTGGTGGACCTGTTCGAGGGCGTCGCCACGGGCACACTGGACCAGAAGTCCCTGGAGGTGGACCCCCGCACAGCCGTGTGCGTGATGCTGGTTTCCGGCGGTTACCCCGAGGCTTACCAGAAGGGCTACGTCATCAGCGGAACGGACAAGATAACCGACAGCATCGTGTTCCACGCCGGCACCGCGCTGAAGGACGGACAGGTGGTGACCAACGGCGGACGCGTAATAGCCGTCAGCTCCTACGGAGCCAACAAGGAGGAGGCCCTGGCCAAATCGTTCGCCGGAGCCAACCTGATAGAGTTCGAGAAGAAATACTTCCGTCGCGACATCGGTTTCGACTTGTAACGGACAACTAACATTTAACGAGCGGCGACGGCGACCGACACCGGCCCCCGACCCGCAGCGACAGTGAATGAGCAGAAACAATAACTTACAGGAGAAGGTGACAACCGCGAAGGCTACCCTCACGGTTGTCATCATCGTCGTGTCAGCACTATGGCTGATGGGCAGTTTCACGTCCATCTCCGAGGTCAGCAGCAGCGACATTTGGCAACGGGTGACGGAGGTGGTCAAGGGAGCGTTGCTCCGCGACGTCATCGGCTACGCATTGTTGTGCATCGCCACCTTACAGATGGTGCTACTGAACAACACGTTCGCCCTCATCCGCACACACACGGGATTCCACCTCACCCTCTTCTTCCTGTTCGCCGGACTGCTCTCCCCCCAGACGCTGGCCGTCACCAGTGCGCTGGTACCCTTCATGTTGCTGAGCATACAGAGCCTGTTCCACACCTATCAGAACAGGGAGGCGATGGGTTACGCCTTCCAGTGCTGCATGTTTCTCTCCATCGGCAGTTTGTTCTTTCCACCCATGCTCTTCTTCATCCCCCTCTTTCTCGGGGCGATGATAAACTACATGGCCATGACGCCCCGCACCTTCATGGCGAGCATCATGGGACTGCTGGCCCCCTACTGGGTGCTGTTCGCCTACGCCTTCTGTACGGACAAGCTGGACATTTTCGTCCGGCTATGGGAAAAGTTAGTGCCGACGCTGCCCGACTATTCAGCGCTCAGTCTGGTGGATGAGCTCTCACTGGTGTTCATCTGGCTGGTGACCATCGTCAGCAGCATCAACTGCATGCAGCAGAATTTCAGCGACAAGATTCGCACGCGCTATCACTTGGGATTCCTCATCCTGCTGCAGCTGTGGACCTCGGTGCTCATCATCCTGCAGCCCAGCGACTACCAGGCGCTGTTCCCGCTATTGTTCATCGGCAGCAGCATATTGGGCGGACACTTCTTCACGCTCTCCCACGGCCGTTGGACCAACGCCTTCTTCATCCTTTGCTCATTGCTGTTTATCGCCCTCATCGGATTTAAGGTATGGACGCACTTATCCAATTTCTAATTTCATACGGCCACATAGGCATGTTCATCGGAGCCTTCCTTGGCGGCTCCGTGGTTCCTTTCGCCAGCGAGGCGGTGCTGATAGCCCTCTACAACGTGGGGCTCGACCCCGTGATGCTCATCATTTCGTCGTCGCTGGGCAACACGTTAGGCAGCATGACCTGCTACTACATGGGCCACCTAGGCCGCATGGAGTGGATAGAGAAGTACATGAAAGTGTCGCCGGAGAACATGGAGAAGGCGAAACGCTTCATGGGAGGCCGCGGTGCATGGATGGGATTCTTCTCGTTTCTGCCCGTCATCGGCAATGCCATCAACATCATCCTCGGTCTGATGCACGCCAACGTGTGGATCACCATCATCTCCATCACCCTGGGCAACATCGTCCGCTACGGCATCTTCATCCTGGGAACCGCCGGCGTCTTCACCCTATTCTCATAACTTATCACCTAGCTTCTCGGCCGTTGGAAGTTCCCGACTTGAGAATTAGGGTTTCCCGTCGTGACGATTGGAAATCCCCTTCTTAACGATGTAAGATTCCCAACAT
>CAYZVH010000040.1:0-15443 GCA_964481755.1 uncultured Bacteroides sp. | reverse complement strand
GTTCTTTACAACATAACAAACTGGTTCTCAAATCATTAAGTAAGGATTCAACAAACGCGTAAAAGCACGCGTTTAGGACGTGAAAAACGGAGTCATTGCCAGTGAGCGTCACGGGCGACAACTTTCGTCAAGGAAGGGAACGGCGACGACCTCCGCACGACCGGCGAATGTTAAAAGAGGGGGAAAGTTTGTTTATCTGAGTGAATTGCACCACCTTTGCAGCGTTTTGTTTCCGGCACATCGTTCGGATGGGTCGGAATGAAAAGGGAATCGGGTGAGAATCCCGAGCAGTCCCGCTGCTGTATGTTCCGCGAAAGCTGACTGCAACATCCACACACCACTATCGACCGAGCGTCGGTGGGAAGGTAGCAGATCAGCAGGAACGAGCCAGAAGACCTGCAAAACACGAAGCCATGATGCCGACTCCTCGAGGAAAGGAACGACATCCCGCAATTGTAAACGAAGAAATTATTCGGAACGTGAACCGCTCAATCCGGTAACGACGGTGCTATACTTGTGCGCCAACCACCGCTGAGCGTGCGAACGACGCTATTATTAACATGCAAAAAACAGTAAAAAGAAGATGAACAAGAGTTTTAACAAGTACTGGTTGTTCGCTGCCGCACTGGCTATGTTCAGCGCTTGTAGCGACGATGATCACGATGACAACGGAGTGAAGGAACCTACCAAGACCGTAGGCGCCTACATCCTGAACACAGGTAACTGGGGCGCAGGCGACGCCAGCATCTGCTACATGGACGCCAACGGCACCGTAGGCACGGACATGTATGCCGCAGCTAACAACGGCGATGCGTTGGGCGACCTCGGCCAAGACCTTATTATATATGGTAGCAAACTCTACTGCACGGTGAGCGGCAGCAATAAGGTGGTGGTGATGAACAAGAAATGCAAGAAGCTCTACGAACTGCCCACCCCCGCAAATCCACGTTACATGGCAGCCGCCAACGGTTCTGTGTTCGTGACCTGCTACAGCGGCCAAGTGTACCGACTCGACACACTGAGCCAATCGATAAAAGACAGTGTGGCAGTAGGTGCTTATCCCGAAGCCATCGCAGCAACCAGCGGCCGTCTGTTCGTCAACAACTCCGGTTACGGATCGGGCAACACGGTGTCCGTGGTGGACATCGCCACCATGACCAATGTACGCGACATCGAAGTGGAGCTGAACCCCTACACACAGTGCAAGACCGGCGCTGACGGAAATGTGTACATGGTGTCCAACGGCAACTATGCAGGTAAAACAGGTTTGGACCCGAACGAATACGCCTATGCCACACTGCAGCGCATCGACCCCGCCACCTTCAAGGTGACCAAACTCGGCAACGCCTCGTACATTGCCTGCGCATCGTTCGGCAACTACAAGAACAAGATTTACGCCACCTATGGCGAATACTACTGTTCGAAACTGGATGCTGACCACCAGCCGAAGTCATACGTCTATGACCTGACCACCGGCAAGACGACCGACTTCGTGGACGTGAGCGGTTTCACCAACTGGGGCGCTCCCAACGTGAACGGTCTCGAGGTGGACCCCATCAGCGGCGACGTGTATGTGATAACGGCCAACTATGGCGAAAAGGGAGTAATCACATCGTACACCTCGACGGGAACATTAAAGAGTAACTTCTCTTCAAACGGAAGCTATCCTTCGAAGATGGTCTTCGATATGGAATAGCCGAAGCGTGCTTACATAGATTGATAAAAGCCAGCAGCCTTGCTCTCTGCACACCGCGGGAGGCAAGGCTGTTTGGGTTGTGCGAAAAGGCGAATTTGCACGAAGACGAAAAATTATCGCCAAAAAAGATTGTATATCTTAAACTAATAGTTACTTTTGTGACGAGCTAAGGCCAAGGTCCGCCCCCGCAAGGGAAACCGACAGCCGAAAGCCGTATGTATTAACCTATAACATCATACTATCATGGACAAAACGATTACATTCAACGAACTGAGAAGAATAAAAGATTCGTTACCCGACGGAAGCATGCGTAGAATTGCCGATGAACTGGACTTGGAGGTAGAGACCGTCTGCAACTTCTTTGGTGGACAGAACTTCAAGCAAGGCAAGAGTGTAGGATTCCACATCGAGCCGGGTCCCGACGGTGGCATCGTACAGTTGGACAACACCATCGTGCTGGATAAGGCATTGGCAATTCTGGACGAGGTGAAAAAGAAAGAAGAGGCCGCAGAGGCTTGATTCAGCATACATATATATAATGTATAGCCTGCCACGCGGGTGGTCGTCCCCCAACGGGAGCCCGCGGGAGCGGCAGTGTGGGAGCGTGGGTCGACACAGGGCGAGAGAAGCCCGTCAGACAACCGTCCCCAACAGCAAAAGAAAGAACAACTCATCGGAGACATCGCCTAGCGAGTCCCGCAGAAAACGGTAAGCACTTTTCTTCAGTGTTTTGACAGTATTGACGGAAATGCCCAAGGTCTCAGCGATCTCGGCATTTCCGTTTCCTTTTAACGCCAGTTCTATGATGCGGCGCGACTGGGGTGGCAACTCCTCGACGGCCTTACGCAGCAAGCGGAGTGTCTCTTGGTAGGTGACCTCGGAGAAGAACGCGTCCGCCTCCACGGCATCGTCCGCCTGCTCCATCTCGCGCAGGATGAACATCTCCTCCAGGCTCTGGTGCCGGAGTCGGCTCACACAGAGGTGACGTACCGTAATATATAGGAAGGAACGGGCCTGACCTTCGGTAGGTATGGAGTCCCAGGCGGCATAGAGTTTGATGAAGGCATCCTGCACCACGTCCTGGCAATCGGTCTGCGACAGGTAGGCACAAGCGAAGCGAACCATTACGTTGTAATAGCCCAGGAAGAAACGCTTGAAATCGTGATGCCAACTGCCGTCTGCCATAGTTCTCTCTACATTATGTGACAAAAGTACAAAAAAGTTTTGTTATCACTCACCCACTACGCAATTTCGTGCGTTTAATAATCAAATGAAGCAAAAGATGAACAGAAACCTGCAAGAAAGCTATCGCCTGGCCCAGCTCATACTGAAGGAACTGACCGGGGAGAACACGGAAGAAGAAAGCCGTAAGCTACAGGAATGGATAGATGAATCGCCCGCGCACAGAAAGCAGTACGAGCAATGGATGCAACGGCTGCAAGTGGACGTGGCTAGCGAAGAGCCGGCCGATGCCCAACAGGCGTGGCGACAGTTCGAGAAGAGAGTCCGTCCACGGAAGCGGAACCTGTTTATGCGTCCCGCGGCATGGGCTGCCTACGCCGCCGTGCTGGTCATCGCTTTCCTGTTAGGCAACCGGTTGCTCTTTAACCAGCAAGCGGAGGTGACCGCCCAGACGGAGCAGAGCATCGTGCCTGGCACAGCCAAGGCAGAGCTGGTGACAGAGAGCGGCGAGACCATCCTCATCACACCCCAACAGCAGGTGAACCTCTCGCAGACCTCCATCGAAGAGGAGGTGGACAACAAGGACGGCATACTGCACTACGACAACCTGCCCGTGAAGTTGACCGCCCAACCCGCGGCCAACATCTACCACAAGCTGAGCGCACCCAAGGGCGGTGAGTATCGCATCGTGCTCTCCGACGGCACCTTCGTGCATCTGAACTCCGACTCCGAGCTGCGCTATCCGGTGGTGTTCACCGACGCGGATTCCATCCGTCGCATATATATAAAAGGTGAAGCCTACTTCCAGGTGGCACACAACGAGCAGAAACCATTCGAAGTGCACACGGCCCACGGCGTGATACGGGTGCTGGGCACAGAGTTCAATGTGCACGATTACGACGACGAGCCACAGGCGCTCATCACCCTGGCAGAAGGCAGCGTGGCCTACCGCGCCGACGGAAAGGAGTATCTGCTGAGCCCCAACGAGCAGCTGTCGTTCGACAAGATGAGCGGGCGCATCCGCATCTATGCGACGGACGCCAAGGCCTACACCTCGTGGACCGACGGCATCTTCGAGTTCAACGGGATGCCACTGGAGCTAATCATGAAGCAGCTGTCGCGCTGGTACGACGTGGACTATGAGTTCAAGGTGCCCGCCCTGAAGTACGACAAGTTCACAGGCATCACCTATCGCAACGCCACTCTGAAGGGACTGTTGCGCATGATAGAGAAGACCACCTCCATCCACTTCGAAGTAAAAGACAGAACAATAATAATTTCTAACTAGTTTAATAACTTTCAATTAAGTGTAAAATTTAAATTATGAGAGAATCAGTTTGTTGCAAGAGCAAGGCCTTACTAGTCCTGCTCGTCGCCCTGATTGCCGTCCCGGCTTTCCTATGGGCTCAAGGTCCCGGCAGTGTGACCTTACAAATGAAGAACGCTTCGTTGCTGCAAGTCTTCAAGGAGATAAAGTTGCAGACAGGCGTGAAGTTTATCTACAGCGACGAGGAGCTGAACCACGCGCAGCCCGTCACGGTAGACCTTTCCAATGTGCCGGTAAGCAAGGCACTGAACCAAATCCTGATGAACCAACCCTACACCTACGAGATGAACGGGGAGAACATCTACGTCATCAAACCGCTGGGGACCTTCGCACAGTCGGGCAACAAGAACGTCCGCGTGGTGAAGGGTAAGATTGTGGACGCACGCACCGGCGACCCGCTGATAGGCGCCGCCGTGTACGACAGCAAGGACAAGCGAGGCACCGTGAGCGATGCCGACGGTACGTTCAGCTTCGAGGTGCCCAACAGCACGAAGCATTTGACGGTTTCGTATGTGGGCTACGACTCCAAGAACATCCAGGTGACAGGCTCCGTGCTGGTGGTAGCGCTCAACGAATCGAAACAGTCGCTGAGCGAGGTGGTAGTCGTAGGTTACG
This sequence comes from uncultured Bacteroides sp., assembly GCA_964481755.1. Taxonomy (GTDB): domain Bacteria; phylum Bacteroidota; class Bacteroidia; order Bacteroidales; family Bacteroidaceae; genus Phocaeicola_A. The sequence goes on along the minus strand of CAYZVH010000040.1, from coordinate 10,623 downwards.
GTAGCACCCAGCGCAAGGACTTGACCGGATCGGTAGCCACTGTGAAGGCCGAGGAGCTGCAGAACCTGCCTACCCTGACCATCGACGACGCCTTGGCAGGTAAAGCTGCCGGTGTGCAGGTGACCAAGGCCGACGGCTCTCCTGGTGGTGCCGTGCGTATCCGCGTGCGTGGCGGTTCGTCACTGAAAGGTAATGTGGACCCGCTCTACATCATCGACGGCATCCCCACAGAGATACAGAACAACTACATCTCCTCATCGGAGATAGTGAACCCGCTGGAGGCAGCCAACTATGGCGACGACTTCAACAACAGTGTGTCCGGTTCGTTCATGCGTGGACTGAACAGCTTGGCAGGTCTCAACGTGAACGACATCGAGAGCATCTCCATCCTGAAGGACGCCTCGGCAACAGCCATCTACGGATCGAAGGCAGCCAACGGAGTGGTCATCATCACCACCAAGAAAGGCCGCCGCGACATGAAGCCGCAGTTCAACTTCAACTACTACTACAGCATCTCCACCCCGAAGAAGGAGAAGGTGCTCAACGGCGAACAGTACATCAGCACCATGACCAAGGCGCTGCAGCAGTCGAACGCCAACATACAAAAGAACATCGATGTCTCAAAAAGCGAGAGCCAGAAAGCCTCACTCATGGGATACATGAGCTCCAACACCGAGAAAATCGCTTTCCTCGAGAGCCTCGACAATGCCAACACAGACTGGATTGACCTGGTGACCCGCACGGGTATCGCACAGAACGTGGACTTCTCCGTCTCCGGCGGTGGACAGAACTCACGCTACTACACCTCCTTCTCGTACACCACACAGGACGGTACGTTGATTTCCACCGACTTCGAGCGCTACACCGTTCGGTCGAACATCGACAACGACATTACCAAGAACTTCCGCATGGGTACGAACATCACCTTCGGCTACAACAAGAACAACATCACCAACGGTGTATACAGCCAAGCCATGTCGGCACCTCCCGTGCTGTCGCCCTACAACGAGGACGGCACCTATGCCAACTATAGTCTGTTGCCCGACTTGGCAAGCTCGTACATGGGATTCCAGAACCCGCTGGCAGTGGCTTCGGGCAAGAACCAGGCCAAGACCTACGACTTCAAGGGATCTATCTATGCCGAAGTGGACATCTTGAAGGGACTGAAGTTCAAGAGCACCATGTCGGTGGACTACAACAACTACAACCAGTCGAACTACGTGCCGAGCTATGTGTCGGTAGGCGGATTCTATGGTGTGGAGGATTCCGACGGTGGCCAGGGAACAGAGTCGCAGAGCATCTCTACGGGAGTATTCTTCGAGAACACCCTGTCGTACAACAAGATATTCAATGAGAACCACCGCATCGACGCTGTCATCGGTACGTCGTGGGAACAGCAGAAGGTGAGCTACTTCTCGGCTACCGGCAAGGGATACCCCGACGACAGCTACCTGAACAACCTCGGTTCGGCACAGTCGCCGCTGAGCGTAGACGGTTCCAACCCCTCGTCGCAGAACTCATTGCTCTCGTTCTACCTGCGCGCCAACTACGTGTGGAAGGAGAGATACCTCTTCACCTTCACAGGCCGTAGCGACAACTCGTCGAAGTTCGCCAAGAACAACCGCGTGGGTTACTTCCCCTCGGGAGCCATCGCATGGCGCATCTCCGAGGAGTCGTTCCTGAAGGATGTGTCGTGGATTGACGAGATCAAGATACGTGCCAGCATCGGTAAGACCGGTACGCAGAGCATCTCCGACCACATGTTCCGCACACTCTACTCGCCGGGCTCATACGCAGGCAACACCGCCATCTACCCGACCCAGCTGGGCAACGAGGACATCAAATGGGAGAGCACCGTGCAGCGCGACCTGGGTATCGACTTCTCGTTCTTCCAGAGTCGTCTCTCCGGTACGTTGGCCTACTACCACAAGGTTACCGACGGAGCTTTGCTAAGCATCACGCCCGCCCCGAGCAGCGGTTACAGCACGATGGTGGCCAACATCGCCAAGGTGCGCAACATCGGTGTGGAACTGGAGTTGAACGCCGACTTCATCCGCACGAAGGACTGGAAGTGGAGCGGCGCCCTGAACATCTCGCACAACGCGTCGAAGGTGCTCAACCTGCAGGGTGACAACTTCAGTAGCGACACGGGCCGCAACGAGCTGAATCTGGGAACGACCATTTACCGCGAAGGTGAGTCGTTGGGTCTGCTCTGTGGCCACAAAGCCGTGGGCATCCTGAAGACACAAGAAGAGGTGGACGACTACAAGAGCCGTTTCGCCAGGTGGTCCTCATTCAGCCCAGACTTGGGCATCGGTTCCGTGGAATTGGCCATCGATGAAAGCGGTTATTACTACCAGGATGTCATCGGCAACTGCACACCGGACTTCTACGGAGGCTACACCAACACGCTGCAGTACAAGAACTGGTCGTTGCTGACCACCTTCACCTTCTCCTACGGCAACGACCTCATTTACCAGAAGGATGTGACGGACATGTCATTCGATTCCTATTCCAACCGTGGAACCCGCGTGTTGAAAGGCTCTACACCAGAGCATCTGACAAGCCGTCCGACCGTGCTGCACAACACGACCAACTTCCTGACCAACCTGAACGTGTACGACGCTTCGTACCTGAAGTTGCAGTCGCTCTCGCTCTGCTACACCTTACCGAGCAAATACGCAAAGAAACTGAAACTGAATAACCTGTCGATTTACGGAACAGCTACTAACGTGTTTACCATCACCTCTTACCCCGGTCCGGACCCCGCAGTGAGCGACGACCCCTACAGCGTGGCCGGTGGTGGACGCGACGTCACCTCCTACCCGACAGTGAAGAGCTATACGTTAGGCATCAGACTTGGTTTTTAACCCTTAAACAGATAATCGTATGAAACTTAAAAATATATTCATCTTTGGAGGTCTGTTGGCCGGAATGGCTCTGCAAACCTCTTGCGACGACCAATTGAGCGCGTTGCCTAAGCAGTCGAAAGTGGACGGCAACGTGGTGGTGGACCAGAAGAGCGCCATCGCCACCCTGAACGGAGCCTATTACCGCTTCGCCATGTGCGGCACAGACAACTACGATGTGCAATCTACCGCATGCGCTGAATGCTATGAAATCTACCCGTCTTGTATCGCCGGCTTGGTAACTTACTATCAAGGTCCGTACATGCTCGAGACTCATGGTGACTCCTACTACTCAAACTACATAAACTCAAGCCTTTGGAGCGCACTCTATGCGACGATAACAGCCGCCAATGCCACGATAGACCAGGTGACGGCCGCCGACGACTCATGGTTCGAGGGGAACAAGAAGGATGAGATTCTGGCGGAGGCAAAAGCCCTGCGTGCCATCACCAACTACAACCTCCTCCGCTGGTTCGGTTACAGTTGGGACATCGACAGCCCCTACGGCAACATCCTGCGCATGGAAGCCAGCACCAGCAAGAACCTGTCCTGCCCCCGCAGTACGGTGAAAGAGACTTACGATGCCATTTTGGAGGACCTGGACGAGGCCATCGCCAAAGCTCCAGAGGAGAACGACAACTACTACATCAACCGTTGGGTGGCAAAAGGCTATAAGGTACGCGTGCTGATGCAACGCGGAGACTATGCCGCAGCAGCCGAGCTGGCAAAAGACATCATCGACAACAGTCCGTACGAGCTGGAAGAGAATGTGACCGACATCTTCTACGAGAAAGGACTGGAGAGCCAGGAGGTGATGTTCGGCATCAAACCGCAGAACGTCAATGGTCAGCAGACCGCTGTGATGGAAGCCTACAACTACCGCGACACCTACAACTGGTTCACAACCGACAATTTCACCGCATTGTTCGAAGGCGACCCACGTAAAGGTACCGTGCTGGCAGACGCCACCAAGGAATCCATCATCTATGTGTTCGACGACGATGGCAACTTTATAGATTACTACTGGGGCTATTCAGAAGCGCCCACCCTCTTCAAGCACTTCACCGCCGACAACGTGGTGGCCAACGAGGTGGAAGAGAGCATGTATATGCTGCGTCTGACCGAAATCTACATGCTGCGCGCCGAAGCCTTGGCTCGCACAGGCAACCTGACCGAGGCAAAGAGTCTGCTGAAGACCGTCATGGGACATGCGGGCATCACGGACTTCACGGCTGTGGACGACGCTACGGACGAGATGAGCTTCCTGCAGCAGTACTTCAACGAGTTCCTCCGCAACCTCTCCTGCGAGAACGGTGCCGAGGCTGACCTGATGCTGCGCATGCCGCAAGAGATTGTGGAAGCCTTCAATCCGGAATACTATCCCGACGAGGATGGTGTGGTCTCACAGAACTTCGGCCTGGCCATCTTCGCCATCCCGACGGACGAGTTCCAGAACAACAGCGCCCTCTCCGCCAGTGACCAGAACCCTGGCTACAGTGCCGAATGATGTAATAGCTGAAACTTAAACCTTACATTTTATATATAGTAGAACAAAATGAAAAAACTCATTTACTTAGGAATGGCCAGCTTGCTGGCAGCCTGTGGACAACAACTGTCCACAGGCCAATTCAAGCTGGACGGCAGCATTGCCGGCATGGACGGACAGCAGATTATTCTGCAAAGCTACGAGGCAGACAGCATCGTGTTTGCCGACACGGTCACCATAGAGAACGGGACTTTCGCCTTCAAAGGCGAACTGAAAGAGCCTTTCATACCATCTGTTCTCTTCATTGGCGACATCAAGGACTATGAGCACGTGAAGTATTGGAATTTCTATCTGGAGCCCAAGGAGATGACCGTCAGCATCGACACGGCCAACATCCAGGAGGCTGTCTTCACCGGTTCCACCTCACAAGCTGAGTGGGACTCTCTGATGGCAATCGTCAAACAGAGATACGCTGAGACTGAGTTGCTGGAAGAGGCCATGAGTGCGGAGAAAGACGCGGAGAAAGCCAAAGCGATAGAGAAACAGACTGCCGACTGCGAGAAGAAGTATCAGCAACAAGAAGTTGACTTCATGAAGTCACACCCGAACTCATACGTGGTGCCGGACTTCTTGCGGGGAGCCATGGGTTACATGACGCTGGAGGACATCGAAACCATCTACGACAACCTCGGCGAGCAGGTGAAGGCGCACTGCGACCTGACGGAGGTAGAGCATGAGCTGGCCGTGCTGAAACGCATCGCTCCGGGAGCGCCGGCACCGGACTTCGCCACGGTGGACGTGAACGGAGACTCTATCAGATTCTCGGAAGTGGCAAAGGGGAAATACGTGTTGCTCGATTTCTGGGCCAGCTGGTGCAAGCCTTGCCGCGCAAGTATGCCGCATGTGAAGGCTCTCTACGAGAAGTACCACAAGAAAGGATTCGAGGTATTCTGCGTGTCGGACAACGACAGCTCGCCCGAGAATTGGCGCGAAGCCATCAAGCAGGACGGCATAGAGAAGTTCTACCACGTGCTGCGCGGATTGAGAATCATAGACGAGTCCAAACTCAAGTTTGACAAGTCGAAAGACATCAGCGAACTTTACGCCATCCACTTCCTGCCGACAAAGTACCTCATCGACAAGGATTTCAAGATAGTAGGCAAGCTGAGCGACGAGGAGCTGGACGCAAAGTTGAAAGAGGCATTCGGCGAATAAGCTGTCCCTATACATATTTATATATATAGTACCTCAAACAAAAAACAAATTGAAATTATGAAACTGAATAACCTATTGATGGCAGCAGCCTGCCTGCTGGCTATGGGACTGACCGCCTGCACGGGCAACCGAGCCAAAGAGCCGCACGAGATAAAGGTGCTCTACCTGGGCGGACAATCAGAGTGGGCTGACGGAGAATATGGCGGTCCCAAGAAGTTCGCCACGGATGAGGAATATCAGCAAAACATAGAAGAGCGCATGGCTGCCTTCGGCGATTTGCTGCGCACCTACTTCGACTCGGTGACCGTGATGAAGGCCGCCGACTACAAAGCGGAAATGTCCGACGGCTACGACGTGACCATCATCGACGGCAAACCTCCCGTGCTGGAGGAAGAGATATTGGAGCAGGACGAGAACGGACGATGCACCAAGTACGTGAAGGCTCGCTACTTGCCGGACAACTACACGGCCGCCACCATCACCATCGGCTCGATGGCCGAACTGGTAGGAAGCCGATTGGGCAGCAAGAACGACTGGTATTGCCTCTGCCTCGACGCAGACGCTCACCACGTGCAGACCAATCACCCCATCTTCAACGGACCATTCAAGACCGAGTTGACAATGGTGAAGAAACCGACGCCGGTACATGCGTTCGGCTATCAGTATATGTTCGACGAGAAGATTCCCGACTCGCTGATGATGTGGAGCGTGCAGACTATCGGTTATGAGAAGGATCCTCTCTTCTCCGCCGGACTCGTGAGCCGCGACGAAGGATACCTCGACTCACCCGACGCGGAGTTCATCTCCAGCGGTGTGTGCGCCAAGTCGCCCGAAGCGGTGGCCATAGGCCGTCACGGCAACTTCCTCACTTGGGGATTCATTGCCTCACCGCTCAACATGACCGACGAGGCCAAGGTGGTCTTCGCCAACGCAGTGGTCTACATGGCACAGTTCAACGGCAAGGCTCCCATCGCCCGCAAGTACAACGACCGCATCTTCACGCGTTTGGACATCCGCAGCAAAAAGTTCATGGCAAGTCAGAAAGGGTACGATGACTACATCGCGTCACAGGACCGCATGAAGGCCCAGATGCAAAAGACAATGGACGAACTGAATGCCAAACTGAAGAAAGGCGAGAAACTGGACGACTACGAGAAGTCTGTTATGGAGTATGCTAAGGAGACGATGGCACCCAATCCCGACTTCGAGCAATACCTGAAGATGTTCGTCACCCCTGAGGAGTTCGAGAAGTTTGGTACAGACGAAGCCGCCTACCAGCGATACTACGATGAGATTGCGCCTTATTGTTGCGGAGGCTTCAGCATAGAATATGATATGAAGATTGATGAGGACGCCAAGGCTTGGGGCATCGCCAACAACGACAAGCGAATCCTCGACAAGGCCATCACCTGCCTGGAGAAGGGCGAAGAGACCGAACGCGCACAGCGCATCCTGGAGCACTACACGCTATGCGACTTCACCACCCCTGCCGATTGGCGCAAGTGGTACAATAAGTATCAGGACAAACTCTTCTTCACCGAATCAGGCGGATGGTTCTTCCTGGTCAACGAGCCGGGAGCGCCGGGCAACGACTACAGCGTGCTGCAGAAACGTCAGCAGAAAGCCGAAACCGCTGAGAGCACTCAGCCGATGACCGACGAGCCGGATGCACAGAATCCGGTGATTACGGTTGCCAAGGCAAAAGTCAAAGGAGACAAGACCATCGAGGTGACGTTCCGCATGAACATCCTGAAGGGATACCATATATATAAGGAGATAGGCAAAGGCGATCCTTACATGCCCCTGAAGGTCACCTTCGACCTGCCCGACGGATGCAAACTGAAATCTGAAACTGAAATGCCTGCCGGCAAACCTTACGGCGACAAGGGAACGACGATGTACGAAGGCAGCGTCACCTTCACGAAAGAAATAACCTATACAGAACAACCTGCGTCCATCTGCGCCACGGTGTCCTACCAGTGCTGCGACGCCAGCATCTGCTTCACCCCCCAAGACAAACGCATGGACATCAAGGTTGAGTAAATTCTCTCTCTTTTATTTATCTGGAAGGCTCCCTGTGAAGAGAGCCTTCTTTACGTTCGGACCAAAAACATGAAAGAGTTTTTATTCCTCTAAGAGAAAAAGACAACACCATCTTAGTTTATATTTTGTATCGTAAATTATCAAACTAAAAATAATCAAGATAAAAGGTAAGTTTCTCATTATTTACGTTTACCTTTGTGGAGTCATTGATTCCTTGTTTAATGCTTTTACATTACTAAAGTATATAACAAATAAGTCGAACAATTAAAATTCAAAATTATGAGACTCAAAAGAACTCTACGCTTAGGATTATGTGGAATTCTTATATCGTTTACTTCTTGTAATCCGAATGAGAATCTCACGGATGCAGGGTCACTAAGTCAAGCCGACAGCTTGTCTATTTCAGAAGAACTGCAGATAAATGAACTAACCACGTATACACCTGAAAGCTATCTTTCAGAAGAGGCAAAACAACTAAGAGCCGCTTCAATTACTCTATCGGAATATATAGTATTGGAGAATAATCAGTACAGATTGGATGTTTCGGAACAAGAAGCCCTGAAACTAGGCATCGCATCCAATCTATACAAAACAATAAAAGATGAAATAGCATCAACAAACGCAATTATCCAAAAAACGGTGGAGAATGGCGACACTATAGAGATGTGCGATGTCCAAGCTGTTTCCAAGGCTTATAAAAATGGCACATTAAAAGCTAACGATAACTCAAATAAATATACGAAAGCCGCGCTTCTATCAGGTTTTATAAAAACAGATGGACAAGAAGATGGTACCGCATGTTTTAAAACAGAATATGGCCATAAAGAAGTGTTATTTCGTTGTAGGACCCATGTCGCTCCTACACCTATATACTATTGTGCAGTTTCAGCATGGGGCACATTGAAAAAGAAAACCATGATTGGGAATGTATTGACTACAACAAACATAGTTGTCCCTATAGCCGCATGCGGAAGCAATATCACCGCAGGACTGACTTATGCTACAACAGATAGTTATGGAGGTTATTGCTTTTGGAACTGTAGAGAATAGTACATATCTTTGGGGAGGGGGGAATTTATAAAGTCAACTAGGAAAATAATTTTTTCTAGTCAGGAAAAAACAATTGGCTGACTAGAGAAAATATTTCAATAATCGCGAGAAAGTTTTGTCGGTTAGGAAAGTATCCGTAACTTTGCGCCCTAAATGGACAAGATTGATATTGTATAACAAACATATTTAATTAAAAACAAAAATGATCATCGTACCAGTAAAAGAAGGCGAAAACATTGAAAAAGCGCTGAAGAAGTTCAAAAGAAAATTCGAGAAAACCGGCGTTATCAAAGAGCTGAGAAGCAGACAACAGTTTGATAAACCGTCAGTTACAAAGAGATTGAAGAAAGAACGCGCTGTCTACGTACAGAAGCTTCAGTTGAACGAAGAATAATAATTTTCGCAAATTTCTTTGAGTTATTGAATTTATTCCATACATTCGTTGCTGAAATACAAAAGTGACGTAGTATGCTGATAAATCTCTTTCTAGAATACCTCCGGACGGAGCGTAACTATTCCGAATATACCATTCAGGGGTACGGAACAGACCTGCGCGAGTTCGAGATGTTCTTCACCGAAACGGACCAGGACCTACAATGGACATCCGTGGATGCCGATGTAATCCGCAGGTGGGTAATGCACCTGATGGACACTGGGAAGGAAGGTCTAGGAAGAAAATCCAGTTCGGTCAACCGAAAACTGAGCAGTCTGCGCTCGTTCTTCCATTTCCTGCTTCAAAGGGGATACGTAAAAGTGAACCCCACGAGCACGATAACGGGGCCCAAAAGATCGAAGGTTCTACCCTACTTCTTAAGGGAATCAGAAATGGACGAGCTGTTGGACAAGACAGACTTCGGTGAAGGATTCGAGGGACAGCGCGACAAGCTGATAATAGACATGTTCTACTCAACTGGCATGCGACTGTCGGAACTCGTCGGACTGAAGGACGGAGACATAGACTTCTCGGCGAAAAACATCAAAGTAACCGGAAAGAGAAACAAGCAGCGACTAATCCCCTTTGGAGACGAATTGCAAGAAGCGATCAACGCCTACAAAGCGAGGAGAGACGAAACCCTGCCGGAAAGAACAACGGAAGCCTTCTTCTTGAAAGCCAATGGCCAACCGGTAACGAGGTCACTTGTATATAATATAGTAAGAAAAAACCTCTCGAAGGTGACGTCGATAAAGAAGCGAAGCCCACACGTGCTGAGGCACACCTTCGCCACCACGATGCTGAACCATTCAGCGGAACTGGAGTCGGTGAAGGAACTCTTAGGCCACAGCAGCTTGAACGCGACGCAGATTTATACGCACACCACGTTCGAAGAACTAAAAAAGATTTATAAACAAGCTCATCCTAGAGCGTAAAGTCAAAGGAGGATTATTATGGAAGTAAGAATTCAATCGATTCATTTTGACGCAACCGAGCAGTTGCAGGCTTTTATTCAAAAGAAAGCTTCAAAATTGGAGAAATACTGCGAAGAAATAAGAAAGGTAGAGGTGGTACTGAAAGTCGTGAAGCCTGAAACGTCCTTGAACAAGGAGGCAGCCATCCGGGTGTTCGTCCCCAACGAGGAATTATACGCGGAAAAGATTTGCGACACATTTGAAGAAGCAGTGGATACTGGACTGGATGCATTAGCCAAGCAGCTGGTCAAATACAAAGAAAAACAGCGCGGGAAATAAAAAAAACCGCAAAAGTTTTTGCAGTTAAAAATAAATGCCTAATTTTGCAGCCGTTTCGACGACAGCCGATGCGGCTGCAAAAGACAAAGCGCCTCTTTAGCTCAGTTGGCCAGAGCACGTGATTTGTAATCTCGGGGTCGTTGGTTCGAATCCGACAAGAGGCTCAAGAAAAAGTAATGAAGGGCAAATACCAGAGTGGCCAAATGGGGCAGACTGTAAATCTGCTGGCTTACG
>CAYZVH010000039.1:0-20305 GCA_964481755.1 uncultured Bacteroides sp. | reverse complement strand
AGTTAGAGCGAAAGTTATTCCGCATCGAGCGAGAACTCATCCGCATCACGGAGCACAGCGAACTTTTGGCGGAAAGCTTGAAGCGAATCCATCTCCAGATTGCACGAGGCGGACTGTGCCTCGTCGGTGAGGAGCAATCGGTCTTTGCTATAGGCATCGACGACGGCACTGTGACCGCAGTACGGACAGGCAGGGTCGCTGCCCACACGGTTCACGGCGATGACGTAACACTGGTTCTCCAAGGCTCGCGCCCGTAATAGGGTGTCCCAAACCCGTATGCGCGACGTGGGCCAGTTCGCCACATAGATGACAGCATCATAGTCCGCCCGATTGCGGCTCCACACGGGAAAACGCAGGTCGTAGCAAACGAGCAACAAGATGCGGAACCCTTGGTAATGGACCACCACCCGCTGGTGGCCGGCGGTGTAAGTCGCCGACTCGCCTCCGTAGGTGAAGGTGTGACGTTTGTCGTAGTGGAACACCTCCCCGTCGGGGCAGACGAAGTAAAGCCGGTTGAAGAACCGCTCGCCTTCCTTCACCGCCACACTGCCGGCAATGGCGCACTGGCGCTGAGTCGCCTGACACTTCATCCACGTGAGCGTCGGTCCGTCCGCCTCTTCAGCAATCTCCGCGGGAGTCAGGCAAAACCCTGTAGGAAACATCTCGGGCAGCACGAAGAGGTCGGTCGTTCCGGCCTCGTTCATCATCCGTTCCGCCTCTGCCCTATTGTGTTCCGCCTCGCACCAACGAATGTCTGTTTGTAATAGTGTTACTTTCATACGGTCACTCCTTCCGTTTTCTAAAGATAATCAGTTTATGTCCACAGTTCTCTCGGTCCACCCTATTCGACTCTGTTCCGCCTCTGAACGACTCCGTCCAAAGAATCTGTCCGAGGAAGGCAGACCATCTTTACATCCTATAATATATATAGGTAGAGAGGCTTTGTAACACTCGGGACGGAAATCCCAAAGAACCATTAAGCCGTCTCTGTTCCGTTCCGTTTCTTCAGCAGCTCCACCATCTGACGGGCTGCACGCTCGGAGGCTCCGGCTTCGCCCAAAATGCCGATGATGCGGTCGTACTCGTCGAGCATCTTCTGACGTTCCGTCTTCTCGCCCGAGGTTTCGGGTGTTTCCACCTTCCCTTGCGGTGCAGCCCCCTTCAGCAACGCACCCAGTTCGCGTTGCATGTTCGCCACGGTCATGGTGTCGGCCACCAACTCACGCACCACCTCCTTGCCGGCTATGAGGTTCACCAGCGAGATGAATTTCACCTTCAGAATGTGGCGGCGCAGGAAGGAGATGAGTTTACCCATGGGGGTGTGGTAACAAACCACCTGTGGCACACGGAACAGTGCCGTCTCCAGCGTTGCCGTGCCGGAGGTCACCAAAGCCGCCTCGGCGTAGCAAAGCAATGGATAGGTCTGAGCCTCAACCCGCTTCACGTCCGTCCCCTGCAGGAAGCGGTCGTAGTACGAAGCGTCGATGCCGGGCGCTCCAGCCAACACCAGCTGGTAGCCCGGGAAGGCGGACGTAGCCTTTATCATGTCCGGCAGGTTGTCCTTAATCTCCTGCTTGCGGCTGCCTGCCAACAGGGCGACGATGGGTTTGTCCGAGAGGCCGTTGTCGGCAGCGAACTGCTGGAAATTCTTCTTGTATGTAGACAGGAATCCATCCACCGCATCCACGCAGGGATTGCCCACGTAGTGGATGGGATAATGGTGCTTCGCATAGAACTCCACCTCGAAAGGGAGGATGGAGAACAGCTCGTCCACATCGCGACGGATGTTCTTGATGCGGTACTCCTTCCAAGCCCAAATCTTGGGCGAAATGTAGTAGTAGACGGGGATGTGCACATGTCTTCGGACGAACTTCGCAATGGAGAGGTTGAAGCCGGGATAGTCCACCAGGATGACCACGTCGGGACACCATTCGACAATGTCGAACTTACACTGCTCCATGTTGGCGAAGATGGTGCGCAAGTGCATCAGCACGGGAATGAACCCCATGTAGGCCAACTCGCGGTAGTGTTTCACGCGTGTGCCGCCGACCTGTGTCATCAGGTCGCCGCCGAAAAAACGGAACTCCGCCTCAGGGTCTTCCGCCTTCAAGGCTCTCATCAGGTTGGAGGCGTGCAGGTCGCCCGAGGCCTCCCCTACGATTAAATAGTATTTCATTGTTCTTACAGTGTCAAAGTTTTACAATGTCTCGGGCCTACGATTCGCAAGGTCCCAAAGTTTCGCAACACCAAGCCTAGACCTCGAGGTTCCAGCTTTTCATCTCTTCCATCATACGGTAGGCCGTCTCGTCAATCTGCACAGGGGTGATGGCCACGTAGCCATTTTCCAGCGCCCAGTGGTCGGAGTCCTCGGCCCCGTCGCGATTCTCGAACGAGCCCGTGAGCCAGAAGTAGTCGCCGCCACAGGGATGGGTGCGACGTTCCCACTCGTTGTACCAACGGCCGCGGGTCTGCCGACAGATGCGTACACCTTTATATATAGGTATATTGGGGAAGTTCACATTCAGACAAACGCCGGAGGGCAAGCCGTGGGCAATCACCTCCTGGGTGATGCGCTGCACGTAAGGGCCCATGGGGCTGAAGTCGGCATCGGCGGCATGGTCGCACAGCGAATAGCCTATGGAAGGGACACCACGGATGCAACCCTCAATGACCACACCCATCGTACCGGAGTAGTGCACACTGACGGCGGAGTTGTCGCCATGGTTGATGCCCCCGATGATGAGGTCGGGCTCGCGGCCCAGCACCGCGTCGGCAGCCAGTTTCACACAGTCCACCGGGGTGCCTGTGCATTTATACACTTCGAGTCCCTCCTCGCGATGCACGGTGTTGTAGCGCACCGGTGTGTGGCAGGTGATGGAACAGCCGGCGCCCGAGCGGGGTGAGTCGGGTGCCATCACCACAATGTCGCCCAGCGGGCGCACCATCGTCAGCAACTCATTGATGCCCTTGGCCGTCACGCCATCGTCATTGGAAATAAGTATAAGCGGTCGTTTCATATCGTTCTTTGTAAAGTATCATTGTTTTTCCGCACAAAAATACAAAATTATGGGAAATCACCACACATCGTTGGCATAAGAAATAAAGGTCGTTGAATGGGAATAAATCTTAATCTTGTGCAAGTAGGAACGAAAAAACGCTTTGGATTGAATAGAATTGTCTATATTTGCATCCCTTAGGACTCAATTAACCTATAACAAAGAAGTTGATATATGGGAAAAATTATTGCATTAGCCAACCAGAAAGGCGGCGTGGGAAAGACCACAACGACCATCAACCTGGCAGCCTCGCTGGCCACGCTGGAGAAGAAAGTGCTGGTCATCGACGCTGACCCTCAGTCCAATGCCTCGTCGGGACTGGGTGTGAACCTGAAAGATGTCGATGTCTCCATCTACGACTGCCTGGTTAGCGGAGCGGACCTCAGAGAAGCCATTTTCACCACCGACATAGAGGGACTGGACATCGTGCCGTCGCACATCAACCTGGTGGGAGCCGAGATAGAGATGATACAAATGCCCAACCGCGAGAAGGTGATGAAGAACGTGCTGGAGCCTATGCGCGCCGAATACGACTACATCCTCATAGACTGCTCGCCGTCGCTGGGACTCATCACGGTGAACTCGCTCACAGCAGCCGACTCGGTCATCATCCCCGTGCAGTGCGAGTACTTCGCGCTCGAGGGCATCAGCAAGTTGCTCAACACCATCAAGATCATCAAGTCGAAGCTGAACCCTGGATTGGACATCGAAGGCTTCCTGCTGACCATGTTCGACGCCCGTCTGCGGTCGGCCAACCAAGTGTACGAGGAGGTGAAGAGCCACTTCCAGGAACTGGTATTCGACACCGTCATCCAGCGCAACGTGAAGCTGAGCGAGGCTCCGAGCCACGGAATCCCCGTCATCCTCTACGACGCGGAGTCGAAGGGGTCGGTCAACTACCTCTGCCTGGCCAAAGAAATCATCAAACGAAACAAGAAATAATAAACTATGCCTGCGAAAAAGAAATTTGCCTTGGGCCGGGGCCTCGACGCCTTGATGGCCATGGACGACATAAAGACGGAGGGCTCGTCCTCCATCAACGAGATAGAGCTCGACAAAATCTCGGTCAACCCCAACCAACCGCGACGGGAGTTCGACCCCGAAGCCCTGCGTGAGTTGGCCGACTCCATCGCCGAGATTGGTATCATACAGCCCATCACGCTACGCCAGATGAGCGACGACACGTACCAGATTATCGCCGGCGAACGACGCTTCCGGGCCTCACAGATGGCCGGACTGAAGTCCATCCCCGCCTACATCCGCACCGCGGATGACGAGAACGTGATGGAGATGGCCCTCATCGAGAACATCCAACGCGAGGACCTCAACTCGCTGGAAATCGCCCTGGCCTACCAGCACCTGCTGGAGCAGTACGAGCTCACACAGGAGCGGCTCAGCGAGCGCGTGGGCAAGAAACGCACCACCATTGCCAACTACCTGCGCCTGCTGAAACTGCCCGCGCCCATCCAGATGGCCCTACAGAACAAGGAGATAGACATGGGCCACGCCCGCACCCTGCTCACACTGGACAACCCGCAGACCCAGATAAAGGTATTCGAGGAAATCATGAAACACGGCTACTCCGTGCGTAAGGTGGAGGAGATGGTGAAAGCCTTGAGCCAAGGCGAGGCAGTGGTGAGCGGCAGCAAGAAGATCACCTCCAAGGAGAAGAAGCTCCCCGAGGAGTTCGACCTGCTGAAGACCCACCTGTCCGACTTCTTCAAGACCAAGGTGCAGCTCACCTGCACGGCCAAGGGCAAAGGCAAAATCAGCATCCCCTTCAACAACGAGGAGGACCTGGAACGCATCATGGAGATTCTGGACAAGATTAAACAAAACTAACCCCACGAAGTCTTGAAACATTTTACGCACACATATCGACTCTGGTGCCTGTTGCTCATCGCACTCGTGCAAACGACGGTACTGATGGCTCAGGAAGCGAAGACCGACACCACCGCCGTGCCCAACGCGCTGAAGCGAAGGATGGGTGTCGTCACGCCCGCCCAACGCGACAGTCTGGCACAGGAGGAGGCCAAGCGCATGGAGCAACTGGAACAGCAGCAACGCATGGACCAACTGGAGGCTCCCATCGACACGGCGCAGCTGATGGCCAAGAGCGACTCCATACAGCGTGCCCCCTCCAAGGAGAAGAAGCAGTGGATTCCCGACCCGAAGAAAGCCACCTGGCTCGCCTTGGTGATTCCCGGCGGCGGGCAAATCTACAACCGCAAATACTGGAAACTCCCCATCGTCTACGGCGGATTCGTGGCCTGCGCCTACGCCCTATCGTGGAACAACCAGATGTACTCCGACTACTCGCAAGCCTATCTGGACCTCATGGACGACGACCCCACCACGGACAGTTACATGGACTTTCTGCCGCCCAACTACAACATGACGGGCAACGAGTCGCGCTTCCAGACCATCTTCAAGAACAAGAAGGACTTCTACCGACGCTACCGCGACCTGAGCATCTTCTGCTTCATCGGCGTGTATGTACTATCGGTCATCGACGCCTACGTGGATGCGGAGCTGTCCAACTTCGACATCTCCAAGGACCTGGGACTCCGAGTGGAGCCCACCGTGATAGAGAGCGGAACCCGCAAGAAAGGCTCCGTAGGATTACAATGTAGTATAAGATTTTAAAACATATAGCATGAGAACGCTTCTGACATCAACATTCATTCTGCTCCTCTCGCTGCAGGCCACCGCACAGAACAGCGTGGTGCTCCACACCGAGAAGGACGGACAGGACGAGGAAATCCTCTTGCCCGAAAACATGACTCTGGGAATAGACACGCTCCTGCAGGACTGGCACGCGAAGAACTACCTCGCCCCCATGAACGACTGCGAGCCCGGCAGTGTGAACCCCGAATATCCCGACTCGGTCTACATTGACCGTCTGTCGCGCATACCCGGTGTCATAGAGATGCCCTACAACGACATCGTCCGCCAGTGTATCGACATGTATAGCGGACGGCTGCGCAAAGCCGTGGCACTGATGTTGGGCTCGAGTAACTTCTACATCCCCCTGTTCGAGGAAGCGCTCGACGCCTACAACCTGCCCCACGAGCTGAAGTACCTGCCCGTCATCGAGTCGGCACTGAAACCCGAGGCTACCTCGCGCGCCGGTGCCAGCGGCCTGTGGCAGTTCATGCTGAAGACCGGCAAACTCTACGGGCTGGAGGTGAACACACTGGTGGATGAGCGCCGCGACCCCATCAAGTCGACCTACGCCGCCGCCCGCTACCTGCGCGACCTCTACGACATCTTCAAGGACTGGAACTTGGTCATCGCCGCCTACAACTGCGGACCGGGCAACATCAACAAGGCCATCCACCGCGCCGGAGGCAGCACCGACTACTGGGAAATCTATCCCTACCTACCCCGCGAGACCCGTGGTTACGTGCCCGCCTTCATCGCCGCCAACTACATCATGACCTACTACTGCGACCACAACATCTGCCCCATGGACGCCACGCTGCCAGCGCACACCGACACGCTGCACATCAGCCGCGACCTCCACTTCAAGCAGATTGCCGAGGTGTGCAACATCCCCTTGGAGGAGATTCGCGCCCTCAACCCGCAGTATAAGAAGGATATCGTGCCCGGCCACAGCATGGCGGGCAGCATACTCCGCCTGCCGGAAGCTGAGATTAACGCCGTCATCGACGCGGGCGACTCCATCTACAACTACCGTGCCGACGAGCTCTTCAGCAAGCGCAGACAAGTAGCCGTGAGGGAGCAGACCTCCAGCCGGAAGTCATCCGCTTCCAGAAAGGCTACCGCTGAAAGCGCCCAGAGCAAGGATGCACAATATTATAAGGTAAAGCGGGGCGACACCCTCTCCACCATCGCGTCGAAATATGGCATGACCGTGAAGCAGCTGCAACGACTCAACGGAATGAGCAATACGCGCATCACAGCAGGTAAATCAATACGAGTAAAATAAGTTCAACTTTTTAATATGGAGGATAGGCATATGGACGACATGCAACTGAAAGAGATGCAGGACGAAGAAATGATTAACAGCGCCTTCCAGGAGCTACTCAACTGCTACTTGGCTACCAAGCACCGCAAGAAGGTGGAGATCATAACCAAAGCGTTCAACTTCGCCAAACAGGCGCACAAAGGTGTGAAACGACGCTCTGGCGAACCGTACATCATGCACCCCATCGCCGTGGCACGCATCGTCTGCGTGGAAATCGGCCTGGGCTCCACCTCCATATGCTCCGCCCTACTCCACGACGTGGTGGAAGACACGGACTACACCGTGGACGACATCAAGAACATCTTCGGTCCCAAGATAGCACAGATTGTGGAGGGACTTACCAAGATATCGGGCGGCATCTTCGGCGACCGCGCCTCGGCACAGGCCGAGAACTTCAAGAAGCTGCTGCTCACCATGTCCGACGACATACGCGTCATCCTCATCAAGATTGCCGACCGACTGCACAACATGCGTACGCTAGGCTCCATGCTGCCCAACAAGCAGTACAAGATTGCTGGCGAGACGCTCTACATCTACGCCCCACTGGCCAACCGTCTGGGACTGAACCAGATAAAGACCGAGCTCGAGGACCTGAGTTTCCGCTACGAGCACCCCGAGGAGTATGCCGAGATAGAGAAGAAGCTGCTCGCCACCGAGCAAGAGCGCGACACCCTATTCAAGGAATTCACCGACCCCATACGCACCGAGCTCGACAAGATGGGGCTTGAATACGACATAAAGGCGCGCGTGAAGTCGCCCTACTCCATCTGGAGCAAGATGCAGAATAAGCACATCCCCTTCGAGGACATCTACGACATACTGGCCGTGCGCATCATCTTCAAACCGAAGGACCCGGCACAGGAACTCAACGAGTGCTTCAACATCTACGTCTCCATCTGCAAAATCTACAAGCCCCACCCCGACCGCCTCCGCGACTGGGTGAGCCACCCGAAAGCCAATGGCTACCAGGCGCTCCACATCACCCTGATGAGCAACCGCGGACAGTGGATAGAGGTGCAGATACGCAGCCAGCGCATGGACGACGTGGCCGAGCAGGGCTTTGCCGCTCACTGGAAATACAAGGAAGGCGGCGGCAGCGAGGACGAGGGCGAACTGGAGAAGTGGCTCCACACCATCAAGGAAATCCTCGATGATCCGCAACCCGACGCCATGGACCTGCTGGACACCATCAAGCTCAACCTTTTCGCCTCGGAGATATTCGTCTTCACCCCGAAGGGCGAGATAAAGACCATGCCGCAAAACTCCACGGCACTGGACTTCGCCTTCTCCATACACACCTTCCTGGGTAGCCACTGCATCGGTGCCAAGGTGAACCACAAGCTGGTGCCACTGAGCCACCGCCTCGAGAGCGGCGACCAGGTGGAAATACTCACCTCCAAGGCGCAGCGCATACAGCCCTCGTGGGTAAACTTCGTCTCCACCGCCAAGGCGAAGGCGAAGATATTGGCCATCATCAAGAAGGAACAACGCTTGGCACAGAAGGCCGGCGACGAGATGCTGACCGAGTTTTATGAGAAGGAAGACCTGGAGAAGTCGCCCGACAACATCGCCAAGCTCTGCCAACTCCACAAGCTGAACACCGAGGAGGAGTTGCTGGTGGCCATCGGACAGAAGAACATCGTGCTGGGCGAGGAAGACAAGAATGCCCTGAAGGACAAGGGTTCCAACAAGACGTGGAAGAAATACCTCTTCCCTTTCAACAAGAACAAGAAGGACAAGGAGGCCGAGGAACAGACCGCCGAGCCGGTGGCTGACGCCAACATCGACCGCAAGAAGCCCATCCAGCTGACCGAGGAGACCATCAAGAAGAATTACATCATAGCCGACTGTTGTAAGCCCATCCCGGGCGACGATGTGCTGGGCTACATCGACGAAGGCAACCACATCGTCATCCACAAGCGCCAATGTCCAGTCGCCGCCAAGCTGAAGAGCAGCCACGGCAACCGCCTGCTGGCGGCCAACTGGGACACACACAAGACACTCTTCTTCCCCGTGAACCTGCTCATCAAGGGCATCGACGGCATCGGCGTGCTCAACCAGATAACGCAGGTCATCTCCCAACAGCTGAGCGTGAACATACATAAGCTGACCATCGAGAGCAACGACGGCATCTTCGACGGCCAGGTGCAGCTCTACGTACACGACGTGAACGACGTGAAGACCATCTGCGCCAACCTGAAGAAGATTCCCGAGGTGAAGAGCGTAAACCGCTTCTAAGACACCCTTAGATAGTGATTGACTAACGAAGGCGAGGCTGCTTGGGAAGTGGCTCGGCCGATAAAACATACATTGAACGATGAAAGTTGTACTAGTAAACGGTAGCCCCCACAAGGAGGGTTGCACCTATACGGCACTGAAAGAGGTGGCCGACACATTGCAGAAAGAAGGTATCGAGACGGAGATATTCTGGGTAGGCAACAAGCCCATATCAGGATGCATCGCCTGCTACAAATGCCTCACAACGGGGAAATGCTTCATCAACGACACGGTGAACGAGTTCATTGACAAGGCGAAGGAAGCGGATGGTTTCGTGTTCGGCTCGCCCGTGCACTTCGCCTCGGCTTCGGGTGCCATCACCTCGTTCATGGACCGTGCCTTCCTGGGACGCGGCGCCCTCTATGCCAACAAACCAGCCGCCTCGGTGGTGAGTTGCAGACGTGGCGGAGCCTCGGCAGCCTTCGACCAGCTGAACAAGTACTACACCATCTGCAACATGCCC
Organism: uncultured Bacteroides sp.; assembly: GCA_964481755.1. Lineage (GTDB taxonomy): Bacteria > Bacteroidota > Bacteroidia > Bacteroidales > Bacteroidaceae > Phocaeicola_A. The sequence goes on along the minus strand of CAYZVH010000039.1, from coordinate 10,518 downwards.
GTGGTGTCGTCGCAATACTGGAACATGGTGCATGGCAACACGCCCGCCGAAGTGGTGAAGGACGAGGAAGGTATGCAGACCATGCGCACATTGGGACGCAACATGGCCTGGCTACTCAAGTGCATCGAGGCGGGCAAACGTGCCGGCATAGCCTATCCGCAGAAGGAACAGCCCGTGAAAACCAACTACATCCGGTAGTCGTCGGACCTTGGGTCCTTCCCCGCCGCAACACTTTGCGAACCTTACAACTCCGGCCATGAAAAGACTGACCTCACTCACCCTGCTCTGCCTCGCGTTCCTGACGATGTTCGGGAGCGAGGCCGACTCTGTGCGCACCCACTTCTACACACTCAACACCAAGGACGGACTGTCGGACAATACGGTGTTGCAGATGTTGCAGCTGAGGGACGGACGGATGGTGATAGCGACGGAGCGGGGCATCAACGTCTATGACCGGACGGCGTTTGCCTTCCTCCCCATCGGAGACGCGGACCGGATAGACATCGAGGGCTACGAGGGACAGATGCACCTCTACGTCGACGCGAAAGACCGACTGTGGGTGAAGACCCTGAGGAAGGTGTGCTGCATAGACCTGCGCACATTCACGGTGATGCGCCAGCCCTTACGCAGTCTGACTGCCGGTGACAACGTCGGAGAGGTGACCGACCTCTTCGTGGACGACGATGGCGAGGTGTGGGCGGTCAGCGGTCAGAGCATCGCCCGCGAGGGACAAACGCAAAACATCGCCCTGCCCACCGAGGCTGGCGACTTGCAGGACCTAGTCACATTCGGCAACCAATTATTCCTGTTTTTCGGCAAGGGTGAGGTGTACGTCTACGACAAACAAACCCTGCACCAGGCCTACCACGCATCGGCCTATCCGCCGGAGCAACAAGAGCAGTGGAAGAACACGTCGCTGGTGAAAAAGGACGACCAAGGGAGGATGTACCAGATACGAACAGGACGCGAGAGCTCCATCTTCACCATATTCAATCCACAGACAAAGACATTCCGCACCCGATACACCTGTCCGGGACGGCTCCACACACTCACCGTCTCTTCCTCGGGACAGGTCATCATCAGCAGTCCACAAGGCTACATGGTGTTCCCCGTGGAAGAGTCCACTGCCGCACCCCACTTCATCTCGCAGCTGAACCTGCCCGACGGCACGTCGCTCAGCACAGGGGTCAACACCATCTATTGCGACCGTCAGGGAGGCATCTGGCTGGGCACCTACCGCAAGGGACTGCTCTACACATCGCCACACCTGGGGCTGTTCGACAATGCGCCCGTGCACATCGACCTCTGCCCCATCCTCACGAAAATCTTTGTCGGTGGTGAGCCAATTCAACAGGGACAGTCGTACGGAGGACGTGTGACTCAACCCCGCACGGCCGCCTACACCGACTCGCTCACCTTGGCATGGGACCAACACGACGTGGCCTTCCAATTCTGCACGATGAACTACGTGGCTCCACGGTCCACCAAATACCGCTACCGACTCAACGGACAGCCGTGGCAAACGGCAACGGCTGGTACCGAATCCATGCAAGTGGACAGCAACGGGTCACTCTACCTGTCGTTCAAAGGACTCAGCGCGGGCGACTACAATCTGGAGGTGAAGGCGACATCGGGCGACGAGGAATGGAACACGGAGAGCCGAAAAGTCTACTTTCACATAGAAGCCTCTCCATGGCTGGGGTGGAAAGCCTGCCTCTGGTATGCGTGTGTGCTGTTGGCAGTGGTGGCGGCAATCGTCCGCCAGACACGCCGCAACCGCAGGAGGAGAGTCAACGAACGCGCGCTGATGCGCTACATCGAGGAGCTGAGACGCCGCTGCAACGAGCTGGAGGCAAGTCAGACTGACATCCCCGCTCCAACTGAGGAGTGCACAGAGCAGCCTAAGGCTGACGAACCGGAGCCTGCTCCGACGATGAATTCCACGGACCAACTCTTCCTGAAAAGAGCCATCGAGCAGGTGGAGGCACACCTAGCCGACCCTGCATACGGGGTGGAGCAACTTGCCAAGGACCTGTGCATGGAGAGAACCGGACTCTATAAGAAGCTGAAGGCCATCAACGGCGTGTCGCCCGTGACGCTGGTCCGCTCCGTCAGACTGCAACGAGCCCGGGAACTGATGGACGGCGGACACCTGTCGCTGACCGACATCGCCTACCAGACGGGATTCAGTTCGGCCAGCTACTTCACCAAATGCTTCAAGGCCGAGCATGGCACCACCCCGTCGGACTATCTGCAAGAGCTACGCCGACGGAAACAAGAAGCCTAAGGCGAACAATATCCGAACTGACCTGCCAAAAGAGCGCTGTTGACAACTGTCGTGCCCGACTGACAAGACTTTTCAACATATCTACAACCTTCTTCTTCATTTGTAGCACGACCTCAAAGCAAATAAATCTCAACTTTGCAGACGGCCAATCGATTATCAATATGCGAGCGGCCAAGAGGTGGAAAGACTAAGAATATAAACGCAAACCATAAACCCATAAAATACACACAAAAATGAGAAAGACCCTTTATCTGATTGCAGCATGGCTGGTAGGCTGTGCAAGCATCAAGGCACAGAGTGCCAAGAGCATCTTCACAAAGGAGATTGGCGAACAGAAGGTGACGGTGGAGTTCTACGCCCCCACCATCGTGCGCGTGACCAAAGTACCCAGCGATGTGGACCCTTCGCAGAAGAAGAGCTACAACGTGATACTGGAGCCACAGTCCATGGACCAACTGAAGCGAGTGGACGGGAACGGCAGTTGCGTGATGACCTCAGAGAACTTCTCGGTCAGCGTGAACGAACAGACCGGCGAAATCACCTTCAGCGACAACAAAGGCCAGAGACTGCTGACCGACCGTCGCACCACACTGACCCGACGGACGGACGATGCCAACAAAGGCAAGTATAAGGTGAGCGAACTCTTCGCACTCGACAAGGACGAGCTCATCTACGGGCTGGGACAGCTGGGCGATCCGCACATGAGCCAGCGGGGACGCAGCGTGGAGCTGTGGAACCACAACACCTACATCGCCATCCCCTACTTCACCAGCGAAAAGGGATACGGCGTCTACTGGGACAACGCCGGCAAGACACGGTTCGAGGACAACGAACAGGGAACGACCTTCACCAGTGAGGTGGGTCTGTGCGCCGACTATTACTTCATGTACCGCGACGGCACGCAGGACGGCGTCATCGCCTCCATCCGCCAACTCTCGGGACAGGCCACCATGTTCCCCCTGTGGTCCATGGGATTCTGGCAGTGCCGCGAGCGCTACAAGACCAGCGACGAACTGGCCTCGGTGCTCGACCGCTACCGCGAGCTGGGAATACCCGTCGACGCCATGGTGCAGGACTGGCAATACTGGGGATGCGACTCCAACTGGAACGCCATGAAGTTCCAGAACCCCTACTACATCAACAAGATAGGCGACATAAAGTGGGCTAAATACCTGCCGGGGGACATGAAGAACCTGAAGTCCAACGGCGAACCCCGACTGAAGTCGCCCCAGGAGATGATTGACTACGTACACGCCAACAACTCCCACCTGATGATCACCATCTGGGCCAACTTCGGTCCCTGGACCGCACAGTACAAAGAGTTGGAAAAGATCAACGCCCTACTACCATTTGACACCTGGCCCCGCAACCAGGGAGTGAAACCCTACGACGTGTTCAACCCCAAGGCACGCGAGATCTATTGGAAATACTTGTCCGTGCTCTACAAGATGGGCCTCGACGCCTGGTGGACAGACTCCACCGAACCCGACCACTTCGAGAAGCCTGGTGACGAGAACTACCAGACCTACGACGGCAGCTGGCTGAGCGTGAAGAACGCCTTCCCGCTGGTGCACAACAAGTCCATCTACGAACACCAACGCGCCATGAAGGGGAACACGAAACGCTCGTTCCAGATGACCCGCAGCGGTGCTTTCGGCATACAACACTACGGAACATTCTCGTGGAGCGGCGACATCCGGACCAACTGGGAGACCATGAAACAGCAAGTGCCCTCCGGACTGAACTACACCCTCTGTGGCATCCCCTTCTGGAACACCGACCTAGGCGGATTCTTCTACTGGGACTACAAGAACGACCCGAAGAACCCCGCCGTGCAGGAGATACAGACACGTTGGATGCAGTGGGGCACCTTCATGCCGCTAATGCGCAACCACTGCTCATCGCCCATGGTGAGCGAACTCTATGCCTTCGGCAGCGAGGGCGACTGGTGCTACGACGTGATGAAATCGTACATCAAGTTGCGCTACCGCCTGTTGCCTTACATCTACAGCACGGCCGGCGACTGCGTGCTCAGCAGCGGAAGCATGATGCGCGCCCTGGTGATGGATTTCCCGTCAGACCGACAAGCCGCACAGCTCAACGACGAATACTTGTTCGGCCGTTCGCTGCTGGTGAAGCCCGTGACAGACCCGCTCTACACCTGGAAAGATAAGGACAAGAACGGCCACCTCATCTACCCCGACGTGCGCAAGGCATCCGCTCCGGTGAACGTCTACCTGCCCAAGGGCGAGAAGTGGATTGACTTCTGGACGAACGAGGTGTACGAGGGTGGACAAACCCTGCAGAAGGAATGCCCCATCGACATCATGCCGGTCTACGTCAGAGCCGGCAGCATCATGCCCTTCGGCCCCGAGGTGCAATATTCCGGCGAGAAACCATGGGACGACCTGGAGATCCGCGTCTACCCCGGAGCGGACGGCACCTTCACACTCTACGAGGACGAGGGCGACAACTATAACTATGAGAAGGGTGCCTACTCACTCATCCGCTTCAGCTACGACGACCAAAGCCACCGACTCACCATCTCACAGCGCGAAGGCAGCTTCAAGGGAATGCTCGCCAAGCGCCAATTCAGACTGGTGTTGGTGGAGAAGGGACGTTGCGGCAGCGGCGACCAACCGATGAACACCACCAAGACAGTGGAGTACACGGGCGATGCCGTGAGCGTGACACTGTAAGTTAGTCCGCGGTAAAATACACCATACCACTCAAGTGCCAACGAGTATATAGGTCAATGGGCAACGAGTATACTACTCAAGTGCCAATGAGCTATATACTCAATGGCACTTGACCTATATACTCGTTTTTCGAAGAGTTATTGCTCAAATTTGAAGCAGCGCACATCGGTTTTTTATCAACCGCAAATGCGATTGTCATCAAGCCGAATACTCGGCAAATCTCACAGCCTATATTCGCGGTTTTTAGAGACCCTAGGCTTAACATGCCGAGACCCTAGGCTCATTTTTCATAGACCTCCGAGGGCACGGAAACACCGTGTTCTCTCGGACCGTTCATGTCCGGATGGTACGGACGATTTTCGTTTTATCGGTGTTGGATTATCTGCGTTTGCGGAAGAACTCCGTCATCAGGGCGGCGGCTTCGTCGGCCATTACACCAGAGACCACCTCGGTCTTGGGATGGAGCGCATCCGGAGCGAACCGGCGGAAACCCCGCTTGTCGTCGGCAGCGCCATATACCACTCGGCCCAGCTGTGCCCAACCGATGGCTCCGGCACACATCACACACGGCTCCACGGTGACGTAGAGTGTGCAGTCGGTCAGGTATTTGCCACCCAACGAATTGGCGGCGGCGGTAATGGCCTGCATCTCGGCATGGGCCGTCACATCGTGTAGCGTCTCAGTGAGGTTGTGCGCACGGGCAATGATGTTTCCCTTGCACACCACTACCGCACCCACGGGCACTTCGCCCCTGTCGGCAGCGCGCCTGGCCTCGGCCAACGCCTGCTTCATGTAGAACTGATCGTCAGCCATCAGCGTCGCATCTCACTTTCGTTGAACAATGTAGGATAATCCCTCTCCATGGTCCGGTAGATGAAGGCGAGCAACGTCTCGCGCATCCAACGTCCCTTGTTGGTAATCTTATACTTGGCGAGATGGCGTTCGATAATCCGCATCTCGTCCTCACTCACATAGCAGGCCATACGCTGGTCGCGTTTCGGGCCTCCGGGGGATACTCTGTCACGTTTCTTCACATCGTCATTTTTAGTTGGTTACAAAAATACTGCTAGTTATGGAATTACATCCAATAATATTCATTATTTTTGCAAAAACTTTATATGGCAAAGCATAATGTACTGGGAATGGATGGTGAAACGATTGCCGCGGACTATCTGAAGGAGCATGGTTACACCATCCGACACTGTAATTGGCGGAGCGGACACAAGGAGCTGGACATCGTGGCGGAGAAAACCGGCGAGCTGGTGGTGGTGGAGGTGAAGACACGCACCTCTGACCGATACGGCAACCCGGAAGATGCCGTCACCCCACGCAAGATACGCAACATCGTGACCTCCACCGACGCCTACCTGCGGATGTTCGACATAGACCTGCCCGTTCGCTTCGATGTCATCACCATCACCGGCAGTAAGGATGCATTGCATATCGAGCATATACCAGAGGCTTTCTTCCCTCCGGTTTGGTAAGTGCATGGAATGGGAGTTGTCAAACGACCGAAACGACGAGCAAACCTTAACCGCCCGCGATGGAGCATTTAAATGAATTGACACGAAAAAGAAACTGAAGCATGATTAGCAATGAAATAGCCCAGATGGTGTATATTCCCCAGACGGATTCCACCAATAACTTTGTGAAGAACTTTGCGCAACTCTATGCACAAAGCGAGTTTGTAGTGGCCTATACGGACTTCCAGACGAGCGGACGCGGACAGCGCGGCAACTCGTGGGAGTCGGAGCAAGGCAAGAACCTGCTCTTCAGCCTGCTGTGTCGGCCTACCTTCGTGAAGGCTGACCGACAGTTTGCCCTCTCGCAAGCCATCTCGCTGAGCATCAAGGAGGAGTTGGACACCATAGCCGAAGGGTTCCGCATCAAATGGCCCAACGACATCTATTGGCAGGAGCGGAAGATAGGTGGCATACTGATAGAAAACGAGCTGAGCGGCCGCAACCTGGACGCCTGCATCATAGGTGTGGGACTAAACCTGAACCAACACGAGTTCATGAGCGACGCACCCAACCCCGTATCGCTGTGGCAAATCACAGGCACCGACCACGACGCCACCACCCTACTGGAGCACATCATCACCCGATTCTATAAATACTATCAGCAGATAAAGGCTGGAACGACCGAAGAGGTTGAGAGCAGATACCACGACGCACTGCTGCGCATCGACGGCTACTACACTTACCGCGACGAGACTGGGACCTTCGAAGCCCGCATCCACCACATCGAGCCGGACGGACACTTGGTGTTGGAGGACCGCGAGGGCAAGCTCCGCCCCTACAACTTCAAGGAGGTGGTGTACGTGTTCTAGGGTTTCACTTCCACGAAGTTCCCTTGGACCCACACGGGCGGCACGCCTCTTAGAAGTCCGATGAACAAAGCTCTTACGAGAAAACAATAAGCCCCGATAACTGACGAAAAAGCGTTCTTCAGCTATCGGGACTTACTATATAATCTTACTAACCGTTGTACTTGGCGGCTTGCTGAGCTATCAGGTCGGCATCCTCGAAATAGTCGATGCGCATAGCTTTGCGTACATCCGCCAGCGTCTGTGCGGCCACGGCACGAGCGGTCTCGCTACCCTGCTTCAGCATCTGGAACACAGCGGGGATGTCCTTCTCGAACTCCTTGCGGCGCAAGCGGATGGGCTCGAGCTCCTCCTCCAGTATGGCGTTGAGGAAGCGTTTAACCTTCACGTCGCCCAGACCGCCACGAGTGTAGTGGTCTTTCAGTTCCTGCAGGTTGGCATAGTCAGTCAGGTATTTACCGAAATGCTCAGGTTTGCAGAAGGCGTCGAGGTAAGTGAACACGGTGTTTCCCTCCAGTTTGCCGGGGTCGGTCACCTTGATATGGGTGGGGTCGGTGTACATGCCCATCACCTTCTTCTTCACATCCTCGGCGGTGTCGGACAGGTAGATGCAGTTGCCGAGCGACTTGCTCATCTTGGCCTTACCGTCCGTTCCCGGCAGACGCAGACAGGCGGCGTTGTTGGGCAACAGAATCTGCGGCTCCACGAGCACCTCGCCATAGGTGCCGTTGAAACGACGGACAATCTCGCGAGCCTGCTCTATCATCGGCTCCTGGTCCTCGCCGGCAGGCACGGTAGTGGCCTTAAAGGCGGTGATGTCGGCAGCCTGGCTGATGGGGTAACAGAAGAATCCCACGGGGATGGTGTTCTCGAAGTTACGCATCTGGATCTCGGTCTTCACCGTAGGGTTACGTTGCAGACGGGAGACGGTGACCAGGTTCATGTAGTAGAACGAGAGTTCGCACAGCTCCGGTATCTGCGACTGGATGAAGACGATGGACTTGGTGGGGTCGATGCCGCAAGAGAGGTAGTCGAGAGCCACTTCGATGATGTTCTGACGAATCTTCTCGGGGTTGTCGGCATTGTCGGTGAGCGCTTGCGCGTCGGCAATGAAGATAAACACTTTCTCGTAGTCGCCCGAGTTTTGCAATTCCACCCGACGACGCAGTGAGCCCACGTAGTGTCCAAGGTGGAGTTTTCCAGTGGGCCGATCGCCCGTCAATATGATTTTTCCCATAACTATGTTCTTTTTATTCAGCGTGCAAAGATAAGATAAGCGGCCGTCTATTCCAAAATAGCGGCCGCTCTTTTTCGTTGGTCTCTCCACAACGGGTGGAGGGAATCCTATTCTCTTAGTCTTTTACTCAGGACGACTGTAGTTAGGAGCCTCGCTGGTGATGGACACATCGTGCGGGTGGCTCTCCAACACACCGGCGTTGGTGATGCGGGTGAACTTAGCGTCGTGGAGTTTCTCGATGTTGCGTGCACCGCAGTATCCCATACCCGAGCGCAAGCCGCCTACCAACTGGTAGATTACCTCGTAGAGGGTTCCCTTGTAAGGCACGCGGGCTGCGATACCTTCGGGCACCAGCTTCTTCACGTCGGTGGTTCCGCTCTGGAAGTAGCGGTCCTTGGAACCATTCTCCATGGCCTCCAGTGAGCCCATGCCACGGTACGACTTGAACTTACGGCCGTTGAAGATGATGGTGTCGCCCGGCGACTCCTCGGTGCCGGCTACCAGCGAACCAATCATCACGCTGTAGCCTCCGGCTGCCAATGCCTTCACCACATCGCCCGAATAGCGCAGACCACCGTCGGCAATCAAAGGAACGCCGGTTCCCTTCAGGGCCTTGGCCACGTCGTAAACGGCTGTCAGCTGGGGCACGCCCACGCCGGCGATGATGCGGGTGGTGCAGATGGAACCTGGGCCGATGCCAACCTTGATGGCGTCGGCTCCTGCCTCCACCAGTGCCAAGGCAGCTTCGCCTGTAGCTACATTACCTACCACGATGTCGATATTGGGGAATTCACGTTTTGCCTCTCTCAGCTTCTGGATGACGGAGGCGGAATGACCATGAGCTGTGTCGATGACGATGGCATCGGCTCCGGCATTGATGAGGGCACGCATACGCTCCAGCGTGTCGTTGGTGACGCCCACACCGGCAGCTACGCGCAGACGACCTTTCTCGTCCTTACAAGCCATGGGTTTGTCCTTCGCCTTGGTGATGTCTTTATAGGTGATCAAGCCCACGAGTTTGCCGTCCTTGTCCACCACGGGGAGTTTCTCAATCTTGTTCTCCTGCAGGATGTGTGCGGCAGCCTCCATGTCGGTCTGTTGGCTGGTGGTGACGATGTGCTCCTTTGTCATCACGCTCTCGATGCCTTTGTCCAGGTCGCCCTCGAAACGGAGGTCACGGTTGGTGACGATACCCACCAGGTAGTTCTGGTCGTCCACGACGGGGATACCGCCGATGTGGTATTCGGACATGATGGCCAGCGCATCGCGTACGGTGGAGCCGCACTTGATGGTGATGGGGTCGTAGATCATTCCGTTCTCGGCACGTTTCACGATAGCCACCTGGTGTGCCTGTTCCTCGATGGACATATTTTTGTGTATCACGCCGATTCCTCCCTCGCGGGCAATGGCGATGGCCATCTTAGCCTCGGTGACAGTGTCCATGGCAGCTGTCACAAAAGGAATCTTCAACTCAATGTGGCGGGAGAACTTTGTGGTCAGTTCGACTTCGCGCGGTAGTACTTCGGAGTAAGATGGAATCAGAAGAACGTCATCATACGTCAATCCGTCCATAACAACTTTATCTGCAATAAATGACATAAGACTTATTTTTGCTTTTGAAATTATTGCGTGCAAATATACGGTTTTTTATTAAATAACCACAGATAGAGACCCTAGGATTTCATCCGTGAAACACAGATTAACGAGGATTAACGAAGCGGGGACACGAAAAAGCCGTTGCTCCTACCCCAGCGGGCGGTGGCAACGGCTCCGGTTCGTTTGCTATGATTCCCTACAGAGGGAGTTTGTCAGTTGGCCATCTCTGAGATGAACTTGATGCGCACGAGGCGGATTTCGTCCTCGGTATAGTCGTCGCCCAATTCCTCCATAGCGTCCTCGATCTTGTCGGTCGTGGACTCCTTGAAGTAGTCGTAGATGTCCTGCATGTGGTCTTCGTCCATAATCT
>CAYZVH010000038.1:17959-20381 GCA_964481755.1 uncultured Bacteroides sp. | reverse complement strand
AATCGCAGACAGGTAGAGAAACCTTAAATCGCACTATAACGAGAGAGAACTCGTAAAAACGCAAGGAGGAATTTTTATGGCAAAGATTGATGTAAGCAAAATTGAGGGTTACGCCGAAATGTCCGCAGAGGACAAGCTCAAGGCTCTTGAAGCCTACGATGTACCCGACCCCGATTATTCCGGCTATGTGGATAAGAAGCTGTTTGATAAGACCGCTTCCGAACTGGCTGAGAAGAAAAAGGAACTGCGGGACAAGCTCTCTGAGGACGAAGCCGCCAAGCTGAAAGAAAAGGAGGAGCGTGACGAGCTTGAGGAAAAGTACAACAAGCTCCTGCGAGAAAGCGCAGTCTCGAAAAACAAAGCGAAATTGGTCGCTTTGGGCTATGAGGAAACATTGGCTGATGAGACAGCGGAAGCTATGGCAGACGGTAACTTGGAAAAGGTCTTTGCTAATCAGAAGAAGCACCTTGACTCTTTTGAAAAGAGGATTCGTGCGGAAGCTCTGAAAGATACTCCAAAACCTACTCCCGATGGGAACAGTAAAACCATGACGCTCAAAAAGCTCCGGGAAATGAGTTCCGCTGACAGACTCAAGTACGCGGAGGAACACCCGGAAGAATATAAAGAACTTTACACAGGAGGTAACGAATAATGAGTCACAAAATCTATGATAACTTCTATCTCTCCAACGAGATTGAAGACCAGTATAACTCTCACCTTGATTTACAGCAGTTCTGCACTGTCGATAACTCCCTTGAGGGTACGGCAGGTATGATTCGCAAAATCAATGTCTACAAGGCTACTGATGGTACGGAGAAGCTCGAAATGGGCAAGGGCAACACCAAGTCTATCGAGGTTTCCTATACGCCGGAGGAGTACAAGATTCTGCTTGCTCAGAACAGATTCAAGTATTATGACGAGCAGGAAATGACTGACCCCATGCTCGTTCCCGTTGGTGTTCGTCACATGGGTACGGATATGTTCAACACGGTCAACGCGGACATTTTCGCAGAGTTCAATAAGGCAAGCCTGTCTGTTGCGGCAACCAAACTTGACTTTGGTGCGTTTGCGGACGCGGTTGCGGCTCTCAATATCGAAGCTGATAACGACCCGGCTCAGACCGCTCCGATGTGCTTTGGTTTTGTCAGTCCCGCTGATATGGCAAGTCTCCGTAAGAACCTCGCAGAAGACCTCAAGTATGTTGAGTCTTTCGCCCGTACTGGCTATGTCGGCACTGTTGCAGGTGTGAACCTCTACACCAAGAAAGACGCTGTGAGCAACACCGTTATCGTTGGTACTCGCGCCGCTGTCACTCTCTTTAACAAAAAGGGTACTGAGGTCGAGCAGGAGCGTGACGCTGATACCCGTGAGAACAGCATTTGGTCTCGTAAGTATTACCTTGCGGCTCTTACCGACCAAACCAAGGCTGTCAAGATTACCGTAACTCCGGGCGTGTAATCGTTAAAGAGTGAGGAGGACAGAATATGTACAAGGTTGTGGCAGATTTTAGAGACCTAAAGGACAACGAACGCATATACAAGGTCGGAGACGAATACCCCGCCGCAGACGCGCCGAAACCCACCAAGGCTCGTATTAAGGAGCTTGCGGAGGGCAAGAACCATTTGGAGCGGGTATTCATTGAGGAGATTCTCGAAACCCCTACTGTTCCGACTGAGGAAAACGAGTCCAAGGAGTAAGTTAGGAGGTGAACAGCATGACTGATACTGAAAAACTGGCGGCTCTGAAAGCATTGGTCGGTGATTCTGACACGGACGAAGTGTTGTCCACCTACCTAAATCTCTCCGGCAGTAAAATTCTCGCTAAAGCGTACCCGTATGACGATACTGTGACCGAAGTTCCTGCCAAGTACGAGTACCTGCAAATCGAGATTGCCGCGTATATGCTTAATAAACGCGGTGCAGAGGGACAGACTTCTCACACTGAGAACGGCATTACAAGACAGTATGAGAACGCAGATGTTCCCGCGTCCATGCTCAAAGCGGTCACACCTCATTGTGGGGTGATACGATGAAGTGCATGAACCGAAACAAGGTGAAGTTCTACTACGCTCTCTACGAGGGCAGAGAACCTATCCTAAATGAACAAGGCAGGAAAACAGGTCAGTTCAAAGTCGTTCACGGCAACCCCATTGAGGGACGCGCTAATATCTCAGCCGCCAAAGGCGAGACGCAAACACGGCAGTTCGGTGAAAACGAGTCCTATGACAAGGTGCTTGTAGCGGACTCCATTACACCGCCTATTGACGAATACTCGGTTTTGTGGGTTGACACTATGCCAACGCTCAACGAGGACGGTTCACTCAAAGTCAATGACGAGGGTGAGGTTATCACCCCGCATGATTATGTAGTGAAAAAGGTCGCAAAGAGCTTGAACAGTGTGTCAATCGCTATAAGCAAGGTGA
>CAYZVH010000038.1:12050-17859 GCA_964481755.1 uncultured Bacteroides sp. | reverse complement strand
AAAGTCATTTCATTTAGGCTGTCGGCGCGTGACATCAATACTGCGATAAAGGAACTGGAACAGTACAAGCAAGACATTATCCGCAAAACCGACCTTTTACGGGAAAGAGTAGCGGACAGGCTTGCGGAACTGTCAAAGAGCGGATTCGCAGGTGCGGTTGTAGACGATTTGTTTGAAAAAAGTGGCGGTCAGCGTACCGCGCAGGTTAATGTGAGTGTAGAGCAACGAGAGAATGTAACTCTTGTTATCGCAAAGGGAGAAGACGCGGTTTGGGTTGAGTTCGGTGCAGGTGTTCATTACAACGGCTCGGCAGGTTCTTCTCCTCACCCGAAAGGTTCTGAGCTTGGGTTCACCATTGGCGGCTACGGCAAAGGCATGGGCAAAAAAGATGTGTGGGGATTCTACGAGGGCGGTGAATTACGCTTGACTCACGGCGCACCCGCTACTATGCCGATGTACAACGCCGTAAAGACCGTATGTGATGAGGTCGCGGAGATAGCGAGGGAGGTGTTTCAATGATTGACATGGAAGACGATATTTTTGACGAAGTATCGGAAAAGGTTTACGCGGCGTTTGAAGAAAAATGCCCCGACCTGCTCATTATGAGCGAATATGTCAAGTCACCCTCCTCGTTTCCTTTTATCTCCATTGTGGAGATAGACAACGCGACATTCCGCAATACGCAGACCACGGAGGGAAATGAAAACCATGTGGCTGTGACCTACGAGGTGAATGTCTACTCCAACAAAACATCGGGCAAAAAGACGGAGTGCAAAGCACTCGCGGGGTATGTTGACGAGTTGCTTTTGGGGCTGAACTTCACACGGACAATGCTCGAACCTGTACCAAACCAAGACGATGCAACCATTTATCGTATGCTCGGACGCTATCGAGCAGTAATTTCTAAAAACAAAACCATTTACAGGAGGTAAAAACCATGGCTATTTCCACTTATAAAATCTTCCTTATGAAGAAAGGCACGGGAGATACCTACGAAAAGCTCATTGACATCAAGGATTTCCCCGACCTCGGCGGTGCGCCGGAAATGTTGGAGACCACCACCCTGTCTGATAAAATGCAGACCTATATCCCCGGTATCCAGTCTCTTGACGCACTTGAGTTCACTGCGAACTACACCAAGACGGATTACGCCACTCTCAAGGCTCTTGAGGGTAAGGAAGAGTCCTTTGCCGTGTGGTTCGGCGGCACTGACGATGGCAGTGTTCTGACCCCCACTGGCACGGACGGTAAGTTCGAGTTCAAGGGTCAGCTTTCCGCGTTCCCGGTTGGCGGCGGCGTGAATGAGGTCGTTGAAATGACCGTTACTATCGCACCGTCTACGCCCATTACTGTGGCAGAGTAAGAGCAAATATTTAGGAGGACAGAATTATGAGCAAACAGTTGACTTTCACCTTTGAGGATAAGGAATATACCCTCGAATATACTCGCAGAACAGTTGCGGAAATGGAGAAAAAGGGCTTTATCGCTTCTGAAATCACCGAAAAGCCTATGAGTACCCTCCCCGCACTGTTCGCGGGTGCGTTCCTCGCTCACCATCGTTTTGTGAAGCAGGACACCATTGATACAATCTATTCTAAGCTCACCAAGAAAGAGGAGCTTATTGGTAAGTTGGCAGAAATGTATAACGAACCGATTATGACTCTCGTAGAAGAACCCGAAGAAAGCAAGGGAAACCTAAACTGGACAGCGTCTTGGTGAGTGACCCGCTGTCCTCCACTGAGGGGAGTGGTGGTGTTACTGCCACTGCTCCCCTCCACTCTTATAGAGAGAAATTTGAGGAGCTTTTTCCGTATTACCTGTCTCTCGGTATGACCGAAGAACAATATTGGGACAGGGATTGCCGATTGGTGATTTCCTATCGGAAAGCGGGGGAACTCCGCATGAGCAGAATAAACCAAGAATTGTGGTTGCAGGGCGCGTATTTTTACGAAGCTCTGACCCGCGTGTCACCTCTGCTCCACGCCTTTGCCAAGAAAGGTACGAAACCTGTTCCCTATTTGGCAGAACCGTTCGCAATTACAGAAAAACAGGCTGAGTATCAGCAAGAAGAAAAAGATAAAAAGGTCTATGACAAAGGCAAGGCTCTCATTGAGGGCTTTATGGCGAAACACAATAAAAAGTTTGAAGGGAAGTGAGAACCGTGTCTACGACAATCGAGCAATTAGAACTTGAAGTGCAATCGAGTGCGACCTCGGCAGTTGCACAATTAGACGCGCTTGCTTCTTCTTTGGGTAAAGTAAAAGACGCTACCAAGGGTGGAGTGGGGCTGACCGCTGTTGCGAAACAGCTTACCACGCTGAATACCGCTCTGAGCAGTATCAGTTCGGCTAATGCGGATAATCTGAACAAGATGGCACAGGGCTTACAAACTCTTTCCACCTGTGGAAATCTCAAGCTCTCGTCCTCTGTGGCTAATCAGATTACCAACCTTGGCACAGCGGTGCGGTCTCTGAACGGGACTAATTATTCCTCGCTCAGTCAGCTTGCAAACGCACTTACCCCGCTTTCCACTATCGGCAAATCGAACCTTAACAGTTTTATCTCTCAGTTGCAACGGCTACCGCAAGCGGTACAGGCTCTCAATTCCGTGAGCATGGGCGATTTGAGTGGCAAACTTTCGGAGCTTGTGTCGGCATTTAGTCAGCTTTCCAACATGGGTAAAAACAATCTGACCTCGTTTATTACTCAGTTGAACAAGATTCCGAAGCTGATGGAGAATCTGAAAAATGTAGACATGAGAACGCTCTACAATCAGATTCAGTCTCTTGTCAGAGTGTTTACACCGTTGGCTACTCAGATGGAGAAAGTCTCTGCGGGATTTGCGGCGTTCCCGACAAGGATTCAAAAGCTGATTACAAGCACGGACAACCTGTCGAAATCGAACACAAAAGCGTCTACGAGCTATGTAAACCTCGCCGCGAAAATCGGTCTTGCCGTTGCCGCAGTGAAATCGGCGGCTTCTGTACTGGCGGGATTTATCAATAAGTCCAACCAGTATGTTGAGGACTTGAACCTATTCACCGCGTCTATGGGCGAGTACGCAAGCGCGGCGCAAGAATATGCAGAGCGTGTTAGTAACCTTATGGGTATTGACCCCGCTGAGTGGATGCGTAATCAAGGCGTATTCATGACGATTACTGAGGGCTTTGGCGTAGCAAGCGACAGAGCATACACGATGAGTCAGAATTTGACTCAGCTTGGGTACGATATTTCGTCACTTTTCAACATTAGTTATTCTGACGCGTTCCAAAAGTTACAATCGGGTATTTCGGGTGAGCTTGAACCTCTCCGTAGGCTCGGTTACGACCTGTCTGTAGCTCGTTTACAACAGGAAGCGTACACACTCGGTATCGAAAAGAAAGTCTCGGCTATGACACAGGCTGAGAAAGCGGAGTTGCGTTATTACGCCATTATGACACAGGTAACTACTGCGCAAGGCGATATGGCGAGAACACTGGACGCTCCTGCAAACCAACTCCGTATTCTGCAAGCGCAGGTGACGCAGTGCGCTCGTGCAATCGGTAATATCTTTATCCCGGCATTAAACGCAATCCTGCCTTATGCAATCGCGGTAGCAAATGTCATTCGTCTTATCGCGGACGCTATCGCAAAACTGTTCGGATTCTCACTGCCGGAGATTGATTACAGCGGTATCGGTTCGTCTGTCAGTGGAATTGCAGATAGTACAGGCGATATTAGTGACGGTCTCGGTGACGCAACCAAGAAAGCAAAGGAACTGAAAAACGCTCTGCTCGGCATTGACGAGTTGAATGTCATTTCCCCGCCGGAAGATACAAGCAGTAGCGGTTCGAGTGGCGTTGGCAGTCTTGGCGGCGGGGGTCTTGGGTTTGACCTACCGACCTACGATTTCATTGGAGACGCGGTAGGTTCAAGAATTGACGAGATTATTCAAAAAATGAAAGAATGGCTCGGTATCACTGATGGAATTAGTTCGTGGTCTGACCTATTCGATTCCCGTCTCGGCAAAATCCTATTGACGGTAACGGCAATCGGCGCGGGACTCGCCGCGTGGAAGATTGCAAAGAGTATAACTAATTTCCTCAATACACTGTCCAACATGAAAGGCTTTTCCACGCCTACTGGCTTGGTCGGCTTCATAATGTTGATTGCCGATTTGAAGAAGTTTACAGAGTATTTGCAAGACATCTTGGAAAACGGTGCGTCTGTGAAGAATGTAGCGGGTCTCATTGCAGAGGGGCTTGGCGCAATCGGTGACGCATTTATTATCCTTGGTAATGTTAAGCTCGGTGGAGTTCTAAAAATCGTGCAAGGTGTTGGCGAAATTGTTAGCGCGTGTGCGGATATAGCTAATAACGATGTAAATTGGGACAATGTGAGTACGGCTATTAGTGGCATAAGCAATATTGGTATTGGTATTGGCTTGCTCACAATGAAAACAGGCGGTCTAAAAATTGTCGGTTGGAGTCTTGTAGCGCAAGGTATTAGCGGTGTCTTAGGCGAAATCGACAACATCATGGAAGCAATTCGCACAGGCAAATGGGAGGGCGTAGACAAAGTCACACTGATTATCAGTGCTATTGAAATTATAGGCGGTCTCGCTGTGGCACTGGACGCGTTTTCTAAACTCAAGGAAGTCGCTACTATCAGTACGGCTACCGAAGCGACCACAAGCGTTGCAACGGCGGTAGAAACCCTCGACACTACGGTCAGCACAAAACTGTCCCCGAACCTCACCTCTCTCGCAAAGAACCTCGGTTTAGGTATCGTGATTATCGGCGAGGTAGCAGTTGCCGCAGGTCTGATTGTCGGCTCGATTATCCTGCTCGGTGAGGGCTTGGCACAGGTTGGTGACTCTTGGCAACCCGTTATAGCCAATGCGGGTACGGTCGCTATCGCGGTAGGTATCGGCACGGCGGCGTTGGTGGCGGTCGGCGTGGCAACGGCTCTGCTTGGCTCTGCCGGAACGACCCTCATCGTGAACATCGCTCTCGGCACGGCTATTCTCGCAGAATTGGGCGTTGCAACGGGGCTGTTCCTCGTAGAGATTTGGGCTATCGGCAAGGGATTAGACGAAATCGAGCAAGCATGGCAACCCGTTCTTGATAACGGTGACACCATTGCAACGGGTATCGGTCTCGGTACGGCTCTGCTCGTAGGTATCGGCGTAGTAACTGCCGCTCTCGGTGTGGCTACCGTTGCAAGTGCAGGTCTGCTCCCGTTGGCTATCGGTCTCGGCACGGCTCTGCTCGTTGAACTCGCAGTCGCGTTCGTAGCGTTCTGTGAGAGTCTTGTAGCGGTTGCGGACGAGCTTAGTGACAACCTCGCACCTGCTCTCGACAATCTCAACGGAGACCTGCCAAGCCTGTCTACCAACATGAGCGAGTTCGTGGACTTCATGACAGCTTTCGCCGGACAGGTCGTTCGGTACACAGAGGTTTCGGCTATTGCCGGACTGAGTGCAACGGTTGATACCATCATAGGTTGGTTCACGAAAGACCCCATCGAAACACTGGCAGAAGATGTTGAAAACATCTACGGGCAGGTCTCAGACCTCAATGACAAACTGGAAGTTGCTGTCCCCGAACTGGAAACGGCGATTGAACTGCTCTCGGATTACAAGGGCTTCCTCACCGAAATGGAGTCGCTCTGCAATACCAGTGTTGATTTGTCCACGGGTATGTTCGTGAACATGAACGATGTTGGTCAACAGCTTGTAACTGGCTTTGTGGCAGGTATCGAGTCCAAGTCCTCGGATTTCTCCAATGCGGCGAAAACATTGGTGGACGGGTTCAAGAACACGCTCACT
>CAYZVH010000038.1:0-11950 GCA_964481755.1 uncultured Bacteroides sp. | reverse complement strand
AACTCTCCGTCCAAGCGGTTCATGCGTATCGGTGAGGACACCGTTCTCGGCTACAACCTCGGTATCTCTAATTTCAGCGGCACGACAAAGGGCGTTGTAGACGATTGGGCGAACTCGTTCTCAAGCGTAAGTCCTACAATGAGCTTTGCCGTAGACACCTCGGCTCTGAAATACTACAACAGTGACTCGTTCGCTCAGTCTGTTTCGGCAGATGTGGCAACGCATAGCACGGTCACTGCTACGGGTTTCAAAGAGGGAATGGAGGAGTTCTATCGGGAGTATATCGAACCTACCCTGTCGCAGATGGCAAATGATATGCGTAGGCAAGCAGACAAGCAGGAAAAGACCGTTGTTCAGATTGGCAACCGTGTTGTCAATGACGCGGTAACAACTCAGCAAAAAGCCAACGGCTATGTATTCGCAAGATAAGGAGGGGTGAGAATGGCTTACTTGGCAATTAACGGTTACGAGCTACCTCCTCCGAAGCGAGGAGTACGCCCCACGGTGACTACGGTGGTAGACGCGGGTAGAAATGCCAACGGTGCGGTAGTCGGTCAGCGTGTGGGTCGAGACCAGTATAAGATTGACAGTCTTGAGTGGTCTTGGCTCACTGCCGACCAGTGGGCGCAAATACTAAATGTACTGAGTCACTTTTTCGTATATGTGACATTCACTGACCCCGTGTCGAACTCACTCAAGACCATCAAAATGTACTGCGGTGACAGAACTGCCGAACCGTATTGGGTGGACGAAACCGGGAAACCGACACATTACAGGAATTGCAAGGTAAATCTGATTGACTGCGGAGAGTAAGGAGGGGATTTTATGCAAAAGGTTTCAAAAGCATATAAGGAAAGCATGAAATCCTCTCTCCGCGAGAGAGCATATATCATGATTTCTTTCGGTCTCCTCAATCAAGAAGCACAAGCAAAAGCAAAAATTCAACCGGGGGATTTCTCCTATTACTCGAACTCGGCAAATATCCTGTCCGAAAAGACAGACGATACCATCTACGCAACCCTTGAGGAAAACTTCACTAAGGTAGACGGGACGATGTTCTTTCTCCCCCGGCAGAACGCGTCCAACGCCTACCTCGACACGGGCATTATCAGCAAGGAACTGCTCACGCAGGCACAATTTGAGCTTACCATCAACCTCAATGTTCCTGCCACGGACTTCAAAGGCATTACCATTAATTTCGGTGAGAATTACCCGGTGGATTTCGATTTGGTGAGCAGTAGCGGACAGGTAGTCGAGTTCCGAAACAACACGGAGGGCAATTTCAGCACTGAGGAGGTGCTGACGAATACAACCGCTGTAAAGTTAGTCGTTTACAACATGAAGAACCCTAACAGTCGGGCGCGTATCTACTCTATCCGATTTGGTTACGGTCTTGTGTACTACAACGATTCGGTGATGAGTTCCACTCTCGAAAGCTATGTGTCTCCCATCGGAGCAGATGTGCCGCAGATTGATTTCTCGGTGCAACTCAAGAATTACGACCATTACTTCAATGTGGACAATCCGAAGTCCGCTATTAACTTCCTCGAAACAGGACAGGAAATGGAAATCTACTACGGGTATCAGCTTCCTACGGGAGAGGTTGAGTGGATTAGAGGAAACCGCCTGTTATGCTCAGAATGGGAGTCGGACGATTACACTGCTACTATCCGTTGCCAAGATGTGTTCCGCAGTATGGACGCAGAGTATTACAAGGGGTTGTATCAGAGTGAGGGCAAGAGCTATTACGATTTGGCTCTTGAGGTACTGACAGACGCAGGGCTGACAGAATACTATATCGACCCGCAGTTGAAAAATCTGAAAAGCAAGAACCCTATTCCGCGTGTTCAGCACAAGGAAGCGTTGCAGATTATCGCCAATGCCTGTCGGTGCGTACTGTCGCAAACGCGTATGGGCGGTATCAAGATAAAGTCCAACTTCATTCCCGAAGCGGCGGCAAGCGTAAACGAAGAAGCGACCTACTCCAATATCGCAAAGATTATGGACGGTACGAGCAAGGACGAATACGCTACCTTTGCTCAGAACTACACCACGGCAGACGGTAAGATGTTCTTCCTGCCCCGTGATTTCAGCACCGCTACATTGAACACAGGCTTTATTTCGGCGGTGCAGTCGGACGCGGACGGGAAGTTCACTACGAACCCCGTTATCACGATTACACAGGAAGTTGCCTGTATGTACTACGGTGTAAAGCTGTCGTTCGGGTATGCCGTTCCTGCGGCGTTCACTATCCGTACTTACAATGACGGAACGCTCGTGACAGAGTACGAGGTCGGGGCTGACGAAATCAGCAAAACCACTATCATTCACACGGACTTTGACGATTTCGATGTTATGAAAATCGAGTTCACACAGACCGCCGAACCGTATAGCCGCATTGTACTGAACAATTTCAGTTTCGGTGATATTACGGACTTCACCATGACCCGCACCGATATGACCTCCTCCCCGAAAGCTATCAAGCAGGAGCTTGTTAAAGAGGTAATCGTACCTTGTTACAGTTACCAAACGGGCAATCAGCAGGAAAATCTTGTGAGCGAGGAAGTCACCGTTACGACAGGTGATGTAGAGACCTTTTTCGTGGGTGAACCCTCCTACGGCTTCTCTGCCGTATTGGAAAGTCAGTCGGGCGGCGTGAGCATTGTAGAATCGGGCAACTACTATATCACGGTCAAGTTCACGGTGACAGGCACATACAAGTTAGAGATTTCGGGCTATCGCTACAAAATCGTGGAGCGGTACGCAACCAAAACTCTTAACAACCGGGGCAAGACAGTTAAATGGGAAAACCCTCTCATCTCCAATATGGAAATGGCGCAAGACCTCGCGGACTGGCTCGGTGAGTATTATCAGTCCGGCATTGAGTACGAGTACGACACCCGTGGTAATCCCGAAATTGATGTGAACGATATTGTTTACCAAGAGAACGAGTTTCAAACCGATATGAAAGTAAACATCTATCGCCACACCGTTACTTTTAATCAGAGCTTTGCGGGTAAGGTCACGGCTCGTAGAACAGGAGGTTAAGTATGGCATGGACAACACCTAAAACAGATTGGTACGGTGTTACGAATACCGCTGACGGGGTGTATACGGGAGACAGATTCAATGCAACGGATTTCAACCGTATCAAGAACAACCTCACCTATCTGCGGGAACTGGCACTGAAAATGTACGATGAGTTTTCTATCGTGTCTCTCGGTGAAGACCGTACCTACTCGGATTACTTCTACGCTGACGAAATCAATCAGCTTGAGGAAAATCTGAAAACCATTAACAGCAAGACCCTCCAACGCGCATACGGCAACCCGCCGACCTATGTAGCGAACGGAAATACAATGGATTTCACAGAGTTAAACCGTTTGGAGGGCGCAATCCTTGACCTCTATAACAGGCTCACGAACGAGTCTGAGGGGCGAAGAATGTTTACTTGGAACTTTGGAATGAAAGGAGGAGACCTATAAATGTCTTGGGAACTGTTACCCGTAAATTACACGGACGCTGTGTGGAGCGGTTTGAAACGGTACAACACCATTACCAATGAGGACGGTACGGTATCGTTCCAAGATGTGACCGCGTACAGTAGCAAAGAAAACTCCTTTTTCGGAGCGAAAGACGCGAACCGCATGAACGAAGCTCTCAATACCCTTATGTCGATGGTGGAAAGCGGCAGTGACCTGTATGAAGCGTTCCAAAACTATTTCGACACGCAAAAAGGGCTGTTCGAGGGTGAAGCGAACACTAAGCAGAGTGGTTTCTCGGCGTATGTCAAAGCGTTGGAGGAACAGGGAGACGAGGTAATCACCACTCTCCAAACCGATTACCGCACGGAAATGAACACATTTGAGAGTCAGCAACAGGCACTTTTCACAACTTGGTTCGAGTTCATTAAAGGTCAGTTGGGAGAAGATGTTGCAGGTCATTTGCAAAATGAGATTGACGCTCTCGATACCAAAACGGACGGTTTCGACCCCCGCGAGACCACTTTCTCTACCGATGGAAAGACCATCACGGAAATTGACTCGGCAGGAAATAAGAAAATCGAAACGGTGTTTACTTCCGACACGGTTATCACTCAAAAGCTCTATGAGAAACAGACGGACGGGAGCTATACGCTCGTATACACTAAGACCATTACATTCAGTGACGATGGTCTGAATATCACAGAGGAGGTAGTGTAAATGTCTTGGGCAGAAGCAAAATGGACTGTTGACAGTCTATTGCAGAAAATCGGGCAAGCCCCGAACAATATGAGGAGCTTTACCGCATACTCGCTTTCCGCAACCAGTATCGGACTCAAGTTCCAAGAACCCGCCGATAGCTATGACGCAAGCGGCAATCTGATTTGCTCGGTGGGCGGCGTAATGATTTGCATGAGCGATACCGCATATCCCACTAAGACCTCGGAGGGTACGCTCGTGGTCGATAATACCGACCTCGGCAAGTATGTCTCCGAACCTTTTGAAGTGAGCGGACTCACTAAGGGCAAGCAGTATTATTTCTCTGCGTTCCCGTATTCCGTACAGGGTGTCTATAACCTGTCAACCAATGCGGCAAACAGAGCGGACGCAACCCCCGCCGCAGGTGAAATCGCAAATGTCACTATTTCCATTGACGATGATTCTGCGTTTTCCAGTGTGGTAATTACCTGCGTTGATGAAACAGAGTCCGCTTCTACGCAGTCGGCAACGCTTACCAAAACAAAGAAAACGACCTCCTTTGTTGTGCCTATCGGACACACCTACCATATCGAATACGGTGCGGAAGACGGGTACAGTCAGCCAAGCAACACGACCGCAAAGGTCGCTGTTGCAGGTACTACCACGGATTACACGGCAACCTACTATTACTTCACAGCTTCTATCGTTGTAACCTATCCCGCAGGTGCAACACTTACCTGCGAATGTGGTAGCACGAAGTACACCGCTACTTCCACCTCCGGCAGTTACACTTTCCAAGTGCATAATGTCGGCACATGGACGGTTAAGGCAACCTCCGGCTCGGACTCCGCTTCCAGTTCCGTATCGGTTACTTCCTCTGGGCAGTCGTTCAGTGTGGAGTTGTCGTTCGTTAAAATCTACGGTATCAGCCGTGACATTACGGCTACCTCTCCTGCTTGGGCAAGAACGGACTCCGCTGTTGGTAAAACCGCTACCGCGTCTGTCGGCACAACGGCAGGTTCGAGCGATTTCGACAGTTGCTATCCGTGGAGCGGCATTGCTCGTGAAACCCTGTCTACGGGCGATATAATGGTCAAAATCCCGAAGTTTTGGTATCGCCGTTATCGTAGCGGTAATGTCGAGTATATCAAGATTGCGGATAAGGCTACTACGGGCTTTACGCTTCACCCGGCGTTCAATCACGGCGGTACACAGACGGATTATATCTATATCGGCGCATATAAGACCACGAGCGGTAACAAGTCCGCAAGCGGCGCGTCTCCGTTGGTAAATCAGACGAGAGCAACCATGCGCTCTAACGCAAAGGCAAAGGGTACAGGTTGGGGCATTATCGACATTTCCGCTCTGTCGGCAATCCAAATGCTTATCCTCGTTGAGTTTGCTAATAACAATGTTCAGTCCGTCATTGGTCGTGGTTATTGCGATAGCAACAGTTCGGCTCTCAGCACGGGTACTTGCAACAATGTGACCAACCTCACGGGCAGACCCGCCGGAACTGATGGCAAAGTCGATGTGGTTTGGCGTGGCATTGAGGGCTTTTGGGGCAATATCTACGAGTGGGTTGATGGTGTCAACTGGAATGGCGGCACTTATTATGTGTGCAATAACCCGTCCAATTACGCAGACGATACCGCTACGAACTACACCAAATTGTCGTTCACAGGCTCTACGAGTTGGTCTTCAAGCTACATCACACAGGAGGGACTTGATACGGGCAGTAATCCTCATGTTATTCTCCCGTCTGCCGCAGGTAGTGGAAGCGAGTCCACTTACGAATGTGACGCTTGTTGGTCGAGTACAGGTTGGCGCGTCTTCTCGCGCGGCGGTTATTGGAGCTATGGCTCGGCTTGCGGTCTCTTTGCGGCTGGTTTGAGCTATGACTCGTCCAATACGTACTCGTCCTACGGGTCGCGCCTGCTTTATATTCCCTCCTAAGGGGGTGTGGGGGATTCTCTCCCCCACATAAGTGGGTCGATACAAAACAGATAGAACTTTTAAGGCGAACAGTAAAAGCGCGTCTTCAAACACGGCGGTAATTGGAACAATGGCTCGAAATGCGGTCTCTTTACGGCTAATTTGAACAATGACTCGTCCAATACGAACTCGAACTACGGGTCGCGCCTACTTTTGTTATACAGCAGAAACCTAAACAAGATACTGTCTCGCCGTACCCATTGGTAAAAAATAGTTTGGAGGGATAGGGTTAGTAAGTCTCTTGAAAGCCCTATAAGAAACAAAAGCATGAAAAGATTTGGTTTCCTATACGAACAGATGGTCTCAGAAGAAAATTGCAGACTGGCGATTATAAATGCCGCCAAGCATAAGAAGAAACGCAAGACCGTTGTGAAAGTAATCAACAATCTTGACTTCTATGCGAAAGACCTGTCTGAGCGGTTGGTTCGTTTAGATTTCACCTCCGCGTATCACACTCGTATCATAAAGGACGGTTTATCGGGAAAGGAACGGGAATTACAAATCCCGGCATTTTATCCCGACCAGTGCGCTCACCACGCAATCGTGCAGATACTACAACCGCTCATTATGAAATCCGCTTACTATTGGAGTTGCGCCAATATCCCGAAACGGGGTATTGACCTCGCCGCCAAAGGAGTGGAACGAGCTACAATGCGAGACATCAAACACGCGAAATACTGCGTGAAGATGGACATTCACAAGTTCTATCCGTCAATCCCACACGAAAAGCTCAAGGAACGGCTACGGCAGAAAATCAAGGACAGGAAAGCGTTGGCGATACTCGACACGGTAATTGATTCCTACCACAGCACTCCCGGACACGGTATCCCTATCGGGAATTACACCTCGCCGTGGTTTGCTGAGTTCTTCCTACAACCGTTAGATTACTTCATCAAGCAAGACCTCAGTACGGATTATTATATCCGCTACGCCGATGATTTGGTCTTGATAGGCAGTAACAAGCGGAAGCTGAGAAAAGCCCTCTACGCGGTCATGGCGTATGTGGCAAACCTCGGTATGGAGATAAAGCACGATTACCAGTTATTTCGTATACAGCGAAACTGCAAGAGTAAAAAGAACCGTAGAGGGCGAAAGATTGATTTTGTGGGTCGCTGTTTCGGTATCAAAGCAACTACCATACGCAAGAGACGCGCCCTCGCTCTTATGCGGCAAAGCCGCCACATACAGAAAATCCAAAGGTCAAACGGAGTTGTATCGTTCCGTATGGCGGCAGGATTTCTGTCCCGGTGTTCCTGCTTCAAACATACCGACTCGTTCGGTATAAAGAAGAAATACTACGATACAGTCAAAATCAGAAAATTAAAGGAGGTAGTCAGAAATGAGAGTAAGAGGAAACATCTCTCCGGCAACCCTAACGGTGGAGTCATATCTACCGATGGAGGGGTATGTAGAAGTCAGACTGCGTGAGAATATCAATGAAGTCACGGAAACTGACTCGCAGACGGAAACCACAATCACCATGTTCGAGTATGATGAGTACACTTTCCTTTTGAAAGACCGTGAGGGCTTGCAAGCGGATATTGAGGGCAATCTCAATGACTGGCTCATCACAGGCAGGACGCTTGAAGTCAACGAGAGCGCAAGCATTGTGCAGGACATGAAAGCCGCTTTGGAGATTTTGGGGGTGAATGAATAATGGCGCAGTCTTATGTTGAGAACGCACGAAAGCTGAAAGAGGTCATGGAGAGCAATCAGAAGATTGTCGATACCGTGGAACTCGCAGGAGGTATCCGAACCGAAACGGTTCAATCTGACAAGATAGGCTACGATTGGAGCAACATCTATGTCAACGACATTCTTGTCCGGCAGGAATATGTAGAGCAGGAAAACCCCGCAGGTACTTCCGATAACCCTATTGAATGGGTTGAGGGCATGACTCTCATTACCAACGCGTTTTACACCCACGAGGGAGTCCGTAAGGTTTGGTGTGGCGAAACCGGGCAGACTGCCACTTGGGGTGATAGTAATTGGGAGGTCATGTAAACCCTCACTCAAACAATAAGGAGATTTAGCTAAATGATTTCAGAAAGCACACTAATTGTTAGCATTGTGGGAGCGGTCTTTGCAAGTACAGGCTTTTGGGCGTTTCTCACAACCATAGTTCAGAACAAGAAAACCAAAGACAGCGTGGAAGCGCAAATGCTGAAAGGTCTTGGGCATGACCGTATTTGTTACCTTGGCGAAATCTGCATAAAACGCGGATATGTTACCAAGGACGAGTACGAGAACCTGCATGATTATTTATACTTACCGTATAAAAAATTGGGCGGGAACGGCACTGCCGAAAAGATAATGGAGGAGGTAAAGCGTCTTCCACTGAAAGACAAGGAGGAATAACTTCATATGGCTTACACAAACAGTCCGTTAGTGACATACACTCGGCTCACTAAAAACTGTTCCAGTCCTCGCAATCATGCGATTGACACAATCACGATTCACTGCATTGTCGGTCAGTGGACAGCGAAAAAGGGTTGCGACTACTTTGCCACTACCGAAAGGCAGTGCAGTGCGAATTATGTTGTCGGTACTGATGGCTCGATTGGTCTGTCCGTGGAGGAGAAAAACCGCTCGTGGTGCAGTTCCAGTTCCTCCAACGATAACAGGGCAGTCACCATCGAGGTAGCAAGTGACGCAACTCACCCTTACGCAGTCAATGACACCGCCTACAACACGCTAATTAAGTTGGTAGCGGATATTTGCAAGCGTAATGGCATTAAAAAGCTCCTGTGGAAAGCTGACAAGTCCCTCATTGGGCAGGTCAGCAAGCAGAATATGACAGTTCACCGTTGGTTCGCAAATAAGGCTTGTCCGGGAGAGTATTTGTATGAAAGACACGGCGAAATTGCAGAAAAAGTCAATGCTATATTGGGTGCAACTACTACAACTACGCAGACTGCTACCACACCTGCAACGACCTCCTCCGATAACGCAAAGACCGTATGGGATTTCCTTATCGGGAAAGGACTCAACGCCTATGCCGTTGCGGGTATCATGGGTAATCTGAAAGCGGAGAGCGGTCTCAATCCTCAGAACTTGCAGAACACTTATGAGAAGAAACTCGGCTACACGGACGCTACCTATACTGCCGCTGTGGACAATGGGTCTTACACAAACTTTGTAAAGGACTCTGCCGGATATGGTTTGGCTCAGTGGACATATTGGTCTCGTAAGCAAAACCTGCTCAAGTATGCTCAAAGCAAGAAAAAGTCTATCGGGGATTTGGCAACGCAGTTGGAGTTCCTGTGGAAAGAGCTACAAGGGTATACGGGCGTTATGAACACCCTAAAATCCGCTACCTCTGTCAAGCAAGCGTCTGACGCAGTTCTCACGGGCTACGAGAAACCCGCTAATCAAGGCGAGAGCGTTAAAACAAAGAGAGCGGGATATGGACAAGCCTATTACGATAAGTATGCTCAGAGCGGCTCTACGGGCGTTACAGTGCCATATCGTGTCAAGGTAACTGCTTCCGTTTTGAACATTCGCAAGCAACCTACCACCGCTTCTGCCGTAACAGGCTCTATCAAGGACAAGGGCGTTTACACCATCGTTGAAGAAGCAACCGGGGCGGGTGCTACTAAGTGGGGCAAGCTCAAGAGCGGGGCAGGTTGGATTTCGCTCGATTACACTAAAAAGGTGTAATCATGGGGAGACGAAGACAGCCTAAGATGGAGTTTTCCAAAAAGATATTGATTTTTGCGGCGGTGATAAACATGGTCGTAATAGTATTCACGCTCGTAATGGTGTGGAGAACCTGCGACCTCACCCCGCTCCAATATCTTATCCCCTCTGTGGCGGCAGAAACGGCTACCGGGACGGGATTTTACTACGCAAAGGCTAAAGTCGAAAACAGAATAAAGCTAATGAAACGAAACAAGGTAGACCCGAACGAAACACACTTTTCCGAAAATTATTAAGGAGGTATCACCATGATTGACATTACCAATGTTGTCTCCGCTATCGTTACTTTGCTCGTAGCGGTCATTACCACTTTCCTCATCCCCTATCTGAAAGAGAAAGTGGACGCTGAGAAGTTCGAGAAAATCAAGGCGTGGACGAAAGTAGCAGTCGAAGCCGCTGAAATGATTTACAACGGTGCAGGTCGCGGAGCAGAGAAAAAAGCCTATGTACTGGAATATCTAAATCAGAAAGGCTACAAGCTCGATTCTGACTCCATCGACAAGCTGATTGAATCCGCTGTCCTTGAACTGAAAAAGAGCTAATTTGACCCCGTTGAAGTAGTTAAAGTAGTGGAAAATCGGGTTTTGCGTGTAACTTCCTCTTAGTACGCGCGTATTAGGCAAAAGTTTACGCAAAAGCCGAAGAACAACTACTTTAACTACTTCATCTCACTCCGGGGCAAAGAAAAAGAACGCACGATTATTGTGCGTTCTCTATCCGATAAACAAATCCAAAAGTGTGTTTTATGAAGAACACAGAGTTCGGATTTGCATTGTTTGGTGGAGCATAACGGTCAATATCCGAACTCGAAAGAGTAACGGTATTATTCCCCGAAAGATTGAATGTTAGCACTAATCGTTTCCCATCGTCCTCATCATACACATACACTGAGTTTACCAATGTGTCGATTACTCGCCGTTGGTAGTCCTCATCATCAATATCACCGCTCTTAAACGAGGTAAGCCAATATCTTATGCGGCTCTCGTTTAGGAGCGGCTTTTTTATTTCCTCACGGGCGATACGCCCCTCTATATCGGATTTCTCCTGTTCCAGTTCGTCAAGGCGTTCTTTGGTCGTGGAAGAAATGATACCTTGCTCTATTGCAGAGACAAGGTTTTTTATTTTCTTTTGGACTTCTTTCAGTTCGGCGTTTAATCCCTCAAGGTAGGTTGTATCGGCTGACTCCTTTTCGATAATCTCCATAGCCTTTTTCGCTATCAGAGCAATATTCTCATCGGTCAATACTGTCTGAACGGTATAACGCACGACCAGTTTCTCAATCCAGTCTTTCCGTTCGGACTTTTTCTCGCAAGCGTGTTGCCGCTTTGCCTTGGTGCATTTGTAGTAATAATGCACCTGCCCGGTTTTAGAAGTCCCACTCTCACCAACCATCGGAGACCCGCAATGACCGCAGAACAGCTTTGTGGTGAGCAGGTAGTTTTCGTGCGCTTTCGCCTTTGCCCTCGCTTTCCCGTTGTGTTCGAGCATAGCCTGTACTTTTCCGAACAGTTCCTTGTCTATGATAGATGGCATACCATCGGGGATAACAATATCCATTAGTTTGTATGTTCCAATATACTTTTCGTTTCGGAGAATGGTTTTCAGACTGTTTTTGTTGAAAGCGTTTCCCCGTGCCGTTTTATATCCCCGGTCATTGCAATAGTTGACGATTTGGGTTGCGGACATACCATCGGCGTATAACTGGAAAATCTCCTGTACGACCTTTGCTCCTGCGGGGTCAACGGCGTACCTCCTGTCCTCACCCACGGTGTAGCCAAGCATAAGATTTGCCCCGCCCGTGGCAAGCCCTTGGAGAGCGTTTTCCCGGATACCTCGCTTGATGTTTCGGGCAAGGTTTTCAGAGTAGTATTCTGCATAACCCTCAAGGACGGACTCAAGGATAATTCCCTCCGGCGTGTCCGGCATCGGTTGTTTCGCGTAATAGATACGCACACCGTTTTTCTTGAGCTTGGCTTTATAGATAGCGGAGTCGTAGCGGTTACGGGCAAAGCGGTCAAGGGTGTACATGATTACCGCTTCAAACTGCCCCTTTTCGCTGTCTTTAATGAGACGCT
>CAYZVH010000037.1:6222-20691 GCA_964481755.1 uncultured Bacteroides sp. | reverse complement strand
GAGGACTATCACCAGCTGTCCAACTACACCAAGAACAGCTATTGGAACATTCCCCGGGGGGACGGCAAGTACCTCTCGCTCCCCAAGCCCAGGGAGCTGGCGGTGCTGTCCAGCTTCTTCGAGATGTGCATGGAGTACGGCGAGGGCGGAAACGAGCACGCCTTTGACGAGTTCTACGACTACGCCGCGGACAACTTCCTGCCCAGGGTGGCCAGCGACCTTGCAAAGGGCGACGCAGCCGGCGCCATCGGAAGCCTGGGCATTATCGGTGTGGGGGCGTACATGATGGCCAACCGGGACTTCCTGGGGCGGCCCATCGTATCCAGCGGACTGCAGAACCTGGAGCCCAAGGACCAGTACACGGAGCGCACCAGCAAGATCGCCTACTGGGTGGGCCAGGCCTTCAACACGAGCCCTCAGATGGTGGACTACTTCTTCAACGCCACCCTGGGGGGCTGGTGGAAATACCAGAAGGCCCTGTTCCCGGTGGGCAGCGAGAACGTGGATCTGACGCTGGGCGTGCAGAACAGCTACATCAAGGACAACCAGTATTCCACGGACCTTGTGAACTGGCTGTACGACAAGGCGGAGGCAAGCCAGAAGGCGAAGAACAGCGACAGCGGCAACATGGAGAAGGCCATCACCTACAAGATGGACGACAACATGAAGACCTTCTACTCCCGGTACTACGCCCTGGCGAAGAACAGCGCGGAGACCACCTACACCCGCGGAACCCGGCAGACGGTGCTGAGCATGATCACCGAATACCAGAAGGCGGCAGACGACGGCACCACCACCCGGAGCCAGGACGCCGTTTACCAGGTGTGCGAGAAGGCGGGCACTACGGAATACCTGCCCGCCGTGATGCAGAGCACCATCAAGGACGGAAACGGGGTCTCCCGGACGCTGTCCGACGTGCAGTACGTGGAGTATCAGACGGACTACCTGCGGCTTTACTGGGAGCACGTGGAGGCCAACCTGGACACCGCGGCCAGCCAGAAAGAGCAGGCAGCCACCCTGAAGGCGGCGAAGGACGTGGCCAAGGAGGAGGCCACCAACCGGACGCTGGCCCGGATCGGCGTGCCCAAGACGGACTACTTCGACAAGTACGGCGACGTGAGCACGGATAAGGTGATCGAGTTCAAGGCCCAGACGGACCTGAGTGACGACGACGGCAGCCTGAAGCAGGACGAGATCATCAATATCCTGGAGATCATGATCGAGGACGGGCTCTCCTACGAGGACGCCTACGCCCTGTTCCACTCCAAGTACGACAGCGACAAGAACAACCCCTGGCAGAAATACGCGCCATAAGAGAAAACCCCGGCGGGTCAATCCCGCCGGGGTTTGTTGATTGCTATGGCCTGCACACGGAACAAGGAGTTTTCCCCGCATTTTTTGCTTCTTCTGCAGTCCTGTAGTAAACGCGATTCTCTGCCAGTATGTTACCGGCATAATCACAGGACGGCCGATGAAATTTATCACTGTTGATACTGGCAACATATGCTGAAGCCGGGGTGGAATCTGCTGCCGCTTTCTGCACAACCACTCTGCCCGATATTGTGCAATAGGCGGCTGCCACCGCAAGCACAAGCATTACCCACGAGAATATCCCGACAGACTTGGCTTTCTTCATCGCAAGAAGCGTTATGACTCGCCCTGCACCTGGGTACAGAAAGTAGAAAGCAACTGCAGCTACCGCAAGAATAACAGAGCGACGGACTACAGCCAGGATAATGAGCTGAATAAGAAACGAAATTGTGATGACAGATGCAGCTGTCTTAACACGCTCTGTAATCATTGTCCCTTTCGACGTGAAAATAAAACCTTGCGCCATACAGAGGAACATGAAGAGTATCAGCAGCTTTTGTGGAAACAGCATAATAGGCTCCTCCTGTTGAAAATATTCCCCGCTGCGGGGGTGAAACGGGAAAGCACGGTTTGCTATGCTGGTAGAAACAACGGAACAAGGCGGTGAACACATGAGCGAGGCAATATTGGTGGCCATCATCGGACTGGCCGGGTCCGGCATCGGGTCGGTGGTGGGCGTAATGGCCAGCGCCAGATTGACACAGTACCGGCTGGAGCAGCTGGAGAAGAAGGTGCAGGCCCACAACAACCTGATCGAGAGGACTTACAAGCTGGAGGACGCGCAGCACGTGACCGAGGAGCGCATCAAGGTGGCCAATCGTCGGATCGACGACCTGGAGAAGGCGGTGGCGGAGGTGTGAAAAAGACAACACTGAAATCCGTGACCCGGCTGCTTTTCGTGACGACGCAGATCGCAGCGCTGACGTGGGTCACAATATCCTATCTGATCGCCCTATACGCCACGGTGCGGCTGGGGCAGGTGTTTCCGGTGGTGGACCTGTCCAAGCAGGCCATCGAGACCATTCTGGGGATCAATATCCTCAAGGTGGCGGAGAACATCTTTGAGCACAACAACGGCGCGGTGTTCGGCAAGAGCAACGCGGCGGAGGAGAACAGCAGCCGGGACTGCTAAAGGAGGCAAGGAAATATGGAAGCACTGAATATTACCCCCATCATCAACGCGGGCATCATGCTGATCGCCGCAGCAATCTCGGCCTTTGTGATCCCCTGGATCAGGAAGAAGGCCAACGCCTGCGACCTGGAGCAGCTGCAGGCCTGGACGAAGATCGCCGTCGGCGCAGCGGAGCAGCTGTATACCACGCTGGAGGGCGACAAGAAAAAGCAGTACGTTCTGAACTATCTGGCCGAGAAAGGCTATGACATTCAAGGCGACGACATTGAGAACACCGTCGAGGCCGCGGTTCTGGAGCTGCACAGCCAGCTGTACGGGGCCACCAAAGAAGGTGCGGACAATGAGTAACAGCCCGCTGGTGTGTTACACCAAGCTGTCCCCCAATCACTCCGGCAAGCGCAAGCACGCCATCGACACCATCAGTATTCACTGCATGGCGGGGAACCTGAGCGTGGAGCGCTGCGGCGAGCTGTTCCAGAGCAAGGAACGCCAGGCCAGCAGCAACTACGGCATCGGCAGCGACGGGCGCATTGCCTTGTATGTGGACGAGGGCAACCGGAGCTGGTGCACGTCGAGCAGCAGCAACGACAACCGGGCCGTCACGATCGAAGTGGCGAACACCGTGGCCAAGGACCCGTGGCCAGTCTCCGACGCAGCCTACAAGTCCCTCATCGATCTGCTGGCGGACATCTGCCGGCGCAACGGCATCCCCAAGCTGCTCTGGAAGGGCGACAAGTCCCTGATCGGGAAGGTGGATCAGCAGAACATGACGGTCCACCGCTGGTTTGCCAACAAGTCCTGCCCGGGAGACTGGCTCTACAGCCGGCACGGGCAGATCGCCGCAGAGGTCAACAAAAAGCTGGCGGCCGCAAAGGCCGGGGAGGAGGAAGACACGATGGATCAGGCGACTTTTGACAAGATGATGGACAACTGGCTGCAGCGGCAGAGCGAAGAGGCCCCTGCCGACTGGAGCCAGGAGGCCCGGACGTGGGCGGAGGAAAACGGGATCATCAACGGCAATGGCAAGGGCCAGAAGATGTACCGCTCCTTCTG
The DNA here is from genome assembly GCA_964481755.1 of uncultured Bacteroides sp. Lineage (GTDB taxonomy): Bacteria > Bacteroidota > Bacteroidia > Bacteroidales > Bacteroidaceae > Phocaeicola_A. Next base: position 17,135 of record CAYZVH010000037.1, on the reverse strand, counting down.
CACCCGAGAGCAGATGGCAGTGATCCTCCACCGGATCGTGAAGCAGCTGAGCCAGAAGTAACTTTTTCCCGGGTTTAATCATCTTTTATAAAGAATAGCATGCCTTCATGGCATCGTCAATATGGAGACCGGCAAGCGGATCATATAGGACAAGTAATCCACCCTACACAGAATGTAGGGTGGATTATCACTTTTCAGCCACAACACCTGCCGTCTTGCAGGCGAGAGAGATTCCGGCTATGATTGAATCATCGAACGCATAACAGGAGGGATCTTCATGCGCCTGAGCTGGAATGACATGCTGACCATAGAGAAACTGCTGAAACAGGGGTGCAAGGCTCCGGCCATCGCCCGGAGGATCGGGTGCAGCGACCAGGCCGTCTATGACGAGATCAAACGAGGCCGGGTGGAGATCCTGGACAGCGACCTGCAGCCCAAGGTGGTTTACTCCCCGGAAATGAGCGCAGCCATGCGTGAAAAGGGAAAAAAGAACCGGGAGAAGCCTCTGAAGATCGGCAAAGATCACGCCCTGGCCGCCTTCCTGGTGGACATGATCGGTGAACAGGGGTACTCCCCTTCTGCTGCCTGCGCCATGCTGGGGAAGAAGCCGGAGACCACCTTCAGCTGCACTCTGACCCGGCAGACGGTATACCGCTACATCGAGCTGGGGTACCTCTGGCCCCTGACGAACAAGAAGCTGCGGTACAAGGGGAACAGGAAGCGGCGGTACTGTAAGGTGCGCAGCCAGAAGCGGGCCAGCGCCGGGACCAGCATTGAGCGCCGCCCGGACTACATCAACAGTCGGGAAGAGCCGGGGCACTGGGAAATGGACAGCGTGGAGGGCAAGAAGAAGACCCAGCGCGCTGTGAATGTCATGACAGAGCGTGCCACCCGGCACGAGCTGGCCGGGCTGATGCAGGATCAGACAGCGGCCAGCGTGGTGGGGCAGCTGGATCATCTGGAGATGAAACTGGGCACGGAGAAGTTCCGGGAGATCTTCAAGAGCATCACCGTGGACAACGGCCATGAGTTTGCCGACTGCGAGGGCATGGAGCGCAGTCTCCTCCGCCCGGGAGAGAAGCGGACGAAGATCTACTATTGCCACCCCAGCTGCCCGGGCGAACGGGGCAGCAACGAAAAGCAGAACCAGATGATCCGGTGGTTCTTCCCGAAGGGGACGGATTTCACCAACGTGCCGGATCAGGCCCTGCAGAAGGCCGTCGACTGGATCAACAACTATCCCCGCCTGCTTTTGGGCTGGCGCAGCTCCAACGAACTATTCCAGACATTCCTGGAGAGCTGCGGGTATGGCTCCGCGGGAAACGGAGAAATCTTTCTGCGTTTTTCCAAGTTTAGTACTTGACATTTGCATTTGCAAATGCAATAATCAAACTTGGAAAAAGGTTCGCGCCTTTTCTCCAAGTTTTTCTTTTTTGCAGCCCGGTTGGCGGTTAATTACAGATCCATTGGCGACGATGGTACAGCCGCCGCCTTCCGGGCAACACACAGAGAGGAGGATACCTGATGGCACGGTTGACATTAAGCGACCGGCGGACGCTGGCGAAGATGTACGCCGATGAGAAGAGTGTGGCGGAGATCGCCGTGAAGCTGGGCTGCAACCCGCAGACCATTTACAACGAGCTTCAGCGGGGCCGGACCGGACAACGGGACAAGAACCAGCGCTGGGCTTATGACCCGGATCTGGGGCAGCGGGTCGTGCAGGACAACGTGCGCCGCTGCGGGAAACGGAGGCGCATTGCGACATGACGAGAGACGGCAAGCATGCCCGGCGGAGGCGAAGCCGCAGCCGGAGGAGGAGACCGATCTTCTGCGCATTGTTCCTGCTTCTGCTGGCCCTGCTGCTGGGGTGCAAGCTAAGCAGCGCCGCACCGGAGGACGCAGAGGCCCCGGCAGAGCCGGAGCCGACGGCAAGCACGATTCCGGCGGCGGAGGACACCCCGGCGGCAGAGCCGGTGACCTACCGCGAGCCGGACCCCCAGGAGATTCTGGCGAAGCTGGTATGGGGCGAGGCGCGGGGCTGCTCCACAACGGAACAGGCCGCCGTCATATGGTGCGTGCTGAACCGAGTGGACGACGGCCAGGGCGACATTACGGAAGTGGCGACGGCCCCCTGCCAGTTCTACGGCTACGACCCCGACAACCCGGTGGACGCGGAGATCCTGGCCCTGGTGCAGGACGTGCTGATCCGCTGGGGCATGGAGCAAAGCTGCATCGGCAGCGTAGGCCGGGTGCTGCCGAAGGAGTACCTGTTCTTCACCGGCGACGGCGTACACAACGCATTTACAACGGAATGGCAAGGCGGGCAGACCTGGGACTGGAGCCTGGAAAGCCCCTATGAGGAGGACTGACAATGACAGCACGAGCTTATACGCCTGAAGAAGAAAACGAGGAGCTGCGCAAGCAGGTCCGGAAGCTGCAGAAGGCAATCCTGGAAACGCGCTGGGACGGCGTTCAGAAAATGGCGAATGAGAGCGCCACAATGTTTGCATCGGAGGCGGACATGCTGGCCGACCGCAAGCAATTCGTGAAGAATCTGGGCTGGCTGCTCTGCCAGACACGTGACGAGGTGGAGTTCTGTGAACTCAGCGATGACGAGATCGTGACCGTGCACTATAAGGGCGGCACGAAGAAGGAAATTAACGTGGCACACGACAGCTACGCTGCGATTATTCGTGACGTGGCGAATCGGTTCCAGTGAGGAGGGCACGACATGAAGGTTATCTACAAAGCGCCCGGAAGTGCGCCGAAGGTCAGGGACATTCCCAACACCCTGGAGGAGCTGCAGGCCGCTGTGGGCGGGTACATCGAGACCGTCACCCTGTTTACGGACTGCGTGGTGATCTGCAATGAGGAAGGGCGGCTGCAAGGCCTGCCGCACAACGTGAAGTTCCTGGGCGTGGACTTCGTGGGGCCGATTCTGATCGTCGGAGTACACGGCGAGGAGTTTACGGATCTGGCCCCGACGAGCCTGAGCCTTCTGCTATGCGCGCTCGAGAGAGCTTCGGAGGAGGACGGGACATGAACCGGCTGCAGGAGCGGAGGCTGTCGCTGGGGCTGAGCCAGCCGGAGGTGAGCCGGCGGCTGAAGGCCGTCGATCCCCGCATGGACGTGGGCATGGTGAGCCGGTTTGAGCGGGGCGTATGCCTGCCGACGGCGGAGATCCTGCGGGCCCTGGAAACCGTCTTGCAAGCGCCCAGGGCGGAGCTTTTCGACGATGATGACCTGGCGCTGATCCCCGGAAACGAACCGGCGCAGGAGGGCGTGACGCCCACCACGGCCAAGCTGCAGGAGGTGATCCCCTTCGGGCGGCCCAACGCCATCGGGCGGGACGCGCTGGCCCGGACGCTGGGCTTAAGCGACCGGCAGATGCGCAAGGCCGTGGAGGAAGCGCGCAGCGAGGGCGTGATTATCCTCTGCGAGTGCAACGGGCAGGGCTACTACCAGAGCAGCGACCTGGACGAGATCTACCACCAGTATTTACAGGACACCAGCCGGGCAATGGCAATCTTAAAGCGGCGTAAACCCATGCGGGACCTGCTGAAGGCAGCGGGCCGCAGCGTATGAAAAAAGGAGGACAAACAACGATGAACATGGAACAGGAAATGACCCAGGAGCGCGAGGCAAAGATCCTGGAGGGAGCGATCAACACCTGGGGCGAGCGCGCACAGGTGATTGTGGCCATTGAGGAAATGAGCGAACTGACCAAGGCCCTGACCAAGTGGCTGCGCAACCGCCTCGTCAGCCAGGGCAACTATGAGCAGGTGCTGGCCGACGTGCGGGAGGAGATGGCCGACGTGGGGATCATGCTCAACCAGATGTGCCTGATCTTCGGAGACCCCACAGAGGAGGAAATTCAGAAACTGACGCGGCTGGAGCAGCGCATGGAAGCGGAGGCCCGCCATGATGCGTGACGCTGATCTGCCCGAGCGGCCCCTGGAGCCGCCGGAGACGGAACCCGGCCCCTGCTGCCCCTGGTGCGGAGAGGAGTGTGAACAGCTCTACCGCGACCGGTTCGGGGACATCGCGGGCTGCGAGAACTGCATGGAAATACTGGACGCATGGCAATACCGCCACCTGGCGGTGTAAGCGAAGGGCTCCCGGCGGAAACACTTTCCGCCGGGAAGAGGACGACAGGAGGACAAAGACATGACAACAGAACTGAAACCGCGCGAGGGCTGCGAGGCGGCCCCGGAGGGCAAGAGAGGCGGGCTGATCCGCCTGATTCAGCTGCCGGTAATCGAGGAACGGCTGCGGGATCTGAAGGAGGCCACGGAGCAGCGAGTGGCGGAGGCCATGAGCCTGGTGGTCAGCGACGAGACCCTGACGGCGGTGAAGAGTGTCCGGGCGGATCTGAACCGGGACTTCGCAGAGTACGAAGACCAGCGCAAGGCGGTGAAGGCTGCCATCATGGCCCCCTATGACCGCTTTGAGGAGGTCTACCGGGAGTGCGTGACGGAGCCCTTCAAGCGGGCCGACGCAGACCTGAAGGGCAAGATCGACGCCACGGAGCAGGAGATCAAAGGCCGCTGCGAGGAACAGCTGAAGGCCTACTTCGACGAGCTGTGCGCCGTGAACCACGTGGACTTTTTGACCTTCGCCCAGATGGGCGTGAAGGTGGATATGGCCAGCGCAAAGGCCAAGACGCCGAAGAAGCTGATGGATCAGCTGCGCATCACGGTGGAGGGCTGCGCCCAGGCGATGGCCACCATTGACGGCATGGAGTACGGGGACGAGATTGCCGTGGAGTACAAGAAGCATCTCGACCTGACACTGGCGATCCGGTTGGTGACGGAGCGCCACCAGAAGCTGGAGGAAGAGCGGCAGCGCAAAGCTGAGGCGGCCAGCGCACCGGCGCAGAAAGCGCCGGAGGCCCCGGAGGTGACGCCGGTGCCCAAGCGGGTGCAGAAGGCGGCCGTGGAGAAGCTGCAGTGCACCTTCACTGTGACAGACACCCGGGAGCGGCTGAAGCTGCTGAAGAATTTCCTGGACAGCAACGGCTACCAGTACAACTAAGGAGGACACGAACATGGACGAGATGCAGATCTACAATCAGAACGAGGGCATGGCCCCCAAGACCGTGAACACGGAAATGATGATCTCCCGGCAGGCCCAGGAAGTGCAGGCGGCCATGATCGTGGCCAAGCGATTCCCGAGGGACGAGGTGATGAGCCACAACCGAATCCTCAACGCCTGCAAGCGCAGGAGCCTGGCGGAGCGGGCGGTGTATGAGTATCCCCGCGGCGGCGAGAACGTCACCGGCCCCTCGATCCGGCTGGCGGAGGTGATGGCCCAGAACTGGGGCAACCTGGACTTCGGTATTACGGAGCTGGAGCAGAAGAACGGCGCCAGCACGGTGATGGCCTACTGCTGGGATCTGGAGACCAACACGCGGCAGACCAAGATCTTCACCGTACCCCATATCCGGCAGACCAAGCACGGGGCCAAAGCCCTGACGGATCCCCGGGACATCTACGAGATGGTGGCCAATCAGGGAGCCCGGCGCATGAGAGCCTGTATCCTAGGCATTATTCCCGGGGACGTAGTGGACGCCGCCGTCGCCGCCTGTGAAAAGACGCTGCTGTGCGGCGGGGAGCCTCTGATCGACCGGGTGCGGAAGATGGCCCAGGCCTTCCAGGAGGACTTCGGCGTGCCGCTGGAGAGCCTGGAGAAGTACATCGGCTGCAAGGCGGAGGCCTTCACCAGCCAGAGCATTGTGAAGCTGCGGGGCGTGTACACCGCCCTGAAGGAGGGACGGGCCAGCCGGGAGCAGTACTTCGAGCTGCCCGCCGTGGACGAGAAGACCGGCGAGGTGCAGGAAGCGGCCCCCACCGAGGCTGCCGGAACGCCGGAGAGCGGCCCGGCCGACAGCGGCCCGAGGCAGGTGAGCATGCGTGACCTGTAACGTGATTGCGACCGGCTCAAAGGGCAACGCCGTGGTTCTGGACGGGACGATCCTGATCGACTGCGGCGTGCCCTTCCGGGCACTGGAAGAGATTCACAAGGGGCTGAGGCTGGTGGTGCTGACCCACATTCACGGCGACCACTTCAACCCGGAGACCATCAAGCAGCTGGCCTTCCTCCACCCTTCCCTGCGCTTTCTCTGCCCACCCTGGCTGCACCAGGCGCTGAGCAGCGTGGGAATCTATGAGAACGTGATCGACGTGGCCGACACGGAGGACATCCTCTCCTACGGGCGGCTGCCGGGCGGCAGCTGCAGCAGCGTAGAGTTCACCATGACCCCGATTCCCCACGACGTTCCCAACTGCGCCTGGCACATCTACGGCTGGCGGGACGGCAGGAGCGAGGCAATCTTCTATGCCACGGACTGCGGCAGCCTGGAGGGCGTGGAGGCCCGGGACTACGATCTCTATCTGATTGAAGCCAACTACGGCGAGGAAGAGATCCAGGAGCGCATGCAGCGGAAGCTGGAGGCCGGAGGCTACGCCTACGAGCCGCGGGCGATGGAGAGCCACCTGTCAAGGCAGCAGGCCCAGGCGTGGCTCAGTGAGAACGCCCGGGAGCGCAGGAGCAAGGTAGTGTTCCTGCACCAACACCAGGAATAAGGAGGACAGGCCTATGATCCCTTGGATACAGGTCTACAGCAACCTTCCGCAGCACAGAAAGACCTCAAGCCTTGCCGAGGAGCTGAAGCTCAGCAGCGCAGCCGTTGATCCGAACATGATCGCTGTGGGGCTTCTGGTCGGCCTTTGGACATGGGCCATTCAGAACGCCTACGACGGCGACCTGAGCAAATGCAGCGCCAGGGCCATCGCCAACGCCTGCCAATGGAAGAAGAAGCCGGAGGTGCTGGTGGCGGCGCTGATCAAGACCGGGTGGCTGGACGAGGACATGCGGCTGCACGACTGGGACGACTACTCGGTGATGTATCAGGAGCTGCAAGATGACAGCAAGATCAAGCACCGCGAGCGTCAGCGGAGATACCGGGAACGGAAGAAAGCTGGCGTCACCGTGACGTCACTCGGTGACGATTGTGACGCGGTACCTAACCTAACCAGACCTAACCAGACCAGACCCTTATTCTCTGGTGGTGGTGGTGACGCGGGCGCGCGGGCGCAGGAGGGCGTGAGCGACTTCTGCGCAGGCCGCAACAGCGACCCGGACGAGTACTTCGGCATGACCCCGGAGATCCGGACGGAGGTGGCTGCCGTCACCGACGCCATCTTCGCCCGGTTCACGACCCGGACCGCCACGGAGCACGACCGCAGCCAGGTGTTTCTGGCCCTGTACGAAAACCGCAGGGACGAGCGCAGCGGCCTATGGACCATGACGCTGCCGGAGGAGAACAAGCGGCTGCTGATGTACGCCTTCGAGGCGGCAGCCAACGCCGGGAAGGCCGGAGACTGGCGGTACATCAGCGGGGTGCTGGCCAAGCTGCGGCAGCGAAACATCAGCACCCTGGACCAGGCAGAAGACTACGACGACGACCGCAGCACAGAGCGGCTGTGAGCGGACGGAAGAGGGAGGGGAAACGGCGGATGGCGGACTACTGGCACAAGGCGTGGACGTGCCCGTTCTACGCCTGGAGCGACAAGCTGCGGGTGCGCTGCGAGGGCGGCGGCGTGCTGGCCTTCCCGGACGTGCAGACGGCCACGGAGTACATGGACGCCTACTGCGCCTGCGGCAGAAACGGCTGGAGGAAATGCACCATTGCCGCCGCCCTGCTGCGGTATTACGAGCGAAAGGACGAGGAGAACGATGCGAAACGTTGACAGGATCCGGGGCCTGCAGGCCCAGAACACCAAGATGCACGAGATCTGCAGCAAGCAGCGGGAGCGGATCGAGCAGCTGGAGGGAGCCAACCGGGAGCTGAGCTTTGCGATGGACAGCATTCTGGCAGCTCTGGCCCGGCGATACGGTGAGCCAGAGCGAGAGGGCGAGGAAGTGCTGGGCTACCGCTTCCAGTTCCCCGTGCAGGCCTTCAAGACGGCGCTGCGGGACCACGAGGTGAAGAGCCGGAAGGACGAGGAGACCGGCATGTACGTGATCGGCGTGATTCCCAGGCAGGCGACGGAAAGCGAGGGCGAGCATGGCACTGAGCAGTAAAGACCTGCAGCGCATGGGGCCGAAGGCCCGGCAGCAGGTGGAGCGGGCCATGCGAAGCCGGGAGAGCAGACAGCGGAAGGGCAACAAGTACCATGCCAAGCCGACGGACGTGGCGATGCCGGACGGCACGGTGCGGCACTTCGCCAGCGAGAAGGAGGCTGCCCGGTTCCGGGAGCTGGAGCTGCTGCAGCGGGCCGGGAAGATCTCCGCTCTGCGCTGCCAGGTGGAGTATCTGCTGATCCCCGCTCAGACCCGGGCCGACGGCAAGCGGGAGCAGCCCTGCAAGTACATCGCCGACTTCGTGTACCGGGACAGCAGCCGCCATGTGGTGGTGGAGGACGTGAAGGGCTACGACGATCCCAAGAGCGCCGCCTATCGCCTGTTCACCGTGAAGCGCAAGCTGATGCTGATGGTGCACGGCATCACGATCCGGGAGGTGTGAAGCACATGGTACGCATTGGAGGCAGAGTGACGAGAGTGCCGGAGACCTTCGGCCAGCTGGATGACAAGAGAAGCAAAACCAAGGCCCCGATGAAGGGCACCGTGGTATGGGTCCACCCGCAGGAGCGGTTTCACGTGGTGGAGTTTGACACCCCGGGCGGCAAGATCCGGGAGAGCTTTGCGGGGGTATGAGCATGGAAGGACAAACCTACGATCTGTGCGGGTGCTGCGCTGCGAAGCTGCGGGAGGCCTACACGCTGGTGAGGCTGAAGGGCGGCGTCAATCAGAAAATCACCTGCGCCCACTGCCGGAAACGGCGCTATGGAGCGACCTACCGGCTGGCGGTGAAGAAAACAAAATAGGGGCAGGACTTCACCCTGGGCGCGAGGAAAACGCGCCCAGGGTATTGCCCTTTTTTCTATCTGCCCGGGGGTGAAATCCCGCCCGCTCCCCTGCTATGCTGATAGAAGCGAGAGCACGCCGGGGAAAGGAGGGGCCGGAGGATGGCAAAGTCAAAGGGCGGAAGGCCGCCGAAATTCAAGAGTGCGGAGGAGCTGCAGGAGAAGATCGAACAGTACTTCAAAGACTGCGAAGGGGCGCCGTATATCCTGGACGACGGCTCCCCCCTGACGGACAAGGCCGGCGAGGTGATCCTGGTGGGACGGCACCCGCCGACGGTGACGGGGCTGGCGCTGGCGCTGGGATTCAAGAGCAGGCAGAGCCTGCTGGACTACGGCGGCAGGGACCGGTTTTCTGACACGGTTGCGCGCGCGAAGCTGCGGATCGAGGCCTACGCCGAGGAGCGGCTTTACGACAAGGACGGCCAGAGGGGCGCAGAGTTCAACCTGAAGTACAACTTCCGCTGGGCCCAGGAGGAGAAGAAAGACGACGCCGGGAAAGAGCAGGGCGTGGTGCTGCTGCCGGAGGTGAAACAGGAAGATGGGAGCTAACGTGGTGTGGCAGCCGCAGCCCAGGCAGGCGGTGTTTATGGCCCGGCCGGAGTATGAGGCCCTGTACGGCGGCGCTGCCGGAGGCGGCAAGAGCGACGCCCTGGTGATTGAGGCGCTGCGGCAGGTGCAGATTCCGTACTACAAGGGGCTGATCCTGCGAAAGACCTTCCCCCAGCTGGCGGAGCTGATCGACAAGACGCTGAACTACTACCCCCGGGTGTTCCCCAAGGCCAAGTACAACGCCGGGAACCACACGTGGACCTTCCCCAGCGGGGCCAAGATTGTCTTCGGGGCCATGCAGTACACCAAGGACAAGGTGAAGTACCAGGGCCAGGCCTACGACTTCATCGGCTTCGACGAGCTGACGCACTTCCTGTTCGAGGAGTACAACTACCTGTTTTCCCGAAACCGGCCCAACGGGCCGGGCACCCGGGTCTATATCCGGGCCACGGCCAACCCCGGCGGCGTGGGCCACGGCTGGGTGAAGGAGCGATTTATCACGGCAGCCCCGCCCATGCACACGATCTGGGAGGACGTGACGTGGCGGGACCAGGCCGGAGCGGAGCACAAGGCCCGGCAGAGCCGGATCTTTGTCCCCAGCAGCGTGTTTGACAACCCGGCGCTGCTGCGCAACGACCCGCAGTACGTGCAGCGCCTGGCCAGCATGCCGGAGGCCGAGAAGAACGCCCTGCTCTACGGCGACTGGAACACCTTCAGCGGGCAGGTATTCACCGAGTGGCGCAACGACAGCAGCCACTACGACGACCGCCGCTTCACCCACGTGATCCGGCCCTTCAAGGTGCCGGAGACCTGGGCCATCTGGTGCGGCCTGGACTGGGGATACTCCAAGCCGTTCAGCGTGGGCTGGTACGCCGTGGACCGGGAGCGGCGCATGTACCGGATCCGGGAATACTACGGCTGCACCGGCGTACCCAACACCGGCGTGAGGCTGGAGCCCACGGAGGTGGCCCGGAAGATCCGGGAGATCGAGGCGGAAGACCCGAACCTGAAGGGGCGCCAGATCCACCGGGTGGGCGATCCGGCCATCTGGGGCAGCGACGGCACGGAGAGCATCGGCGCCCTGATGGAGCGGCAGCGGGTGTACTTCGAGAAGGGCGACCACGCCAGGATCGACGGAAAGATGCAGATCCATCACCGGCTGGTCTTCGACGCCGAGGGCGTGCCCATGCTGTATATCTTCGACACCTGCAAGCACTTTATCCGCACGGTGCCCAACCTGGTCTACGACGAGAGCAACGTGGAGGACATTGACACCGACGGCGAGGACCACATCTACGACGAGCTGCGCTATGTGTGCATGAAGAACCCCATCGCACCCAGGCTGCGGCCCGTGCAGGCCGAGAAGCCCTACGATCCGCTGGACCTGGCGGCAAGCAGCAGCAGCGGCTACGACCGCTACGATTTCTTCCGGAAATA
>CAYZVH010000037.1:0-6122 GCA_964481755.1 uncultured Bacteroides sp. | reverse complement strand
AGGAGCGTGAAAGACTATGGCAACCTTTTTTGGAAAGCAGCCGGCGCGGCCCGGCACGGCCAACCGGCAGCAGCCCTCCGCCGGCGTGCCCGGCGTACAGGGCGACCCCAACATGTCACCGGAGATGGCAGCCATGCTGCTAAACCGGGACAGCACCCAGAAGACCATCGGCCAAGAGGACATCAAGCGGGCGACGGAGCTGCTGGCCAAGTACAAGCAGGGCAAGGCCAACCTGGAGACCCGCATTGTGGACGATGAGCTGTGGTGGGAGCTGCGGCACTGGGAGGCGATCCGGGGCCGCCAAGGCGGCGTGAGCGCCACCAAGACGGACGCCCAGGGCAACCCCCTGCCGGACGGGCCCAGGACGCCGGAGCCGTCCTCGGCGTGGCTGTTCAACAGCATTCTCAATAAGCACGCCGACGCGATGGACAACTACCCGGAGCCGGTGGTGCTGCCCCGGGAGCGCAGCGACGAGGAGAGCGCCCGGACCCTCTCTTCCGTTCTGCCGGTGATCCTGGAGTACAACGACTATGAGCAGACCTACTCCGACAACTGGTGGGAGAAGCTCAAGCACGGCACGGCGGCCTACGGCGTGTTCTGGGACCCCAGCAAGGAAAACGGCCTGGGCGACGTGGCCATTCAGGAGATCGACCTGCTGAAGCTGTTCTGGGAGCCGGGGATCACGGACATTCAGAAGAGCCGGAACCTGTTTGTGATCGACCTGGTGGACGAGGATCTGCTGGAGCAGCAGTACCCGGATCTGAAGGGCAAGCTGAAGGGCAACGCCATTGACGTGAAGCAGTACATCTACGACGACACCGTGGACACCAGCGGCAAGAGCGTGGTGGTGGACTGGTACTACAAGGTCAAGAGCCCCAGCGGGAAGACCCTGCTGCACTACGTGAAGTTCGTGGGAGACCAGCTGCTCTACGCCAGCGAGAACGACCCGAACTACCGGGAGCGCGGCTTCTACGACCACGGGCAGTACCCGATTGTGCTGGACGTGATGTTCCCGGAGAAGGGCACGCCCGTCGGCTTCGGCTATGTTGCGATCTGCAAGGATCCGCAGCTGTACATCGACAAGCTCAGCGGCAATATCCTGGAAAACGCCATGATGACCACCAAGAAGCGGTTCTTCTGCTCGACCTCCACCAACATCAACCGGGAGCAGTTCATGGACTGGAACGAGCCCATTGTGGACGTGGAGGGCGAGATCAGCGACGCCCGCCTGAAGGAGATCGTGACCCAGCCCCTGGACGACATCTACGTGACCGTGGCCCAGATGAAGATCGAGGAGATGAAGGACACCGCTGCCAACCGGGACGTGAACAGCGGCGGCGTGGGCTCCGGCGTGACGGCTGCGGCGGCCATTGCCGCCCTGCAGGAGGCGGGCAACAAGGCCAGCCGGGACATGATCGCCGCCAGCTACCGGGCCCACGTGGCCATCACCGGGCTGTGCGTGGAGCTGATCCGGCAGTTCTACGACGTGACCCGCAGCTTCCGCATCACCGGGACCAACGTGCCCGGCGGCTACGAATTTGTGGAGCTGAACAACAAGAACCTGCAGGAGCAGCCGACCACCGTCGGCAGCGACGGGCAGATGCTCTACCGCAAGCCCATCTTCGACCTGAAGATCAAGGCCCAGAAGAAGAACCCGTTCAGCCGGGCCGAGCAGAACCAGCGGGCGCAGGACCTGTACAACATGGGCTTTTTCAACCCGGAACGGGCACAGGAGAGCCTGGCCGCCCTGGACATGATGGAGTTCGAGGGCATCGACAAGGTGCGGGAGTACGTGCAGCAGGGGCAGACGCTGCTGACCATCTGCCAGCAGCTGTCCCAGGAGAACGCCATGCTGAAGGCGGCGCTGGGCATCGCAGGCCCCACAAATGCGGCTCAGGGCGGCAGCACCGGCGGAGGGGCACAGACTGCCGGGGGCAGCAGCGAAGGCACAGAGAGCAGCCTTGCAAGCGGCATTCTGAAGGCCCAGCAGCCCATGACGGACTACGGCACCCGGCTGGCCAAGCGCAGCAGCCCCAACATGAACACGAAGTAAGGAAAGCGGAGAAAGCGAGGACGACATGACCCATGTGAGCCTGGCGCAGAGGCCCGGGACGATCTACACCGTGACCTGTGAGGGGCACGCCACCGGCAGCCCGGAGATGTGCGCGGCCATCAGCTGCCTGACGGGCAGCCTGGAGGGCTGGGTGGAAAACAGCCCCCACGCTGTGGGGAAGGTGCTGGAGATCCGGCCCGGCTTCGCGCAGATCACGTTCGTACCGGCAGAGGGCGCGGACGGCGCGGCGGCGGCCTGCCAGGGCACATTCGACCTGCTGCAGGCCGGATTCCTGCGGCTGGAAGCGACGGGGCCGGAGTATCTATCCGTAGAGCAGCAGGAGATTTGAAAAAAATTCGCGTTTCGGGGGTGAAACCGGCGTTTTGCCTTTGATATGCTGATACTGTCCTCCTGTACCACGGCGCGGCGGGGCGAGGGAGCACTCCCTTCCTCCCCCCATCGCCCGGGGTATGGATCCATGAGGACCGGCACACGGGGCCGTCAAGCCCGCGCAGGCGCACGGAGCCTTTAAGTCCGCGGTTGAAGGAGGAACTACCCTATGAAGTTCAGAGAAATGCAGGCCATGAACCTTTGCCTGTTTGACGGCGAAGGTGCCGGGGCGGCAGCTACCGGCGATGGCAGCGCAGCGGGTGCGGCGCAGGCCGCGGCCCCGGGAACTACCCGCCGGGGAAAAACGGGCGACAAGTACAGCAACGTGCTGTTCGGCAAGCAGGGCGACGGGGCGGCAGCTGCCGGCACTGTGACGAACGCACAGGAACCGTCCCACGACGCCGGTGGGACCGAAGGCAAGGGGGTGCAGGTCACCTCCGACACTCTGGACGAGCGCCGCAGAGCCTTCCGCGAGATGGTGAACGGCGAGTTCAAGGACATTTACACCGAGGAGACGCAGCGCATGCTCAACCGCCGGTTCGGAGAGAACCGGGAGATGGAGGAGCGCATGCAGAGCCAGCAGGCCGTGATCGACATGCTGATGCAGCGCTACAACATCGACGACGGCGACCTGAGCAAGCTGACCTCCGCCCTGGACAACGACAGCGCCTACTGGAGCGAGGCCGCCGAAGAGGCAGGCATGAGCGTGGAGCAGTACAAGCAGTTCCAGAAGCTGCAGCGGGAAAACGCCGAGCTGCAGCGGGCCCAGCAGGGGCAGCAGGAGCGGGTGCGCGTACAGCGGCAGGCCCAGCAATGGTTCCAGGAGGCCCAGACCGTGGCCCAGAAGTTCAAGGGCTTCAACTTTGCCCAGGAGCTGCAGAACCCCCAATTCACCGCCATGCTGCGGGCAGGCACGCCCGTGGAGCACGCCTACAAGGTGATGCACTTCGACGAGCTGATGGGGAACGCCATGCAGGTGACCGCCGCCAACACGGAGAAAGCGGTGGCGGACAATGTCCGGGCCAGGGGCACACGCCCCGCCGAGAACGGCACCAACGCCCAGAGTGCATTCACAGTCAAGGACGACCCCTCCAAGCTGACGAAAGCCGACTTCGAGGAGATCGCCCGCCGTGTTGCACGAGGGGAGATCATTTCTTTCTGATCCCGCCCTCCCGACAGAAGGGAGATTTTATACCATGATGTATCCATTCAAAGCCATGAGCCTGGCGCTTTTTGACGCCAACACCAACGTGACGACCGATACCGGCCTGACCAACGAGATGAAGACGTTCTACTCGAACTACCTCATCTCCCTGGCAGAGCCGGAGCTGGTGCACGACCAGTTCGGTCAGAAACACCCCATTCCCAAGAACGGGGGCAAGACCATTGAGTTCCGCAAGTACTCCAGCCTGGCCAAGGCCCTGACCGCCCTGACCGAGGGCGTGACCCCCGACGGCCAGAAGCTCTCCATGAGCGTGATCACCGCCACGGTGGCGCAGTACGGCGGCTTCATCGAGCTGTCCGACGTGCTGCTGCTGACGGCCATCGACAACAACCTGATGCAGGCGACCACCGCCCTGGCCAGCCAGGCGGGCCGCACCCTGGACACCATCACCCGCGAGGTCCTCAACGGCGGCACCAACGTGCAGTTTGCCGAGGGCCAGGTGGCTGCCAGAGCCAACCTGGTGGGCGGCAGCACCACCGACAGCGAGAACCACTACCTGACGGTGGAGGCTGTCCGCAAGGCTGTACGCACCCTGAAGGTGATGAACACCCCCAGGATCAACGGCGGCTATGTGGGCATTATCCACCCGGACTGCGCCCACGACCTGATGAGCGATCCGAAGTGGGTGAACGTGAAAACCTACTCCGACCCCGAGGGCATCTACGAGGGCGAGATCGGCAAGATCGAAGGTGTCCGCTTCGTGGAGACCAGCGAGGCCAAGCTGTGGAAGAAGGCCGGCAAGGACAAGTCCAGCGGCACCGCCACGGCCAGCGCGCGCGACGTATACTCCACCCTGATCCTGGGCGCGAACGCCTACGGCGTGACCGAGGTCACCGGCGGCGGCCTGGAGCACATCGTCAAGCAGCTGGGCTCTGCCGGCACCTCTGACCCCCTGAACCAGAGAGCGACCGCGGGCTGGAAGGCCACCAAGGTGGCCGAGCGCCTGGTGGAGGAGTACATGGTCCGCATCGAGACCTGCTCCAGCTTCAACGACGCCCCCGAAAACTAATTGGCAGATGAGGGGCTGCCCGATGCAGCAGCCCCTCCCGTTCTGAAAAAGGAGGATACCACCTATGGCAGTAAAGAAGACCACTGAGGCGGAGGCCGCGACCGCCGCCGAGACCGCAGAGGCCGTCGAGGCTGAGCAGGTCGAGCAGGAAAAGACCGAGGCCGAGAAAGAGGCCGAGGAGAGAGCCTGGCTGGAGGAGAAAGTCCCGGTCCGGCTGTTCAAGGACAACGACCGCTACAAGGACGATGTTTACGTCTGCGTGAACGGCGAGCGCCTGCTGATCAAGCGCGGCGAGAACGTAGAGATCCCCAGAAAGTTCGCCATCGTGCTGGAGCAGAGCGCCCAGCAGGACACGGCCACGGCCAACCTGATTGAGGAGAAGAGCTCCATCTACGCAGCGGAGGCAGCCGCCCACAACGTATAAGGGCGCCCGGACAAGTTCATATCTACCGCGGTACCCTTGCCTGTTTTCGCAGCAGGTTCTTTACGACACGGCGTAGAGAGAGTGTTTTCGCTCCCTCTGCGCCGTTTTTAATCCACAAGAAGGAGGAATCTTATGTATCGGAGAGTGATTCCGCTCCAGGTGTCGGACGAGTATGTGCGGGGCGACGGCGTTCCGGTGGGAGCGGCAGGCAGCCATGACGACGTGGCCCTGCAGCTGACCTTCGGCTCCATGTGGGCCGGGACGGCCCGGAGCATCGTATGGTACGACGCCAACGGCGAGAACCCCACCATTACCGCCCTGACCACGGACATGCTGGCCGAGGGAGAGAGCGAGGTCTATCTGGTTCCCATCCCGGCAGAGGCAAAGGCAGCGGCGGGCCAGATGTTCATGACCATCAAGGGCGCGACGGTATCCGGCGAGAAGGAGACCACCGCCACCCTGACCACCACCGCCCGGTTTCCGGTGATGGAGAGCGACTGGAGCGAGGACGCGGAGATGAGCGGGGACATCACCCCCACCCAGGCGGAGCAGTTCCAGGCGGAGATCGAGACCATCAAGACCGGGATCGTGGAGGCCAAGGCCGCCGGGACCGCCGCAGCGGAGAGCGAGCAGAAGGCGGCAGAGAGCGAAGCGGCGGCTGCTTCTTCCGCCAGCGCAGCGGCGGCCAGCCAGGCAGCGGCAGCGGCTTCCGCCGACGCGGCAGAAGAGGCGCAGAGCCAGGCCAGCAGCGCCCAGGCGGCAGCCCAGACGGCGCAGGCGGCAGCCGAGAGCGCCCGGACGGCGGCAGAGACGGCCCGGGAAGCTGCCGAGACCGCTCAAGGGAAGGCAGAAAGCGCCCAGAGCGCGGCGGCAGGATCAGCCCAGGCAGCCGAGACCAGCGCCGGCCGCGCGGCAGAAAACGCCCAGGGAGCCGCGGAAAGCGAGACGGCGGCCCAGGGCTACGCCAGCAGCGCGGCAGGCAGCGCGGCGAATGCGGAGGCTTGCAAGGCCGCTGCAGCGG
>CAYZVH010000036.1:0-20863 GCA_964481755.1 uncultured Bacteroides sp. | reverse complement strand
CTCGTAGCCCATCTCCAGCAGGTAAGCTATCTTGTAGGTCAGCACGCGAGTCTTGCCCGAGCCGGCTCCGGCTATCACCAGCGAGGGTCCGTCGATGTAGCGCACCGCCTCGTACTGACTCTCGTTCAGTTCTTCTTTATAATTGATTTCCGCCATTACTGTTTTCTAGTTTGTCTGCAAAGGTACACGATAATGGCGCATCTCCGCACACTTTAGGCGGAAAAGAAGAAAAATAGGCTGTGCCGGCTACCTCCGACCATTCCGGTTCTAGTCGGCTATACCTCTTTCATAATATACAGTCAAAAGCCCCCAAAAGCATCCTCATCATCCGATTTCTTCTCCAAAGATTTGCGGGATACAGAAAACCCCTTCAGTAAGAATATCCCCTTGACCAAAGCCTACCACCTGGGCATTACCAACAAGGAGATGCGGTCGGGGTTGATGGAGATAGTTGCGCTGGCAACCCCTACAATACCCTGATACTCAACCAACATTTCACTATCCTATAAAATATTTTGGGAAAATGTTAGGATAATCTGATTTATTATCTGTACTTTTGTCTGTGATATTCTTTTTCGTATAGGTCGGAATCTCGAGAAATGGCGATGAGTACCATGGATTTGGGGAGCCGACGGATACCGAGGAGGATAGACCTTATGATTTCAATAAACTTAGTTTCAGTTGAATTAAAGAGATTGTTTACATTCGATGAAATTAATTGTGATAACAACTCCTTCATTCTTCATAGAGGAGGATAAAATATTGACTACGCTATTTGAAGAAGGGCTCGACTATCTTCATATACGCAAGCCGGACACAGCTCCTATGTTTTCGGAACGTCTGTTGACGCTCATCCCCGAACAGTATAGGAAGCGTATCGTCACGCACGACCATTTCTACCTGAAGGAGGAATTCAACCTGATGGGCATCCATCTGAACAGCCGCAACCCCGAGGCACCCGAGAACTACCGCGGACACGTCAGTTGCTCGTGTCACTCCATCGAGGAGGTGAAGGCGAAGAAGAGCTCGTGCAACTACGTCTTCATGAGCCCCGTGTTCGACAGCATCTCCAAGAAGGAATACCTCTCCACCTACTCCGCCGAGGACATCCGCAAAGCGGCCAAGGAGGGAATCATCGACAAGAAGGTGATAGCCCTTGGAGGCATCACTGACGAGAACCTGCCCTTGATAAAGGATTACGGATTTGGCGGGGCCGCCATCATGGGTGACCTATGGAATCGTTTCGATGCCCATAACAACATGGACTACAAAGAGTTAATCGAACACTTCAGGGTATTGAAACGGCTGGCGGACTGACGCCGAAGAAATTCCCGTCGGTTTCATACGCCGTATGTTGCAAAGTTTTCATACCTTTGCCACCAAATTAAATATATCAATAGATTAAACTTCTATTAAAGAGACATGAGCGATAAAGCATCTTACATGGTATTTTCCGGAACCAATTCGAGATACCTTGCTGAAAAGATTTGCACGAGTCTTAAGTGCGAATTAGGTAAAATGAATATTATGCACTTCGCCGATGGTGAGTTCGCCGTATCTTACGAGGAATCCATCCGTGGCCGTCACGTGTTCCTAGTGCAGTCCACGTTCCCCAACTCCGACAACCTGATGGAGTTGCTGCTGATGATTGACGCAGCCAAGAGAGCTTCCGCAAAGAGCATCGTAGCGGTTATCCCCTACTTCGGATGGGCACGCCAGGACCGTAAGGACAAGCCGCGTGTGTCTATCGGCGCTAAGCTGGTAGCCGACTTGCTGAGCGTGGCTGGCATCGACCGTCTGATTACGATGGACCTCCACGCTGACCAAATTCAGGGATTCTTCGATGTGCCGGTTGACCACCTCTACGCGTCGTCGGTATTCATTCCTTACATCGAGTCGTTGAAACTCGAAAATCTGGTGATTGCCACACCTGACGTGGGCGGTTCCAAGCGTGCAAGCACATTCTCGAAATACCTAGGTGTACCCTTGGTGCTGTGTAACAAGTCGCGCGTGAAAGCCAACGAAGTGGCCTCGATGCAGATTATCGGCGACGTGAAGGGCAAGAACGTGGTGTTGGTGGACGATATGGTGGATACTGCTGGTACTATCACGAAGGCTGCCGACATGATGAAAGCCGCAGGTGCCACCAGTGTTCGCGCCATCGCTTCACACTGCGTGATGTCCGGTCCGGCCTCGGAGCGCGTGCAGAATTCCTGCCTCGAGGAGATGGTGTTCACCGACAGCATCCCCTACTCCAGCCGTTGCGCAAAGGTGAAACAGCTCTCCATAGCTGACCTCTTCGCAGAAACCATCCGCCGAGTGATGAACAACGAGTCCATCAGCTCGCAGTATATCCTCTAAGCGATATTACATATTTATATTATAGGAAGGGAATCGACATTGCTGTCGATTCCCTTTTTTCTATTCCCCGCTACAGTGTCCCAGTCCCAAGCCGTGGACAACCGGTATTGTCTATCCCGAGAAACCAACCCTAAATCGGCTAGAGTCAGCAGACCTTATTCGATGAGAAATGGATATAGACAGACAGATATGCCAGTATAGCTAAAAAAACGGCTAAAGGTACCCGAAAAATGCCCCTAGGGTCTAGTGCTTGGGAGCATAAGGTCTCGAGGCCTTGAGCATAGGGTCACCAAAACACGACCATTAACCAGTGGAAATATTAGCGAAGACGACCCGCACCAACAAGCCATGGTCACCATCCCGTTCTCATAAATTCTTACCGACCCTCGCTAACCAACGGGCTCTAATCAATAACCCCTAGAAAGCAAAAAAGGTCCTGAAATTTCTTTCAGAACCTTCGGTTGGTACACCCTCAGGGATTCGAACCCTGGACCCACTGATTAAGAGTCAGTTGCTCTACCAACTGAGCTAAGAGTGCGTTACCTTTCGTTTTGCGATTGCAAAGGTAGGGCATTTGCGGCAACCCACCAAACATTTGGAGAACTTTTTCGCAACTTTTTTATCATTATTTTTGCCGACCTTCATAATACACTATCTATCAATAGCTTTCATAAAGGCTCCGTTTCCCGTTATTTTTCCTTCCATAGTAGATTCGGCCTCATTAGACGCAAATGAGGGGCAAAAAGGCCTCATTCGAACTCAAACATTTTCGAGGGTAACTGTCTTTTTAGGGGAACGACCTCCACATCCCGGCCTATCTGCAGACCTTTTTCCTCCAATTGGGCCACGACAGTCTTCAGGGCCAGCTCCGGATTGTTGTTGTCCTGACTCAAGTGGCATAACCATGCGTACTTCAGTTGTCCGGCTGCAGCCTGCTGGGCGATGAACGCCGCAGCGTCGGAGTTGCAGAGGTGACCATGGAGACCGGCAATGCGTTCCTTCAACCGTTGAGGATAGCGGCCGTTGGCCAGCATCGTAGCGTCGTAGTTGGACTCAATCACCAGATAGCTGGCTCGGCGCATGTAGGACGAGGCCGTATCGGTGATATAGCCGATATCGGTAGCCACACAGAAGGTCTTGCTGTCGAGCTCGATGAAGTAGCCCACATTATCGGTGCCGTCGTGGGGCACCTCGAAGGGGGTGATGGTCATGTCGCCAACAGTGAAAGGTTTCTCCTTCTCTATGTAGGTCACCGACTGGGCGCTGAGTTTCTTCTTGGTGCAGTAGTTTTTGTTGATGCCCACGTGGGTCTCCTGCGTGGCATAGACGGGGATGCGCAGGTCCTCGCCCAGCGCGCCGACGGACTTGATGTGGTCGGCATGGTCGTGCGTGACGAGCAACCCCTTCACTTTCGGGAATACGAGACCCTGCTCACGGAAGCGTTTCTTCATGGAGCGTATGCCAATACCCGCATCGATGAGCACGGCGGTGGTTTCGGTGGAGAGGTAGTAGCAATTGCCGCTGCTGCCACTGGCAAGACTGATGAATCGTATCATATATATAATAAGTGTATTCTTTTGTGTTTCGTTGTTAGAATGGATAGCCCACGGCGAAGTGGAACGCGAAGTCGCGGCTCAGGTCGGGCTTCAGGATGGGATAGCGATCCTTCCCGTCGTAGATGGGGTTAAGCGCCTTCATACCGCCGTCGAAGCGGAGGATGAAGTAGTCGAAGTCGAACCGCAGGCCCATGCCGTACGACATAGCAATCTGTTTGTAGAAGGTATCGAAGTGGAACGCTCCGCCAGGCTGGTCCTCGTACTCGCGGATGGTCCAGATGTTGCCGGCGTCCACAAACAGGGCACCGTTAATCTTCCAGAAAAGGTGGGTGCGATACTCCAGATTGAGGTCGAGCTTGATGTCGCCGGACTGGTTGATGAAGTCGATGTTGCGGTCGTTGCCGGCGAACTTGCCCGGACCGAGCCGACGCACCGACCAACCGCGTACACTGTTGGCACCGCCGGAGAAGTAGCGTTTCTCGAAAGGCAGCACCGATGAGTTGCCGTAGGGATAGGCCACACCGAGAGCCGTATGGAAGACGATGGAGTTCTTCGAGTCGATGCGGAAACTCTTTGCATAGTCGATGTCCCCCTTCACATACTGCGCATAGGCGATGTTGGCGACGGTGTACTGGCCGTCGGAGTTGCGCTTGTCGCGCAGCAGATGCGACAGACCATAGAGTGCATTGCCGGCGGTCTCCATATTGAAACGGACGAAGCAGGAGTTGCCCGTGGCAGTGTGGGAGTTGGCACCACCGGAGTGGTACGACACACCATAGCCTATCTTCATGATGAAGAGGTTCTCGTAGTTATACTTCAGTATGGCGTTTCGGTTGCTCACACTGTCGAGATAGTTCTTCTTGAAGGTGGGCGATATCCACGGCATGTAGACGTAGTTGAGGTCTATCAGGTCCACCTTGTGTTGCAGATTGCGCTTGGAGGTCCACTTGTAGCTCCACGATACGGAAGCCACGCGGCGCGAGAACTCGGGTCGGTTCTGCGAGTTATACTGGATGTCAATCTCGGATGTCGCCCGTATGCGCTTCTTGAAATCCCTGGAGAGGAAGGGGAAGAGGAACCGCGGGAAGTTGATACTGGCCTCGGCTCCGTACTCGGTGTAGTTCTCGTTGGTGTAGCCCTGCAGGCCAGTGACCGCCTCGTAGGCACCGCGCAACTTGAAGGTGAAGAGCTCCGACCCCTTGAAGAGGTTCTTGTTCTGGAACGAGATGGAAGCCGCCGCGCCCAGGTCGCCCGAGGAGTTGGTACCTTCCAGCTCGGCGCTGATGGACTTCTGTTTGTTACGCGTAAAGAGGATGTAGCAATCCAGCTGCGGGTTGTCGGGGCGGTCCGTCTCCTTCTCGTCGAAGCGGATGTCGGTGTAGCGGATAGCTCCTAAGCGCGAGAAAGCATTCTGTGTGTTCTGCGTCTTCTGTTCGTTATAGGGTTCACCGGAGGCCATGTAGACACTGTTAGCCAACACGTTGGGGCGGATGGGCACCGACTTCTGGTAGTAGATGTCCAGCCCTTCGCGACGAATGGAGTCGTAGGCAAGCGTCTGTCCGCCGGTCAGGGCCTTCGATAGGTCGAAGTCGGTGAGTATGCGGATGCGGTCAATCGTGTACTGCGGATGCGGGGTATTCGTCCCCTGCTTGGCGTAAGGCAGCAAGTGTAGGGTGAGGTCCACCATCATGGAGTTGAGGGTGGTGTCCGCCGTGAAGGTGATGTAGTCCTTGTGGAACTTGTAGTAACCATTCGACTGCAGGAAGGAGGCGATGCGCTGCCGTTCGGCATTCAGTTGGTTCACGTCGAAAGGCATGCCGGAATAGAGGTTCCACCGGAACGACTGCTGCACGAGGTTCTCCACACGCGCGTCCTGCCAGTCATACGAGAGGCCCCGCACGGTGTATTGCGGTCCGGTGTGCAACTGATAGGTCACCTTTACCCGTTTCTTGGAGATCCGCTTCTGCACCTCCACGCTCGCCCGCATATAGCCTTTGTTTTGCAAGGCACGAGTGATGTCGCTCGCCGACCGCTGTGCCAGCGCCTCGTCGTAGATGACCGGGGCATCGCCCAGTTTGCGCACGAAGCGGTTGCACCACTTGGTGGAGTCCACCCCAGAGAGGGAATAGATATAGAGAGGAATCTTCACGGTGCTGAACCACCGGTTATTGGGGTATTGCTTCACATAGCTGCTCACCTCGGCGGGTTTCACGGCCTTGGTGTCCGACACCACCTCCACCTTGTCGAGCAGGCAGCTGCCGTCCGGTATGAATTTAGACACTGAGCATGAGGTCAACAGGAGCAACAAGGCCAGGCGGAGATATCGGACGTTACGTATTCTCATGAATAATTTGATGTGAAGCATAAATTAACCTAGCAAAGTTAGCTATTATATCAATAATAATAGGTAGCTTTGTTAAACTTTTATTGTCAATTAAGAAAAGAATGCTGAGTAAAGCGAAAATCAAGTATATCCGTTCCTTGGAACTGAAGAAAAACCGCAAGAGCGAGCAGCTCTTTGTGGCAGAAGGCCCCAAGTTGGTGGGCGATTTGATGGGCAGTTACCACTGTCGCCTGTTGGTGGCGCAGCCCGAGTGGTTGCAGGCGAACCGCTACGAGGCCGACGAGGTGATAGAGGCGAGCGCCGACGAACTGTCGAAGGCCAGTTTCCTAAAGATGCCACAAGGAGTGTTGGCCCTGTTTGAGCAAAAGAGTGCGGAGTGGCGCAACGAGTTTGCCCGAGAGAACCTCTGCCTGGCGCTGGATGGTGTGCAGGACCCAGGCAACCTAGGGACAATTATCCGCCTGGCGGACTGGTTCGGCATAGAGCACATCTTCTGCTCAGAAAACACCGTAGACGCCTACAGTCCCAAAGTGGTGCAAGCCACCATGGGGGGATTGGCGCACGTGCAGCTACACTATGGCTCACTGCCGCAGATGATAGAGTCCGTCGGAGCGGACATCCCGGTCTACGGAACGTTCTTGGACGGGGAGAATCTGTATGCGTGCGAGCTCTCCACGCATGGCATCGTCGTCATGGGCAACGAAGGCAACGGCATCAGCGACGAAGTGGCGCAACGGGTAAACCGACGGCTCAACATCCCCAACTACCCCAGCGGGCGTGAGTGTGCCGAGTCGCTGAATGTGGCCATCGCGGCGGCTGTGGTATGCGCGGAGTTCCGCCGCAGAATGCACTAAAGGGAAACATCCGAAGAGTCTCCGGTTTAACATAGAAGATAATCCGACCCATAAAACATCCAAGAGACCCCGGCCATATAACATTGAAGTGACTCCATCCACAGCGCCCCCGAATGAGTTCGAGTCCGTATAGTTGGAAAGGGACTTAGTCCAGCAATCGTACGGAACGGACGATGCCGGAAGCAACATCGGCAGGAGCCACATGCCAGGCATATTGGGCGGAAGTGCCCTGGTTGCCGGCAGTCAGCAGTTGCATCAGTTCATCCATCTCCATAGGAAACTCCACCATGTGTGGCAGAGCGTTCATGGAGGAAAGGATGATGACACCACCCAACCATTGGGTGAAGGGGGGCTCGCCCTCCAAAGCGGAGCAGTGCACCACACGGCTATCTTCCAGGGTTACAACATACTGAGGCAACCACACATCGGCGGAAACCACCAATTGATGAGCGGCATAGTTCCGTTTCATCGACGACTGGGTGTTTGACGGGTCCGACGGTTACCATTGTTAGGGCTAACTCTAGGAACAGGTTTGGTATTCTTGCGCAATTGCTGCGGGCGATTCTGCTCACGCAATTCCTTGGGCGACAGGCGTTGTTGCTTCTGTGCGACGGAATCCACGGCTACCGTGTCTTTCTCCTGCTTCACCTCCGTCGCCAAAGAATCTTTCGCCATGTCCGAAGTCGTCACGGAATCCTTCTTCAGTTTTTCCACAACAGGCTCGCCATAGGTGTGGTATCGCATAAGCGACAGTTTGTGAAGCAACAGGGTACGCACTTGCTGTGTCAGCGTGTCGCCACGGAAATAGACGTCGCCCCGCACGGTCTTCACGGGCAGCGAGTCGGTGGGTATGAACAGGGCGTTGTGACCCTCGGTCACCACCCGGTTCACCGAGGCGATGGAGTCATTCTTATAGAGGATGCTCAGTTGCATGAGCGCATATTGTCCAGCCGTGTCCGTTTGCAGGAAGTGCGCGTCGAGCATCCACCGATAACTGTCGCGAGCCTTGAAGTTGGTGTCCGTGGCCTCGATAGCAAAGGTGAGTTTGTTGGCCATGCTCACCGTAGCCAGGCAGCAAAGGCGGTCCTTGAGCCAGATGTCCACCGTGTCGCCCACAAGGGGCACGGCCACCTGTGCCTGACCTTCGGCACGCAGCACCACGGCGGAGTCGGCCTGTTGGAAGCGTTTGCTCAGGTTCTCGTAGATCTTGCCCATTTCCAGCGTGTTGCGGGTGTACCACACAAGCGACGAATCGAACTGCGCCTGGGTAGTGTTATGTTTCTCAAATACATACTGCAGTAGGAGTTCCTTCTTGTAGCGGTCCGCCCCGTTGAAGTCGTTCGCTATCGCCTGGGCCAAGTGATAGTCGTAGAGCACATCCTCCATCGCCTTGGGGCGCAGCACCGAAGAGGGCATCTTTTTCTTGCACGACGAGAGGAAAGGGATGCTGATGAGCATCAAAAGGGCCGGTATGTATTTGAGTGTACGTTTCATTCTTGAGTGTTTGGTTTCTCTTCCGCTTTGTCGGAGTAGAGCTCCTTGCGGTTGAGTTGGTTACTGTAGAACAGTATCAGCACAATGATTCCCACGCTGATAGATGCATCGGCGAAGTTAAAGATAGGGCTGAAGAAAATGAAATGGTCGCCACCTACGAAGGGCATCCACCCGGGCCAGTGGGTGTCGATGATGGGAAAGTAGAACATGTCCACCACCTTGCCATGGAGCAGCGACTCGTAGCCCTCGCCAAAGGGCACGAAGTGTGCGACGGACGAGATGGAACTCTCGTTGAATATCAGTCCGTAGAACATGCTGTCGATGATGTTTCCTGCCGCGCCGGCGAGGATGAGTGCCAAGCAAACGACATATCCCGTCTTGGCCAGGTTGCGTTGCAGTATCTTCACCAGGTACCATACGATGAAACACACGGCGATGATACGGAACGAGGTGAGGAAGATCTTGTCGAAGATCTCCAGTCCGAAAGCCATTCCGTTGTTCTCGGTAAAAAAGATGTAGAACCAGTCCGTTATGCGAATGCTCTCGTGCCAACACATGTTGGTCTTTACGGCAATCTTGATGATTTGGTCGATAAGGAGCACAGCCACGATAATGGACGCAGCCAACCATCCTTTGTTTCTTTTGCTCATTTCAGAATCTATCTAATCACAGAAAAAGTGTAAGGCACTCCCCTACGTCCTTCACAACATAGGGAAATGCCCGACAACCATAACTTTTATTTCTTGCCATTCTGTTTAGCTTCGATGCTCAGTGTGGCATGAGGCACGGCACGCAGACGTTCAGCGGGTATCAGTTTACCTGTCTCGCGGCAGATGCCGTACGTCTTGTTTTCGATACGTACGAGCGCCGCTTGCAAAGACTGGATGAACTTCAACTGTCGCTGGGCTAGACGTGTGGTCTCCTCCTTGGAGAGGGTGTTGGCACCTTCTTCCAACACCTTGTATGTAGGTGAGGTATCGTCCACATCGTTGCCGTCCGTGTTCATAATACTGCCCTTCAACTGTTCATAATCACGTTTCGCCAATTCCAACTTCTCTTCTATAATCTGCCGGAATTCTTCTAATTCAGCATCTGAATACCTTGTCTTTTCTGCCATGGCTATAAGATTTAAATTAACAATATATGCTTTATTCTTTTGTCACGTTCGCATACAGTGTGAAGTCGTCGAAACTCAACTCGGTGCCGTTCTCCACAGCATCAACGAGAGTCAAGGAGTTGGCCAGCACCTGGTTGCAGATGTAAACGTTGTACTCGTTCACAGCATCGTCGCTCTGCGGGTTCTTCGAGAGTTTGATGCTAATCTTATCAGTAATCTCGAATCCACTGCTCTTGCGGATGTTCTGTATACGGTTGATTAGTTCACGTGCCACACCCTCGCGACGGAGTTCCTCGGTAACGGTGATCTCCAGGGCTACGGTGAGACGGCCTTCGTTGGCCACCAGCCATCCGGGGATGTCCTCGCTGAAGATGTCCACATCGGTGGCCTCGATGACAGCGTCGCCACCATCGAGCTTCAGGGTGTACTGGCCGTTGCGCTCCAGCTCGGCGATAGCTTCCTGCGACAGGGCGGCGATGGCCGCGGCCACAGCTTTCATCTGCTTGCCGAACTTGGGACCGAGTTTCTTGAAGTCGCACTTCACCTTCTTCACCAACACGCCCTCGGAGTTGTCGACGAACTTCAGTTCCTTCACGTTCACCTCGTTCATGATGAGCGTCTTCACGGCTTCGATGTGGGCACGCTGTTTCTCGTCCACAACAGGTATCATGATACACTGCAGCGGCTGGCGTACCTTGATGTTCACCTTGCGGCGCAGAGCCAACACCATGGATGTGATGTCCTGTGCCACCTGCATGCGCGACTCCAGATCCTCGTCGATGAGCTTGTCGTCGGCTACGGGGAAGAGGGCCAAGTGTACGGATACAACGTTCTCGTCCTTCGTCACCGACACGAGGTCTTTGTAAAGTCTGTCGGCATAGAATGGTGCGATGGGCGCCATCAGTTTGGCCACTGTCTCTAGGCAGGTATAGAGGGTCTGGTAGGCGGAGAGTTTATCGGTAGACATCTCGCTGCCCCAGAAGCGTTTACGGTTCAGTCGGACATACCAGTTGGAGAGGTTATCGTCCACAAAGTCCTGTATGTAGCGTCCGGCGCGGGTCGGTTCGTACTCGTTGTAGCAAGCGTCGACGTTCTTTATCAACGAGTTGAGTACGGATAGTATCCAGCGGTCAATCTCGGGGCGCTGCTCCATGGGGACGTCGGCCTCTTGGTAGGTGAATCCGTCCACATTGGCATACAGTGCGAAGAAGGAATAGGTATTGTAGAGAGTTCCGAAGAACTTACGGCGCACCTCGTCCACACCGGCGGTGTCGAACTTCAGGTTGTCCCACGGCGATGAGTTGGTGATCATGTACCAACGCAAGGGGTCGGAGCCGAACTTCTCGATGGCACCGAACGGGTCGACTGCGTTGCCCAAGCGCTTGGACATCTTGTTGCCGTTTTTGTCGAGCACCAATCCGTTGGAGATGACAGCCTTGTAGGCCACACTGTCGAACACCATCGTGGCGATGGCGTGCAGGGTGAAGAACCATCCACGGGTCTGGTCCACGCCCTCGGCAATGAAGTCGGCAGGATAAATCTGACGATTGTCGAAGAGTTCCTTGTTCTCGAACGGATAGTGAATCTGCGCGTAAGGCATGGCACCTGAGTCGAACCACACGTCGATGAGGTCGGACTCGCGTTTCATCACCTTGCCACTGTCGGAGACTAGTTTAATGTCGTCCACATAGGGGCGGTGCAGGTCTATCTTGTCGTAGTTTTCTTTCGTGTACAAACCGGGCACGAATCCGGCATCCTTGTAAGGATTGCTCTTCATCACTCCGGCGGCGACGGCCTTCTCCACCTCGGCATAGAGTTCCTCCACGGAACCGATGCACTTCTCATCACCATCTTCGGTACGCCAGATAGGCAGCGGCGTTCCCCAGTAGCGTGAGCGGCTCAAGTTCCAGTCGTTCAGGTTCTCTAGCCACTTGCCGAAACGTCCGGTTCCGGTAGACTCGGGTTTCCAGTTGATGGTCTTGTTGAGCTCTATCATGCGCTCCTTGCAAGCGGTGGAGCGGATGAACCAGCTATCCAGCGGGTAGTAGAGCACAGGTTTGTCGGTGCGCCAGCAGTGGGGATAGTTGTGGACATGCTTCT
Organism: uncultured Bacteroides sp.; assembly: GCA_964481755.1. Classification (GTDB taxonomy): domain Bacteria; phylum Bacteroidota; class Bacteroidia; order Bacteroidales; family Bacteroidaceae; genus Phocaeicola_A. Next base: position 9,037 of record CAYZVH010000036.1, on the reverse strand, counting down.
CTATCTTGAAGGCCATGTTGGCGGCTTTCATCTTCATGCAGATGTAGATGTCCAACGACTCGGCGGCTTGTGCGGCAGCCTCGTCGTACTTGCCGTCGACGGTGAACTGAGGGTCGTAAGCGTTCTTCACCCAACGGCCTTGGTATTCGGTGTACTTCTCCACGTCGACACAAGCCTTCACGAATGCCTCGTCGAGCTCGTCGAGCATGTAGAACTTGCCGGTGAGGTCCACCATCGGGCGTGTCTCACCTTTCTTGTTGATCATGAAGAGCGAGGGGATGCCGGCGGCACGTGCCACCTGGGCATCGTCAGCACCAAAGGTCGGCGCGATATGCACAATGCCAGTACCGTCGTCGGTGGTCACATAGTCGCCAGGGATCACGCGGAACGCCTTGTCTGAAGCGTCTTTCCAGTTGCCGTCCTCGTCCACCGTGACGGGTTTCACCCACGGGATGAGTTGCTCGTACTCCATGCCCACCAAGTCCGGACCTTTGTATTCGGCCACCACTTTGTAGGGCACCAGTTTGTCGCCCGGCTTGTAGTCCTCCAGCGCCAGGTTAGCAGCCTTCGGGTTGAAGTGTGCGTTGAGAAGGGGTTTGGCCAGCACCGCAGTGATGGGCGCGCCGGTATATCCGTTGTAGGTCTGCACGGCCACATACTCAATCTTGGGACCTACGCACAACGCGGTGTTCGAAGGCAGCGTCCACGGGGTGGTTGTCCATGCTAGGAAGTAAGGAGTACCCCACTGGCACATCTCCGGTTTCGGGTTCTTTATCTTGAACTGGGCCACCACGGTGGTATCCTTCACGTCGCGGTAGCAGCCCGGCTGGTTCAGCTCGTGTGAACTCAGTCCCGTACCTGCGGCAGGCGAATAGGGTTGAATAGTGTATCCTTTATAGAGGAGGCCTTTGCCGTAGAGTTGCTTCAGCAACCACCAGAGGGTCTCGATGTAGCGATTGTCGTAGGTGATGTAGGGATTGTCCAAGTCCACCCAGTAGCCCATCTTGTGCGTCAAGTCGGTCCACTCTTTAGTAAACTTCATCACGTCCGTACGGCAGTGTCGGTTGTAGTCAGCCACGGAGATGGTCTTGCCGATGTCTTCCTTGGTGATGCCAAGTGACTTCTCCACGCCCAGTTCCACGGGCAGTCCGTGTGTGTCCCATCCGGCTTTGCGCTTCACCTGAAAACCTTTCATGGTTTTGTAGCGACAGAATATATCTTTGATGGAACGGGCCATGACGTGGTGAATACCCGGCATGCCGTTTGCCGAAGGAGGACCTTCATAAAACACAAATGAAGGACAACCTTCACGTTCGGTCATACTCTTACCGAAGACATCATTCTCGTCCCATTCCTTCAGGACTTCCTTGTTGACCTGCGAGAGGTCCAATTGATTACGTTCTGCGAATTTCTTCCCCATAATCTGTATATCTCTATTTTATATTTTCTATATCCTCTAATTTTAAGTCGCAAATGTACGACAAAATTAGGAATTACAAAAGATTAGGCTTCTATTTTATATAATAGGTATAGTATGACGGCCTATATGGTGGAACACCAAGCGGCGGCATCCGCCCCTTACCTTATTATATATAGTAAGTAGGCAGATGCCGCCGCAATGTATGTTTGTGTGCGCCAGGCTATTTCATGGAACCGCCGATGATATCGAGCAGTTCGGATGTGATGGCCTGCTGACGGCCCTTGTTGTACATCAGACTCAACTCCTGCAGCAAGTCTTCGGCATTGTCCGTCGCCTGTTGCATGGCAACGGTGCGCGCCGCATGTTCGGCAGCGTTGGAATCGAGCAACACGGTGTAGAGTTTCAGCCGGATGGACTGAGGTATCAGCTTGGCGATAATCTCGTCGACCGACGGCTCAACGATGTAGTTGGACGTGAAGGTCTCGCCCTCCTGTTTGCCGGCATTCACCTGCAAGGGCAACAGGGTCTCGCGCCGCATCTCCTGCGTGGAGGCGGACTTGTAGTGCATATAGAGCAACTCCACCCTATCGATTTCCTTGTTGGCGAACTGGGTCATCAACAGGTCGGCCAACCGCACAGCGTCCTGATACTTCACATCGTTGCCAATGACCTCGAAGTCCTCTATCAACGAGTGGTTCTTGGCAAGCGCCTGCGCCACCTTGCGTCCTATCGGATAGATGAGCAGGTTCCCTTTTTCTATCTGGCTATACTCTTGCAAGACTTTCGTCGTGCGCTTGATAACTCCACTGTTGTAGCCACCGCACAGACTCGAGTTGGAGGCGATTGTGACAATTGCCACCCGCTTGGGCTCGCGTACTTGGATGAAGGGGGAGTCAATCTCCTCCGCGCTGCCAAGGAAATTACCCAGCATCGACGAGAATCTCTGGTCATAAGGGAGCAAGTTTTCAATGGCGGCCTGCACACGATGAAGTTTCGTCGAAGCCACCACTTTCATGGCTGACGTAATCTTCAGGGTGTTCCTTACCGAACCGATTCTTCCCTTTATTTCTTTAAGAGATGCCATAGACTATCGTTTTAGGGTCTGACAAACGTTTTGTGCGACTTTGACAATGATGTTGGTGATGTCGTCGTTGATGACACCTTTCGACAGAGGGTCGAGCACATCGGCTTGATGGGCCGCGCGAAGCTGCTCGAGGAACATGTCCTGGAAGTCGCTCACCTGCTTCACGGCGATGTCCTTCATCAGACCTTTCGTGCCGCAGTAGAGGATAGCCACCTGCTCACCTACCGTCATCGGGTTATACTGACGTTGTATCAACAGTTCGTTGTTCTTACGTCCACGGTCCAGAGCCATGGCTGTGACGGGGTCCACATCGCTGCTGAACTTGGAGAACGCCTCCAGCTCACGATACTGGGCTTGGTCAATCTTCAGCGTACCGGCCACCTTCTTCATGGACTTGATTTGTGCGCTACCACCCACACGTGACACGGAGATACCGACGTTGATGGCGGGACGGAAACCTTGGTTGAAGAGGTCTGTCTCCAAGAATATCTGTCCGTCGGTGATGGAAATCACGTTGGTAGGGATGTAGGCTGACACGTCGCCAGCCTGCGTCTCGATGATAGGCAACGCGGTGAGTGAGCCACCACCTTTCACCTTACCCTTCAAGCTGTCGGGCAAGTCGTTCATTTGCTCGGCCACCTCCTGCTGCTTGATGATCTTCGCCGCACGCTCCAGGAGACGGGAGTGGAGGTAGAAGATATCGCCCGGATATGCCTCACGTCCGGAAGGACGACGCAGAATCAACGACACCTCACGATAGGCAACGGCCTGCTTGGACAAGTCGTCGTACACCACCAGGGCATGACGGCCGGTGTCGCGGAAATACTCGCCGATGGCTGCTCCGGCGAATGGGGAGAAATATTGCAACGCAGCCGGGTCGGAGGCGGTTGCCGCCACCACTACGGTGTAGGGCATAGCGCCTTTCTCGCGCAGGATGTTCACGATGTTGGCCACCGTGGAACCTTTCTGTCCGATAGCTACATAGATACAATATACCGGATTACCGGCCTCATAGTTTTCACGTTGGTTGATGATAGTATCGATGGCGATAGCCGTCTTGCCGGTCTGGCGGTCACCGATAATCAACTCACGCTGGCCACGGCCGATAGGTATCATGGAGTCGATAGCCTTCAGTCCGGTCTGCAGCGGTTCGGTCACCGGCTGACGATAGATGACGCCCGGCGACTTACGTTCGATAGGCATCTCCACAGTCTCGCCTTCTATCGGTCCTCCCCCATCAATCGGTTCACCCAAGGGATTGACCACACGTCCCAGCATCTGCTCGCTCACATTGATGGAGGCGATGCGTCCGGTGCGCTTCACGGTCATTCCTTCCTTGATCTTGTCTGTAGGTCCCAACAACACGGCACCCACATTGTCTTCCTCCAAGTTCATCACAATGGCTTTCACCCCATTGTCGAACTCGAGCAACTCCTCTGACTCAGCGTTCTGAAGACCGTAGATACGCACCACGCCATCGCTAACCTGCAACACGGTACCCACCTCATCGAACTTCAGACTGGTGTCAATGCCTTTCAGTTGTTCGAGCAGAACCTCGGAGACTTCACTGGGTTTTATATTTTCAGACATCTCTTACGTTATTTACTTACAATATTCTACTATTTTTCTCCGCGAACTGTCGACGCACCTTATTGATCTGACTCTCCACGCTGGCGTCCAGCCGGTTAGAGTTGATTTCCAGTATGAACCCACCCACGATGGAGGGATCCACTGTGTTGATGAATTCCACAGTTCCTTGAGTAGCCTTGCCCACCATAGCCTTCAGTCGTTCGAGATTGTCGGGAGCGGCAGGCGAAGCTGTTATCAGCGTTCCAATGTTAATATGGTTCCGTTTCCTGTAGAGGCTGATATACGAATAGGCAATGAACTGCATGAAATATTCGCGTCTCTCATCCAGTACGAGGGCCACGAAGCGACGGTACTCATCGCAAACATCGCCACCCGCGGCCTTGCAAAGGAGATCGGCCTTCTCGTCCTTGGTAAGCACGGGATTGGCCAAAGCCTGACGCAGGGTGGTCACCTTGGCATAACTGTCGACAAGGGTGAGCATCTCGGCATAGACTTTCTGGTCTTGCTTCGCGTCCGCAGCGTACTCATATAGCGCTTTCGCATAGCGTTTCGAAACGATTCCTATATCCATAACTATTCGTTTTTAATCGTGGAAGCCTCATCCAGCAAGCGTTCTATCAATCCATTTTGCTTCTGGTCGTCGTCCAGGTTCTGACGGAGAATTTTCTCTGCTATGCCGATAGATAGCTCGGACACTTGCAGGCGGATGTCGCGGATGGCATCCTCTTTCTCCTTCTGAATCTGCTTACGTGCCTCTTCCAACAGGCGGTTGCCTTCTGCCCCGGCTTGGTCTTTCGACTCTTGTATGATCCGTTTGCGGGTTTCGACAGCCTCCTTCAGGATGTTGGCCTGTTCTTCACGGGCTTTGGCTAAAATGGATTCACTTTCTTCTTTGATGTGGACCAGTCTTTCGTTTGCCTCATGGGCAGCCTTCAGCGAGTCGTCAATATACTGCTTGCGTTTCTCCACCATACCTACGATGACGGGAAAACCGAACTTTGCCAGCACAATGAAGACGATGCCGAAAGCTATCAGCATCCAAAAAATCAGTCCACTATCAGGGTTTAGCAACGACATAAGCCTGAATTATTATGCATAGAGGGCCAACATACAGACGATGACAGCGAACAATGCTACACCTTCAACCAAGGCACCGATGATGATCATGTTCATACGAATTTCACCAGCAGCTTCCGGCTGACGTCCGATGGCTTCCATAGCGGAACCACCGATTTTACCGATACCCAAACCTGCACCGATAACAGCTAAACCTGCACCAATAGCGGCACCTGCCTGTGCCAATCCTGCAGATACTGCAGCCTGTAACATAACTAATGCTAACATAATTTTCTACTTTTAAGTTGTTTACTTATCGTTAATTTACTTTCTAATTTCGTTTTAATTATTTCTCCGCCGGCTCTTCCTCTACCCTAGAGAGGCCAATAAACACAGCCGACAGCATTGTGAACACGTACGCCTGAATGAATGCCACCAAGAGTTCCAGACAGTTCATGAAGATGGCAAACAGCACCGACACGATGGTCATGGATCCATTCAGCAACGGACCGAGCGACGCGGTGATGAAGATGATGCACGTCAAGGCCAAGATGACAGAGTGACCTGCCATGATGTTGGCGAACAGACGGACGGTCAACGCGAACGGCTTCGTGAAGATACCAAAGATCTCTATCACCGGCATGAAGGGCACCGGCACCTTCAACCACAAGGGTACGTTAGGCCAGAGGATGTCCTTCCAATAGGCCTTGGTACCGAAGAGGTTCACGGCCAGGAACGTCATGCAGGCCAGCACCAGAGTGATGGCGATGTTGCCCGTCACATTGCCTCCACCGGGGAAGATAGGTATCAGTCCCATGATGTTGTTGGTGAAGATGAAGAAGAAAGCCGTCAGCAGATAGGGAGCGTACCGTTTGTAATCCTTTCCGATACAGCTCTTGATGATGTCATCGTTCACCATCATGATGAACATCTCCATGAATCCTACGAAGCCTCGCGGCGATGCCTCTTCCACCTTTCTCTTCCGGTACCAATGGCTCACGCACAGGATAATCACCACCAACACAAAGCTGTTGATGAGCAACGAGAGGGCCGTCTTGGTGATGGAGATATCGAACGGACGCACCTGATTGCCGGCGCTGTCCGTCTCCACCACCTTGCCCTTGTAGCTGCCGTCGGTAGCGATGGAGAACCCTTCGTACTCCTGACCATGAGCCAAGCGTGAAGAGAGGAACACGTGCCAACCGCTCTGCTGACTATAGACGATGATGGGCAGCGGGATGGCTATCTCGTGCTCGCCCCAGTTGGTGATGTGCCACTCGTAAGAGTCGCCTATGTGGCCAAACACGATTTCCCGCACGTCCACCTTGCCCTTCGCCTCCGACTCCGGAGCCTCGTTGGCCAGGGATGCAGTGCAGAAGGCAACCAGCAAGAAGCTTATCAAATAATATTTCAATCTATTCATTTTACCTTTTTGCTTTTTATCAAATCGCGCTCGTACTTGAGGAAGAATGTGCTCTCAAATACCAAGTAGACGAGATAGTAGAACAAAAATATAATTAAGAATGTCTTTATATGGGTCTTCACCAACTGGGCATAGAGTAGCAGGAGGAGCAGGCTCAGGATGAGCTTCACCGCTTTGCCGCCGACATACACCAGTATACCCTTGTCGGGGAATTGTCCATATATAATAATGTATAGGATTCCATACACATAGAAGAACAGGGGTATGACCGGATAGAAAGCCGGATAGTTGTCCGGCATCCAAGCGCAGAGCGCCAAGCTGCAGGCAAAGCCAAGGACTATTGTCAGGAGGGTGAGACACAGCAGGAATTGGATGGTCACTTTCTTAAATGTCATACGCGTTCTGTTTATTTGTTATTCGATGCAAATGGAAACCTCGTTCGCTTTCACCTCAATGAAGCCCCCTTTTATCTCATAGTTTTGCTCATCTCCGCCCACGGGGACGCACACGATGGTACCCTTCCCCAACAGAGAGATGATGGGAGCGTGCTGTGGCAACACGGTAAAGCGTCCTTTGGCTCCCGGCACAATGATACTCGAGGCTTTGCCCTTGAACACCGTCCCTTCGGGAGAGGCAATCACTATGTTCAGTTCATCAGGTTTCATCTTGTTTATTCAGTTTTGTTCTTGGCAGACTCCATCAACTTGCGTCCCTTCTCGATGGCCTCCTCTATGGTACCCACGTTCAGGAAGGCCTGTTCGGGCAGGTCGTCAACCTCGCCGTCGAGAATCATCTTGAATCCCTTGATGGTATCCTCGATGGAGACCATGGCTCCGGGGACTCCGGTGAACTTCTCGGCAACGGTGAAGGGTTGCGACAAGAATCGCTGCACACGACGGGCGCGGTTCACAGTGATACGGTCCTCATCGGAGAGTTCATCCATACCCAAGATGGAGATGATATCCTGCAACTCCTTGTTGCGTTGTAATATCTGTTTCACACGTTGTGCCGTGTTATAGTGTTCTTCGCCTACCACCAGCGGATCGAGGATGCGCGAGGTGGACTCCAACGGATCTACAGCTGGGTAGATACCGAGTTCGGTAATCTTACGGCTCAACACCGTGGTGGCATCCAAGTGCGTAAAGGTGGTTGCCGGAGCAGGGTCTGTCAAGTCGTCGGCAGGCACATACACAGCCTGCACGGAGGTGATGGATCCGTTCTTGGTAGAGGTGATTCGCTCCTGCATCTGGCCCATCTCGGTAGCCAACGTCGGTTGGTAACCTACGGCGGAAGGCATACGGCCCAACAGTGCCGACACCTCCGATCCTGCCTGGGTGAAACGGAAGATGTTATCGATAAAGAGCAGGATATCGCTCGACTTGCCCCCCTCGCCGCCGGAGTCACGGAACGACTCGGCCACGGTCAAGCCCGACAAAGCCACCGAGGCACGTGCGCCAGGAGGCTCGTTCATCTGACCATACACAAGCGTGGCTTGCGACTTCTGCATCTCTTCATAGTCCACTTTCGACAAATCCCATTCGCCACGCTCCATACCTTCTTTGAAGGCTTCGCCGTAGCGAATCACGTTCGATTCAATCATCTCACGCAACAGGTCGTTACCCTCGCGGGTACGCTCACCTACACCGGCGAACACGGAGAATCCGTTATGTCCCTTGGCGATGTTGTTGATCAGTTCCATGATAAGCACGGTCTTGCCTACACCGGCACCACCGAACAAACCAATCTTACCACCTTTGGAATAAGGCTCCAACAGGTCGATGACCTTGATACCTGTGTAGAGTACATCGCGTGATGTGGCGAGTTCCTCGAACTTGGGAGGTTCCCGATGGATGGGATAAGCGTTTTCTTTGCTCAGCGACTTCATACCGTCGATGGAGTCACCGGTTACGTTCATCATACGTCCTTTCACCTGCGTTCCTACCGGCATGGTGATAGGCCTCCCTGTGGGGACAACCTCCATACCGCGTCTCAACCCGTCCGTACGGTCCATGGCGACCGTGCGCACCGTGTCTTCGCCAATGTGTTGCTGCACTTCGACAATGAGCGTCTTGCCATTGTCGCGCTTTATCTCCAAGGCATCGTGTATGCTCGGAAGGAGTGAACTGGCGGCGATGTCCTTCCCTTCGAAATAGACATCCACGACAGGGCCGATGACTTGTGATATATGTCCAACTATCTGTGATGACATAAACTTAGTATTTTAATATTCCTGTAACAATATTTGCTTAAAAACTGAGGCAAAAGTAAATAAATAAATTGATAAACGGTTTACAACTTAACTACTTTTAATCATAAAAGTTCGACACCGTAATTCGCTAATCGACAGTGTGAAAGATTCACCATACACAGCAAGTCACTTTTGTCCACAAATATATGAAAAAACTCATAGTGGTGAGTTTTCTTGTCCAAATGTCACCACTATGAGTTATTAAACTTTCTACAC
>CAYZVH010000035.1:0-21027 GCA_964481755.1 uncultured Bacteroides sp. | reverse complement strand
CAGACCTTGGCCTATAAGTACGACATCGAGCGCAACCTGCGCACCCGCGACTTCGCCGGATTCCAGATGCTATCGCTCAATGACTACAGCGGTCAGGGCACCGCGCTGGTGGGTGTGCTCAACGTGCACTGGCGCGAGAAGGGCTACTGCGACAGCGCCGACTGGCGCCAGTTCTGTGCCCCCATTGTGCCGCTGGCCAAGTTCCCCAAGTTCGTCTACACCGACATGGAGGTGCTGAGGGTGCCAGTGGAACTCTACAACGCCAGCCAGCAGACGCTGAAGAACGCCCGTGTGACCTATCGCATCCACGACGAGCAGGGACGTGAGTACGCCAACGGCACCCTCTGTCGTAAGGACCTTCCCGTAGACAAGAATATCGACTTGCCTAGAGTAGTTTGTCCGTTATCCATGGTGCAGGCTCCGGCCAAACTGACCCTTCACGTGGAGGTGGAAGGAACCCAGGCCCACAATCAATGGGACTTTTGGGTGTATCCCAACCAGGTGGAGATGCCCAAGGCGGACGATGTCCTCATCACCGACACCCTCGATGAAAAGGCGTTGCAGGCACTGGAACAAGGTGGAAAAGTACTGGTGCTGGCAGGCGGTAAGGTGAAGATGGGAGCCGATGTGAAGCAGACCTACCTGCCCGTGTTCTGGAACACCAGCTGGTTCAAGATGCGTCCGCCCCACACCACGGGAGCCACCATCGACAAGCAACATCCGCTGTTCAAGCACTTCCTGACCGACGACTGGAGCAACCTCAACTGGTGGGAGTTGCTCAACAACGTCCAGGTCATCAACCTGCGCGAGTTCCCGTTCGACTACCAGCCTGCCATCCAACCCATCGACACCTGGCACGTGAGCCGCAAGCTGGGCATGATGGTGGAGGCCAACGTGGGCAAGGGCAAGCTGCTGCTCACTACGATGGACCTCACGACCGACCTCAATCGCCGCGTCGTAGCCCGCCAGATGCGCAAGGCCATACTGGAGTATATGACGAGCGCAGACTTCGTTCCCTCCATCACCGTGGAGCCGCAGACCATCACCCGCTTGTTCACTCACTCGGCCCCTGCCGTGAACATGTTCACCAACGAGTCGCCCGATGAGTTGAAGCCCAAGATAGAGTGATTGGCTGATAGAGCCTCTTCCCGAAGACCCACACGTACGATGCTGAAACCGAACGACATATAGGTCTAGCTGCAGAGACATACAGCTCGAAGGCCTATACGAGCTAAGTATATAACAAAAGAGTCCGCAAACAAGTAACATTGCTTGCGGACTCTTTTGTTGTAGAGCTACACCGAAATTATCCTAGAGTACGTACGATATCTCTGTTCAAAGTCTTTGAACAGACGTTCAAAGTCATTAAACACATGTTCAGAGTCTTTGAACACACGTTCAGTGACTTTGTACAGAGACATTGTTCAATCCTGTTGATAATAGCGAAGGATGCAGTGGATAAATTCGAGTAGACGCTATCCTAAAAGTCTATGGTATTCGATTAAGTTATCGACAAAGATGCCTTTAAAGACCATATTTTATGCGTGCCAAAGCACCATTGGCATCTTCATCGACTGGCACAGGCGTGGATAAATCGTCGGCGACGAGCGAATCCATATAGTCCATCGCTTCCTTGAATTCTTTAGTTTCCGTAAAGACGACCTCCGTTTGATCCATAGTCCTTCTATTTATTGATTAGATGAATATCACTGCAAGGATAAACAAATATTATCGAGAATGCAAGCTATCGCTTGTCGTATGTCTCCGTCTTGCGGGTGAAGGGCTTCCACACATTGTTCCACTTCTTGCGCCATTCCTTGCGGAGGGACTTGGGGACGAAGGGTTGGTCGCGGTCGGGAATCACACGGCCGGAGGGGCAGAAGCGAACCTTGACGAAACCTACCTTTTCGCGGAAATGGGCTTGCGCATCGTTGCCGAAGATGCTGCACCACCAGTTGCCGTCGCGGTCCTGGAAGAAGCCGGTGCCGCCACCGCAGGGAACAGCCTCGTGACGCATGCGGTAGGGACCATAGATACTGTCGGACACGGCGATGCAGGGGGAGTATCGATTCTCGTACGAGTCCGCTCCGCCGATGTAGTATTTGCCATCGTGTTTGAAGAGGGTTGCACCCTCGTGAGCCAAGTCCTTGCAGCCGGCGCGTCGGGGACAACTGCGGGCATGATGGGCAGGGTCGAGGTCGTACTCCTCTATGACGATCTTACGGAAGGGGGTGGCAAAGCCACTCATGTCGTCCTTCAAGCGGGCCACGTAGTCGCCACCGGCATAGGTGAAGTAGACACTGCCGTCGGTGTCCTCGAACAGTGTGCCGTCGATGCCGTCGGCGATAGGACCTTCGTAGCTGAAGGCGTTCACATACGGACCGTCTGGCCGCCCTGTGGAACTCTTGATGATGCCGATGCCATTGGGGCACATGCTATATACAATGTAGTAGTTGCCTTTGACGTAGTGTATCTCGGGGGCCCACACGGCACGGGTGGCTCGGCGTGGATGTTTGCGCCAACGCTTCACCCAATCGGGTGCCTCTGTGTCTATCTCCCACACCAGGCCCAGATAGTCCCATTGATGTAGGTCGGCCGAGCGCCACAGCTCGATGCCTTGCGCCCACGCCCAGATGTTGTCGCCCGACGAACCGGTGAGGTAGTACATGCCATCGCCACCCAAGGTGACCACGCCATCGCGCAGATGCACGTCCAGTGCCGGAGCGATGGGAGGAAACAAGCCTTTGTCCATAGCCAAATCCGTCGTGGGGAATTCCGTCGGAGTGTATTCGGGCCGAGTGTACGCACCACTGTAGCGTACGCCGCTCGAGCCGCTTATCCAGCCGCCGCGTCCGTCGTCCGTTACCGGATGCCCAGCGCCGCTTACGCCTCGGAACTGCTTGGCCCAAGCTATTTCTTCGGCAGGGGCTACGTAGTCGGAGTCGCTCAGCGCCACGGGGTGGTTCAATGGAGGGAACTGCGGCTCCGTCTGAGCCAGGCAGGGGAGTGCGACGAGGGCGAATGACAGCGCCTTCGCACGAAGTGTAAACAGTGGTTTCATCATGATAGTGATTTGGTTAGAAGGTTGTTATTTCTTTATTGTTAGTAGTTCATTGGCTGCGATTCTTTCACGCTTTCACTCGGCCGATGGTAAGCGGCGAAGAGAGAGGAGTCGACAGCAACTGACGGCGACGTCGGTGCTAATAAGTACTCTTCCGCCGGTTCGCCGCCGTCGTCACAACTCGTCGCGGGAGAAGGCGATGGCGCGGTTGACGTAGTCGATGAAGGGCTGGGTGGTGCGGAAGGCATCGGCCACACGCTGCAACAGGTCGGGGGCGAGCATAGCCTCGCGACCAGGTTCCCACACCAGACAGTAGGAGCGCAAGCGCAGGTACTCGCCATAGGGAGCGTCGGCAGCGAAGCCTTTGGGGTTACGCTTCAGACTGTCCGAAGGGTCGAGCTGGAAGAGTGGGGCGGCCTTGACGATGCGGTCGAAGTCTCCCTCTCCATTGCAGATGTCCTCGCGGATGGTCTTCAGCGCCGTGGGCTCGAAGCAGTAGTGACCGCTGGCCAACAGGTTGCCTCCGGGGAAGCCGCCCTCTTGCGGCCCTACCTGGAAGTAGTAACCTGCATAGCCCGACTTCTTCCCACCACGGACGATGAAGGCACCCATGTGGGTCTTGTACGGTGTTTTGTCCTCCGAGAAGCGCGTGTCGCGGTAGATGCGATAGGAACAATCCTTGACGGTGAGGCCGCTGATGGTAGGGTCGAACTTCGCTATCTCTTTAATCAGTAACTCGGTGAAGTTGTCGAAACGGCTCTGTGCCGCTTGATACTCCGCCTTGTGGGCCTGGAACCAAGGCCGGTTGTTGTTGCGCTGCAACGTTGCCAGGAAATCGATAATCTGTTTCATACCTTACCTATATATATATGAGAGGAATCCCTCTTGTTCATCGAATGATGGTGCCCTGTGTGCCGTCTATGGCCGTGGCCTGTGTGATGACCACCTTGGCCACGCCAGCCTGCAGTGCGTCGAAGGCGTTCTCCAGCTTGGGTATCATGCCGCCTTGGATGACGCCCTCCTTCACGTAGCGGTCGAAGTCGGCGCGGCTGATCTCGGGTATCACGCTGTCGTCGTCCTTCTCGTCGCGTAGCACGCCTTTCTTCTCGAAGCAGTAGACCAACGTCACGTCGAACAGTTGTGCCAGCGCCTTGGCTGTCTCACCGGCGATGGTGTCGGCATTGGTGTTGAGGATATGTCCCATTCCATCGTGGGTGAGGGGTGCCATCACGGGCACGATGCCCTTACGGATGAGCTCGGCAAGGAACTCACCGTTCACCTTCTCCACGTCGCCCACGAAACCATAGTCCACCTCCTTCACAGGACGTTTGACGGAACGTATCACGTCCATGTCCGCTCCCGTGAGGCCGAGGGCGTTCACTCCTTTGGCTTGCAGTCCGGCCACGATGTTCTTGTTCACCAGTCCGCCATAGACCATCGTCACCACCTTCAGCGTCTCCGCGTCGGTGATGCGTCGGCCGTTGACCATTCGGCTCTCGATGCCCAGTTGTGCCGACAGGGTGGTAGCGGAGCGTCCGCCGCCGTGCACCAGCAGCTTATATCCCTTGATGGCGGAGAAGTCGGCGAGGAGTTGTTGCAGTGTGCCGCTCTCCTCCACGATCTTTCCACCCACTTTGATAATCGTCAATGCTTCTTTCATCTCGTTCTTGTATGATGTAACGGTTTATTCCAAATAGGTATATCCATAGAGTCCCGAGCGGTAGTTGCTGAGGAACTCCTTGCCCTCTTCCACGGTGATGACGCCGTCCTTCACCGACTTGCTCACCCAGGTCTCCAGCGTGCGCACCAGCTTCTTGGGGCTATACTGCACGTAGTCGAGCACCTCGGCCACGGTCTCGCCGTCTATCAGTTGGTCGATGGTGTAGCCCTTCTCGTCCACTGAGATGTGCACGGCGTTGGTGTCGCCGAAGAGGTTGTGCATGTCGCCCAGAATCTCCTGGTAAGCACCCACCAGGAAGACGCCGATGTAGTAGGGCTCCTTGCTCTTGAGCGAGTGCACGGGCAGGTAGCTGGTGGTCATGCTGCCGGCGGTCACGAAGTTGGCTATCTTGCCGTCGGAGTCGCACGTCATGTCCTGCAGGGTGGCGTTGCGGTCGGGCTTCTCGTCGAGCCGCTGGATGGGCATGATGGGGAATATCTGGTCGATAGCCCACGAGTCCGGCAGCGACTGGAACAGCGAGAAGTTACAGAAGTATTTGTCCGCCAACAGCTTGCCTAGCTTGCGGAACTCCTCGGGAGCATGCTTCATGCCCGATGCTATCTGGTTAATCTCGCGGGTGACGGACCAGTAGAGCTTCTCTATCTGCGCGCGTGTCTTCAGGTCCACGATGCCGTGGCTGAAGAGGTCGAGCGCCTCCTCGCGTATCTGCTGCGCGTCGTGCCAAGGCTCCAACATGCGGTTCTGGTTGAGGTTGTCCCATATCTGGTAGAGCTCCTGCACCAGCTCGTGGTCGTTGGGGCTGGCTTCCCACTCCTCGTCCATCTCGGGCAGGCTGGCGGTCTCCAGCACCTCGAAGATGAGTACCGAGTGGTGGGCCGTCAGCGACCGTCCGCCCTCGGTGACGATGTTGGGGTGGGGTATGTTGTTCTTGTCCGCGGCGTCCACGAAGGTCGACACGGAGTCGTTCACGTATTCCTGTATAGAGTAGTTCACGCTGCTCTCGCTGCTCGACGAGCGGCTGCCGTCGTAGTCCACGCCCAGGCCGCCGCCTATGTCCACGAAGCTGATGTTGAAGCCCATGGCATGGAGCTGCACGTAGAACTGCGAAGCCTCGCGCAGAGCGGTCTTGATGCGGCGTATCTTGGTTATCTGGCTACCGATGTGGAAATGGATGAGCTTGAGGCACTCCTTCATCTCCTTCTTCTCGAGGAAGTCGAGCGCCTCGAGCAACTCGCTGGAGGTGAGGCCGAACTTGCTGGCGTCGCCGCCGCTCTCTTCCCACTTGCCGCTGCCCGACGAGGCCAACTTGATGCGGATGCCGATGTTGGGACGCACGCCCAGCTGCTTGGCCATGCGGGCGATGAGGCGCAGTTCGTTGAGCTTCTCCACCACCAGGAAGACGCGTTTGCCCATCTTCTGAGCCAGCAGGGCCAGTTCGATGTAGCTCTCGTCCTTGTAGCCGTTGCAGATGATGAGCGAGTCGCTGTCGGTGTTCATGGCTATCACCGCGTGGAGCTCGGGCTTGGAGCCTGCCTCCAGTCCCAGGTTGAACTTCTTGCCGTGGCTGATGATTTCCTCCACCACGGGGCGCATCTGGTTTACCTTGATAGGGTAGATGATGAAGTTCTCGGCCTTGTAATTATACTCTTTGGCGGCCTGTGCGAAGCAGTTGGCTGTCTTTTCGATGCGGTTGTCCAGTATGTCGGGGAACCGCACCAGCACGGGTGCCGGCATGTCGCGTAGCTGCAGCTCGTCCATCAGCTCCTTCAGGTCGACTGCCGCCGCGTCTTTGCGTGGAGTAACAATTACGTGTCCTTTCTCATTGATTCCGAAATAGGGAGTACCCCAACCAGTGATGTTGTAGAGCTCCTCAGAATCCTCGATACGCCATTTTCTCATTTCTCAAATAATAAAAATACTGTGTGTGATATTTAAAGATTCAATAGTTTGCGCAGTTCGCAGACGGAGTTGTCTATGCGTGCCGAGCTGTTGAGCAGCGTCACGTCGAACGTGTACTTGGCCTGTGTGTAGTAGGGCTCGCGCTGACGCAACGACTCGTTGATGAACTCGGCCAGCTCCTCGTCGCTCTTGCCTGCCAGCAAGGGGCGTTTCTGCTTGCCCATCTTCAGGTGGCGTGCCAGCACTTCCGCCGAGGCTTTCAGGTAGACGGTGTCCGCCTGACGGTTCATGTACTCCATGTTGTCGAAGAAGCAGGGGGTGCCTCCGCCGGCGGAGATGATGACGTCCTCGAACTCCGCCACCTCGTGGAGCATGGACTGCTCTATTTTGCGGAATCCCTCCTCGCCGCGCTGTGCGAACAGCTCCGACACGGTCTTGCAGAAGCGGTTCTCGATGTACCAGTCGAGGTCGAAGAAGGGAAGGCCCAACTCCTTGGACAGTCGTTTGCCGAGGGTGGTCTTGCCCGCACCCATATATCCTATCAGAATGATGCGAATCATTTGGCGGCAACTTTTTTGGTCGTTGCCTTCTGGGTCGTCGCTTTCTTTGCTGTCGACTTTGTGGCAGTCTTCTTCGCCGGCTTGTTGGCCTTTGGCTCAACCTCAGCCTCCTGGGTCTCCTCAGCCTTTGCCGTCTTCTCAGCCTTTGCCGCTTTTGCCTTGGTGGTAGCGGTGGCCTTCTTCGCCGCGGTGGCGCGGGTACGGCGTCCGGCAGGTCGCTTGTCGCCCTCCGCGTCTTGCTTGGCGATGATTTCCTTGCACTCGCTGTAGGTCAGCGTGGCAGCTTTCTCCGGTGTGTAGTTCTGTAGCTTGTAGTTACCCTTCTTATATTTAATGTAGGGGCCGAAGCGTCCGTCCAGGACCTCCAGCTCGGGCTCTTCGTCGAATGTCTTGATGCGTTTCTTCGCGTCCGCCTCACGTTTGGCTTTTATCAGTTCTATGGCCTCGTCGAGCTCAATCACCATGGGGTCTTTCCCCTTGGGCAAGGATGTGTAGGCGCCTGCGTGCAGTATGTAGGGGCCGAAACGTCCCGCGCTCACCGTCACCTCGCTGTCCTCGAATTCGCCCAGCGTGCGCGGCAGTTTGAAGAGGTCCAACGCCTCTTCCAGGGTGATGGTCTCTAAGGAGTATCCTTTCTTCAGCTGTGCGAAGCGTGGCTTCTCCTCATCCTCGGCCGTGCCGATTTGGGCGACAGGTCCGAATCGACCTATCTTCACGGACACTTGTCGGCCTGATGCGGGGTCTGTGCCCAGTACACGTTCGCCCACACGGTGCTCTGTCTTCTCGGCCATGGTGTTCTTCACCAGCGGCTCGAACTTCTGGTAGAATACCCTCAGCATGTCGGTCCACACCTCGTTGCCCTCGGCCACTTCGTCGAACTCCTTCTCCACCTCGGCGGTGAAGTTGTAGTCCATGATCTGTGGGAAGTTCTGCATCAGGAAGTCGTTGACCACGGTGCCGATGTCGGTAGGCACCAGCTTGCCCTTCTCGCTGTCGACGCGTTCGGTCTTGGTGCTCTCGGTGATGGTGCCCTTCTTCATCGTGAGTATGTTGTAGGTGCGCTCCGTTCCTTCCTTGTCGCCCTTCTCCACGTAGCCACGTTGCTGTATGGTGGAGATGGTAGGCGCGTAGGTGGACGGACGGCCGATGCCCAGTTCCTCCAGCTTGCGCACGAGGGTCGCCTCGTTGTAGCGTGGCTGATGTTGGGTGAACCGCTCGGTGGCGGTCATCTCTTTATAGGTGACGGTCTGTCCCTTGGTCAGCGGTGGCAACATGCCCTCCTCTTCCTCCTGGGTGTCGTCGTCGAGCGACTCCTTGTAGACACGCAGGAATCCGTCGAACTTCACCACCTCGCCTGTGGCGACGAACTGGCGTGTCTGTCCCGAGATGGATATGGTGGCTGTGGTCTTCTCTATCTGTGCCTCGGCCATCTGCGATGCGATGGTGCGTTTCCAGATGAGGTCGTAGAGCCGCTTCTCCTGTGCGGAGCCTTCTATCTTCTGCCTGTCCATGTAGGCTGGGCGGATGGCCTCGTGCGCCTCTTGCGCCCCTTTCGATTTGGTGGCGAACTGGCGGTTCTTCAGGTATTCCTCGCCCATGAGGCTGAGGATGGCCTGCTTACTTGCTCCCAGAGCCAGTGTGGAGAGGTTCACCGAGTCGGTACGCATGTAGGTGATGAGTCCCGATTCGTAGAGTTGCTGCGCTATGCGCATGGTCTGCGTCACCGTGAAGCCCAGCTTGCGCGCTGCCTCCTGTTGCAGGGTGGAGGTGGTGAACGGCGGTGCCGGACACTTCTTCAGCGGCTTGGTGGTGATGTCCACTATGTTGAATGTGGCTTCCTTGCATTGCTGGAGGAAGTCCATCGCTTCTTCTTTTGTCTTGAAACTGGTGTCCAAAGCCGCCTTCAAGGCCACGTTCTTGCCCTCGGCATTGGGCACATTGAAGATGGCACACACGCGGTAGGACGCCTCGGGGACGAATGCATGAATCTCGCGCTCGCGCTCCACCACCAGTCGCACGGTGACGGACTGCACACGGCCTGCGGAGAGGGAGGGTTTCACCTTTTTCCACAGGACGGGCGAGAGCTCGAAACCGACGATGCGGTCGAGCACACGGCGTGCCTGCTGTGCGTTCACCAGGTTGATGTCGATGTCTCGCGGAGTCTCTATAGCCTTCAGGATGGCCGTCTTGGTAATCTCGTGGAAGGCGATGCGCTTGGTGGTCTCCGGCTTCAGCTTCAGCACCTCGAACAGGTGCCACGAGATGGCCTCTCCCTCGCGGTCCTCATCGGACGCGAGCCACACGATCTCGGAGTTCTTCGCCTCTTTCTTCAACTCGTTCACCAGGGCCGCCTTTTCTGCGGGCACCTCGTAGTCGGGCTCGAAGGTCTCGAGGTCGATGCTGAACGATTTCTTCTTCAAGTCGCGGATATGTCCGTAGCTGGAGAGTACCTTATAGTCTTTTCCCAGAAACTTCTCTATGGTTTTCGCCTTTGCAGGAGACTCTACGATAACAAGATTCTTTTGCATTTTCTGATATAACCCTTTTATAAATTCGGCGCAAAAATAGGCAAAAAGTGGATTGCGTCATTATAATAAGGTATAAATCTGCATTTTTTAGCGAAATTGAGCGATGAACCTTTCGACGGCTTTGCGTACCGATGCCAGTCCGAACTCCTCGGGACGGATCTCCGACAAGGGCACCCATTGGGTGGCTGCCACATCGTCCTGCGCCAGGACGCGGTCGGCTTGCGCCACACGGCAGAGGAAGAACTGGTCGAGCGTGTGCACCAGGAATCCGGAGTAGGGGTAGGTGTTGGGCAGCGAGAAGAGGTACTTCGCCTCGGTGACCGTGAGGCCTGTCTCCTCCATCACCTCACGCGCCACGCCCTCTTCGCCGGTCTCGTACATGTCGATGAAGCCGCCGGTGAGGTCGAGTGTCCCCTTGGCAGGCTCTTTGGCGCGTCGGCACACCAACAGCTCGTGTCGGTCGTTCAGGATGAAAGCCGCCGTGGCCGCACTGGGGTTGAAGTAATAGGTGAAGCCGCAGTCGGCACAGTGTTTCGACTTCTCGTTGTTCACCTCGAAGCGGGCCGAGCCGCAACGTGGGCAATATTTGAATAGTTCCAGTGGATGCATCGTCTGATATTATTTAATTATCCGCGGCTAAAGTAGATAAAAAGGAGTACATTTGCTGCCGTTAACTCCATATAAATACAAACTGTTATGAAAAAAACATTTACCACGTGCCTGCTGGCGCTGCCTCTGCTGATGGCTTGCGGCAACCGCCCGGCTTTGCAGGCCGATGTCTATCCCGCTCCGGGAACCAAGGAAATTAATCCCGACACACATCTCACGCTGACGTTCAATGCCACGCCCACGGTAGGCGATTCGGGCTTCGTGAGAATCTTCGACGCCGAAACCGACGAGCTGGTGGACAGCCTCGACCTCAGTGTGCCTGCCGGTCCTACCGAGAGCCGCCAGTATGGCCCCGACTGCGACTATACCAAGGTGCCCTACGACTACACACGCACCACCGTGCCCACCAACCGCAACACGGTTCCCGGCACACCTTCAGGCACGGCCGAGCCTACGCCGCCCGACTATCAGCTCACCATCATCGGCGGATTCACCGACGCGTTCCATTTCTATCCGATACTGGTGCGCGACTCCACTGCCACCATCTACCTCCACAACAACATGTTGGAGTATGGCAAGCGTTACTATGTGACCATCGACAACGGCGTGGTCAGCGTGCCCGACAGCACCTTCACCGGAGTCACCAAGGCACAGCGTTGGACCTTCACCACCAAGGCGCAGGCTCCGCAACGCACCGACACGCTGGTGGTTGACGGTAAGGGTAACGGCGACTTCAACACCCTGCAAGGGGCGCTCGACTTCATCCCCGACTTCAGCGAACAACCCACAGTCATCCTGCTGAAGGCCGGCGACTATGAGGAGTTGGTCTACACCCGCAACAAGAAGAACGTGAAGATAAAAGGCGAGGGGATGGACTGCACCAGGGTACACTACGCCAACAACGAGGTCTTCAACCCCCACCCGCTGACGGTGAAGACCAACGAATGGCCTGGCACATTCCCCTCACGCCGTGCCGCCTTCATGCTCGACAACTGCACCGACATCGTGATGGAAGACCTCACCGTGGCTACCGACCTCTTCGGCCAGGCCGAGGGACTGCTTGTCAACGGCGAGCGCATCGCCCTCTATCGGGTGCACATCATCGGTTCCGGCGACGCCCTGCAGGCCAACGGCACACTCTACATGGAGTGCTGCGAGCTGGACGGTGGCGGCGACACCATACTGGGACGTGGCACCGTGTTCGCCTACCGCAGCAACTTCCGAAACGACGGCGGCCCCTTCTCCTGGGTGCGCAACACGGCAGGCAACCATGGTGACATTTTCGTGGAGTGCACCTTCTCCAGCAACACCGACCGCCCAGCCAACTATGGCCGCACGAGATCATCGAACCAAGGTTACCCCGACGCTGAGCTCGTGCTGATAAACTGCAGGGTGAAGGACATCATCCCCGAGGGTTGGGGCAACATCGGTTACAAGACCGCCCGCATGTATGAGTACAACACATGCGACATGGTCACCGGCGAGCCGGTGGATGTGTCGAAGCGTGACCCTTGGTCGCGCCAGCTCACGATGGACAAGGATGCTGAGCTCATCCAGTATTACCAAACCCCATCGTGCGTCCTCAAGGGTTGGACACCGGAGACACAGATTAAGTAAGCTGCCTCCGTGGCTGACAATAAAAACAACGTAGCGGATGGCCCCTCTCTCTGCTTGGGGCATTCGCTACGGTTGTATATAGAAGGAGTGAATGTATGCCTTAGTTCGACCTCGCCAGCGCGCGGTATTCGCCCGGTGTCACCTGCGTGGCTTTCTTGAAGAGGCGGCTGAAGTGCTGTGAGTATTGGAAGCCCAGCTCGTAGGCTATCTGGCTGATGGTCTTGTCGCTGTGGGCAATCTCCTCCTTGGCAAGGTCTACGATGGCGTTCTGGATGTACTCCTGAGCCGTCTTGCCGGTCTCCTTCTTCACTAGGTCGCCGAAGTAGTTGGGCGAGAGGAACACCTTGTCGGCGAAGTAGCGCACCGAGGGCAGACCATTCTGCAGGGCTTGGTCGCTGTGGAGATAGTCGTGGAGCAGGGCCTCGAAGCGCGTCAGCACGTCGCTGTTCACGTTCTGCCGCGTGATGAACTGTCGGTCGTAGAACCGCATGCAGTAGTCCAGCAACAGCTCGATGTTCTTGGCGATGAGGCGCTTGCTGTGCTTGTCGATGGCGTGGTTCAGCTCCTGCTCTATCTTCTGCAGGCAGTCTGTGAAGATGCCCTTCTCGGCCTCGGAGAGGTGGAGGGCCTCGTTGGAGGCGTAGGAGAAGAACGAGTAGTTCCTTATCTCCTGGCCTAGGGAGGTTCCTTTGATGAGGTCGGGGTGGAACAGCAGTCCCAAGGCTTGCGGCTTCACGCCTGGCGCGCGAGTGACCTCTATCACCTGTCCTGGGGCGAAGCTGGTGACCGTTCCCTCCTGGTAGTCATACGCCTGGCGTCCGTAGCGGATGTCGCCGCACTTCGTCTGTTTGAGGAAGAGCGCGTAGAGTCCGTAGTTGAAGGTGCAGCTGCCAGGCACCTTCGTCGCCTTTTTCATATCCACCACGGTCACTAGTGGGTTCAGTGTCTCGAATCCCCACAACTTATTGAATATGTCTACCGTATCCAGTTTGATAATATTCTCCATCGTTTCAACGTTCTGTTTTGAAGTATGTAGCAAAGTTATGCAATTTCCCTGTCCGTAGTACACTCGCCTCCCCGATTTCGGTAATTGAGGTATAAAGTTCCGTAATCCGTGTCGTGTGCGAGGTGACTTGCTGGTAGGACGCATCCTATTTAATTCGAGCGACGACGCAAGCGGGTCGGAGGAAAGCGGGGGCGGTGGGGTAGTCGCTTCTTATTGCTCTTTGACGAACCTCACCCTGTCGCCTAGCTTTTTGTCGATGATCAACAGCCGTAGGGGAGTGATGTAGAACGTCATTTGGTCGCCGGTGCAGAGGATTTTGTAGCGGAGGGTCAGTTGACCTTCTTCTTCCTTGAAGGAGACGATGTCTATCTGACTATAGCGGTTGGTCGGTTCGCTGATGAGAGCTATCGCATTGTGTCGACTGAAGTCTATCTCGTTAGCCTCTCCGTCTTTGCCCATCACCAGCGTAATGCCTAAGACTTTTCCAAACTCTTCCTCCGACTGTATCAGCAAGGGCTTGTATTCTTTTATGCCATTGCGTACGAAGCAGTTCGTCGCCTCCGTGTAGGCAACGGATTCCTCCGCCGGCTTGCAGGCGCTGAGCCCGATGCTGAGGCTCATCGCCGCCAAGAGTGTCATTTGTTTTATTCCCATAACCGTCATTGTTTATCCTTGTGCAAATGTATGCTTTACTTTTGAATTATGCAAAACTGAGGGTAAAGTGCGAGCCCTTATTTGATGAACACAACAAAAAATTCGGCGGCTGGAGGGTGAGCGTATGCGCTTTTTATGTACTTTTGCACGTCAATAATCAAAAGGTATAGAACGTTATAAAATAAATGATTATGGGTAAAAAGGCTCTTTTAATGATTCTGGATGGTTGGGGCATCGGCAAACATGGCAAAGCCGATGTGATTTTCAACACCCCGACCCCTTACTGGGACAGTCTGTTGAACACCTACGCACACTCTCAGCTGCAGGCTAGCGGCGAGAATGTAGGTCTGCCCGACGGACAGATGGGTAACTCTGAAGTAGGTCACCTGAACATCGGTGCCGGACGCATCGTCTACCAAGACTTGGTGAAGATAAACCGCGCTTGCGCCGACAACAGCATCCTCAAGAACAAGGAAATCGTTTCGGCTTTCACATACGCCAAAGAGAACGGCAAGAACGTACACTTCATGGGACTGACCTCCAATGGCGGTGTGCACAGTTCGCTGGATCACCTCTACAAACTCTGCGAGATTGCCAAGTCATACGGCATCGACAATACTTTCATCCACTGCTTCATGGACGGTCGTGACACCGACCCGAAGAGCGGCAAGGGCTTCATCGCCGACCTCGAGGCACACTGCGCGAAGAGCGCCGGCAAGGTGGCTTCCATCATAGGTCGCTACTACGCCATGGACCGCGACAAACGCTGGGAGCGCATCAAAGAGGCTTACGACCAGCTGGTGAACGGCGTGGGCAAACAGACTACCGACATGGTGCAGGCCATGCAGGAGTCCTACGACGAGGGCGTGACGGACGAGTTCGTGAAACCTATCGTCAATGCTAACGTTGACGGCCGCATCAAGGAAGGCGACGTGGTCATCTTCTTCAACTACCGCAACGACCGCGCTAAAGAGCTCACCGTGGTGCTCACGCAGCAAGACATGCCCGAGGCTGGAATGCACACCATCCCCGGACTGCAGTACTACTGCATGACTCCCTACGACGCTTCATTCAAGGGCGTTCACATCCTCTTCGACAAGGAGAACGTGCAGAACACATTGGGCGAATACCTCGCCTCGCAGGGTAAGACACAGCTCCACATCGCCGAGACCGAGAAATACGCTCACGTGACATTCTTCTTCAACGGTGGCCGCGAGGCTCCGTTCGACAAGGAAGACCGCATCCTCGTGCCCTCTCCCAAGGTGGCTACCTACGACCTGAAGCCGGAGATGAGCGCCTTCGAGGTGAAGGATAAACTGGTTGCAGCCATCAAGGAGGACAAGTATGACTTCATTGTGGTGAACTTCGCCAACGGCGACATGGTAGGCCACACGGGCGTCTACGCAGCCATCGAGGCCGCTGTGAAGGCTATCGACGCTTGTGTGCACGACGTCATCGAGGCTACCAAGGCTACCGGCTACGAGGCCATCATCATTGCCGACCACGGCAACGCCGACAATGCCATCAACGCCGACGGCACCCCCAACACGGCTCACTCGCTGAACCCTGTTCCCTTCGTTTACGTCACCGACAACAAGGCCGCCAAGGTGGAGAACGGTGTGTTGGCCGATGTGGCTCCATCCATCCTTCACATCATGGGATTGGCTCAGCCCGCCGAGATGACAGGTCACGACTTGATTAAATAACATGCTTTTTCCGCGAGGTCTTCTTCAACATCCTCGCAGAAACTGAAATAACTGAAACTGAAATCTCATCCTCTGCAAGCTACCGTCTTGGGCTTGTGTAGGGTGAGATTTCCTTTCACAATAGACAAACGACTTATGATTCAGATTGACGACGTAGTGGTTTCCTTGGATGTGCTGAGGGAGAAGTTCCTCTGCAACCTGGACGTGTGCAAAGGCGAATGTTGCATCGAAGGCGATGCGGGAGCTCCCGTGGAGGAGGACGAGGTGGAACAGCTGGAGGCTGTGTTGCCTGTCATTTGGGACGACCTCTCGCCCGAAGCCCGTGCCGTCATCGACAAGCAAGGAGTCGTTTACGTCGACGATGAGGGCGATTTGGTGACTTCCATTGTCAACGGCAAGGACTGCGTGTTCACCTGCTACGACGAGAAAGGCTGCTGTTTCTGCGCCATCGAGAAGGCTTATCGGGCAGGCAAAACCAAGTTCTACAAGCCTGTTTCCTGCCATCTCTATCCCATCCGGGTGGGCGACTTCGGTGAGTATAAGGCCATCAATTACCATCGTTGGGACGTGTGCAAAGCTGCCGTGCTGCTGGGCGAGAAGGAGAATCTCCCTGTCTATAAATTCCTGAAAGAACCTCTCATCCGCAAGTTCGGCCAGGCTTGGTACGACGAGTTGGCGGATGCTGCCGAGGAACTGAAGCGTCGGAAGATGATTTAATTCCCCTTTCCAGTGCGGTTCCCCACCGCCATTCCACTAAAGCAACGCTGCGGTCGTGAAGTAAATAAGGAAGAAGTTTCCATTAACGCCCTTCAGTAGACGTATGTCCATGCTGTTTGCAGCGCTTCCGATACACTTCGAGCCCCCTTCCAACGGTTGTTGAGAGAGGGCTCGAAATCTATCTATAGCCTTTATCTGAGCGGTTTTATGCGTCGATGTTGGCGTATGTCGCGTTCTTTTCGATGAACTCGCGGCGCGGACCTACGTCGTCGCCCATCAGCATCGAGAAGATGTAGTCCGCGTCGGCTGCGTTCTCGATGGTGACTTTCTTCAGAATGCGTCTTTCCGGATCCATGGTGGTCTCCCACAGCTGGGCCGCCATCATCTCACCCAAACCTTTGTAGCGTTGGGTGTGGATGCCGCTCTCGCTGCCGCTTCCGTATTTCTCGATGAAGCGCAGACGGTCTTCCTCCGTGTAACAATATTCCTTCACCTTGCCTTTGGTGCAGAGGTACAACGGCGGCGTGGCGATGTAGACGTAGCCTTGCTGGATGAGCTGAGGCATGTAGCGGTAGAAGAGGGTCAGAATCAGTGTGTCGATGTGCGAACCATCGACATCGGCATCGGTCATCAGAATCACCTTATGGTAACGCAACTTGTCGATGTTCGCCACTTTGCTGTCCTCGCCGTCCACGCCGTAGCGCACGCCCAGCGCCTGTATGATGTTGTTCACCTCGTCGCTCTCGAATGCCTTGTGCCACATGGCTTTCTCCACGTTCAGAATCTTACCGCGCAAGGGCAGGATGGCCTGGAAGTGTCTGTCTCGTCCCTGCTTGGCCGAACCGCCTGCGGAGTCTCCCTCCACGAGGAACAGCTCGCACTTGGCAGGGTCTTTGTCCTGACAGTCGGCCAGCTTACCCGGCAGTCCACCGCCGTTCATCGGGTTCTTGCGCTGCACACTCTCGCGGGCCTTGCGGGCGGCGATACGCGCTGTGGCTGCCAACACCACCTTGTCCACTATCAGTTTGGCCTCTTTCGGATGCTCCTCCAGGTAGTTCGTCAAGGCCTCGCCCACGGCTTGGTTCACGGCTCCGCTCACCTCGCTGTTGCCCAGCTTCGTCTTGGTCTGTCCCTCGAACTGGGGCTCTGCCACCTTCACAGAGATCACTGCAATCAAGCCCTCGCGGAAGTCCTCGCCGGAAATCTCCACCTTGGCTTTCTCCAGGGCCTTGGAGTCCTCGGCATATTTCTTCAGCACGCGGGTCAGCGCCGCGCGGAATCCCGCCTCGTGCGTACCACCCTCGATGGTGTTGATGTTGTTCACATACGAGTGGAGGCTCTCGCGGTAGCCTGTGTTATACATGATGGCGCACTCGATGGGCACGCCTGCCTTTTCGGTGTTCAGGTAGATGACGTCGTTGATGAGCGCCTCGTTGTTGCGGTTGAGGAAGCGCACGAACTCTTTCACGCCTTCGTCCGAATGGAACACCTCGCGCTTCACGTTGCCTGCTTCGTCTTTCTCGCGGAGGTCGGTCAGCGTGATGGTTATTCCCTTGTTCAGGTAGGCCAGCTCGCGCATGCGGGCTTGCAGGATGTCATATTTATATTCCGTCACCGTGAAGATGCTGTCGTCCGGATGGAACGTCTGCTTGGTTCCGGTCGTTGCGGGGTCGCAGTCGCCCACCGTCTTCACCGGATAGAGCGGCTTGCCGCAGCTGTATTCCTGTTGGTAGATGTGTCCGTTGCGGTAGACGTTGGTGGTCATGTGTGTGGAGAGGGCGTTCACGCACGATACGCCCACGCCGTGAAGACCTCCGGAGACCTTGTATGAGCCTTTGTCGAATTTACCTCCGGCATGAAGGACGGTCATTACCACCTCCAGCGCGGACTTCTTCTCCTTCGGGTGCATGTCCACCGGGATGCCGCGTCCGTTGTCCTGTACGGTGATGGAATTATCTTCGTTGATGGTTACTTCGATGTGTGTACAGTAGCCTGCCAAGGCCTCGTCGATGGAGTTGTCCACCACCTCGTAAACCAGGTGGTGCAAGCCTTTCTCGCTGATGTCGCCTATGTACATGGCCGGACGTTTGCGAACGGCTTCCAAGCCTTCGAGAACTTGAATGTTATTGGCGGAATAGTTCGCTCCGCCATTCGTGATTTGTTCTTCTGCCATAGATATTGTGTCCAAATAAATAACGTACAAAATTACAAAAAACAATCATATCGGCGAAAGGAAATGGTGTTAAATTCTCGTTCCTCGGGAGTTCGCAGTGTTAAAACCTGCAATTTTAGGGGTGAGAGGGCGTGCGTAAGGGCCTCGAGGGTGGGGTAGGCGTAGCTGGATCAAGGGAACTGGAAGCTTCTTTTAAAGGGCTTGAGCCGCTTTTTAAGAGTTTGGGAATTGCTTCTATAGGTACTAACGGCCGTTTTTATAACAGTTTGTGGAATCGATTTTAAAGCGTCTAAAGTCGGCCTTGACGAGGAGAGCGTGCC
Source organism: uncultured Bacteroides sp. (assembly GCA_964481755.1). Lineage (GTDB taxonomy): Bacteria > Bacteroidota > Bacteroidia > Bacteroidales > Bacteroidaceae > Phocaeicola_A. The sequence goes on along the minus strand of CAYZVH010000035.1, from coordinate 2,496 downwards.
TGTGCCGGTTGAAAAACCGCGTTTCCGGGCTTGTGATCGTGTCCTCGACCTAAGGTGTCTGCACTCTGGAGTATGTACAAACAATGAAAGGCCGGATGTATCTATCCGACCTTCTGTATGATAAGTTATAGAACTGATTCAGCCTATCAAGCCAAGCTGCTGACGTGTGCGCAGAGTTTGGATTTCAAGTTAGAAGCCTTGTTCTTGTGGATGATGTTGATCTTTGCCAACTTGTCCAGCATCTTCTGCACTTTCGGGTACAGAGCGACAGCCTCCTCTTTGTCAGTGGTTCCGCGAAGCTTTCTAACAGCGTTTCTCATCGTCTTAGCGTAGTATCTGTTATGAAGTCTTCTTTTTTCCTCTTGTCTGATTCTTTTTTCTGATGATTTGTGATTTGCCATCTCGACTAATCTTTAATAAGTTTCTTAATTTTGTTTTCTTTAGGTAGCCCGTGGGGGAATCGAACCCCCCTTTCAAGAATGAAAATCTTGCGTCCTAACCGATAGACGAACGGGCCGTGCTTCTCGCTTACTCAGCCCCCTTTCGGAGAACCTTTCCACTTTTGCGGATGCAAAGATAGACCTTATTTCTAATATGCGCAAATTATTCAACGAAATTTTCATTTCTTTTTCTGTATTCTTTTGATTTTCTGCCCGTTTACGCCTCTATGGCGTCTTGTCTGTTGCTAAAGTTCTACTTTCGCGTGGCTGTGAACCGCTTTTTTCGTAGCTTTGCCGACAGGTTCTATACATATTTATAATATATAGTGATACAGAAGATAAGTGGGGTAGTGCTGCATTCGCTGAAGTATTCCGACGATTCCATCATCGTGGACATCTTCACGGAGCCGTATGGACGGTTGTCCTACGTGGTGCGTGTGGGGCGTACCAAGAAGCGGGCGGCTGTCAATGCGATTTTCATGCCTTTGTCGCTGGTGGAGTTCGAGGCGGACTATAAGCCCACGCGGTCGCTCTACCGCTTGCGCGATCCTAAGCAGCTCTACGTTTTCTCCTCCCTGCCTTACGACACTTACAAGTCGTCCATCGCGCTTTTCCTCTCCGAGTTCCTCTATCGTGCCTTGCGTCAGGAGGGTGAAAACCTTCCGCTCTATACCTATTTATATAGCTCCATCCAATGGTTGGACATGTGCGAGCGCAATTTCGCCAACTTCCATCTTGTGTTTCTCATGCGCTTGTCACGCTTCCTCGGCTTCTTCCCCAACCTGGAGGACTATCGTCCGGGCTATTCGTTCGATTTGGTGAATGCCTGTTTCGTTCCGCCAGTTTACGGCCGTTCCGGTCAACTGCTTTCCCCTGAAGAGTCTTCGCAGCTACGCCAACTCATGCGAATGAATTTCGACACGATGCACCTCTTCGCCATGACACGTGCGCAGCGGATGCGTTGTCTGGAGGTGATTATCCAGTATTATCGCATCCACATCCCCGATTTCCCCGAGATGAAGTCGCTAGCCGTGCTGAAGGAACTGTTCGATTAGACTGAAGGGATTCACTATTGGGTGTGGAGGTGTCAATATAAATGCCCTATTAGGAAAATCTTTTTTCCTAGCAGGGGAGGTGGATTTCCCTAGGCAAGTGGCGTTTGTCCGAAGAATCCGTTGGCCTGGTCCTCCTGTAGAAGGCGCGTTCCGCGCCGTTGTCGATGAGGTGAAGGTGATGCTTACCCTTGCATCGGATTGCCGGTGGCACTTTCCACGGTTGCCCTGTGTGCTTCGGCTCTCTCTGTCAGTCCTCGAATCTCTTATGCTCGCTCTTGTGTCTGTCGTATGATTGTCAGACTCCTTTTTATAGGAGGCGCGTTCCGCGCCGTTGACGATGAGGTGAAGGTGATGCTTACCCTTTGCCTCGGATTACCGGTGACTCCCTTGGCCGTGGTGTTTTGCCGGAAATGACCCATTTGACCACGTATTTCGTAGAATTTGTCGTCGGAGCATTTGGCCTTCACCCCTCTTAAACGGGAGGTAAAAGCCGGAATCGTCATAGTTACAAGCCCGTTTTTCTCTATTTTTAAGGCTTGTGAGAGCATAATTTTGTAATATCTGTACCACTTTAAGGCTTCGGCATCGCCGGGTCAGCGGTCTTGGATGTCTTGTATCTTATTGGTATACAATTAGATAAGTCACAGAATCGCTTAACGTCCCTAGTGAGAAATTACAGATTACAGTTATTACAGTTATTTTTAAAGGGTATACACTCCTCCCTTTTTCTTCATATTTCTATATATATAATATATATAAATATTTAATATATAGATAGTTAGCTAAATGAAAAATCTTGAAAGTCGGTATCACTATACCTCGAAAAAATAAACTGTAATCTGTAATCTGTAATGCTTTTGGCCCTGTGTCAGCAGCTTGTTGTGTCTATAAAGCACTGATTATCAATGCGTTTACATTGCATAGTTTTACCCTCCGAGGCACCTTTGGTGGTACAATTACAGTTATTTTGTTTTTTGTAATTGTAATTGCTCCGCTTCCGC
>CAYZVH010000034.1:0-21047 GCA_964481755.1 uncultured Bacteroides sp. | reverse complement strand
AGCGACTTTTCCTGAGGGAACAAGCCAACGCTGCGCCGAAGGATAAGCAGACCCCGAAGTCCGCTCCGAAGTCGGAGGAGTCCGCTGAAGACTGATGATACCTTATATATAATAGGTATTCAAGTTCCGCAAGTTCTATTGCGATAGGTCTTATGGACGCTTTCTCTTCTTTCTCGCCTTTCTCATCTTCAAACGTAAGTCGTTTTTCAACGAGTATAAAAAACGACTGTAATGAGAGAGTGGGGGGGTTGCCAAATGAGGTATAGGTCAACGGCACTTGAAGTATACTTCATTGGCACTTGAGGTATACTTCATCGACCATTGAAGTATACTTCATTCAAGTTCAGCAAATTCACCAAGGGACTCTAGTTCGTGAACCGAATTAGGTCATTAGGCCTTGTCTGCATACTTGCAGAACTTGAACAATCTGAGATTTGAAATCAGAGAGATTCTTCCTCGTTGCCGGTGTGGAGGATGAGGGTGGTGGCTCCTAGGGTGATGATGCTGCCGTCCTCAATGCGCACGCGGTCCTTGTCGCCGAGGATTTCGTTCATCACAAACGTTCCCGTGATGCTGGGATTGTCGCGGATGGTGTAAATCGTTTCGCCCCGCTTGTTGCGCTTCACGTTCACCACGCAGTGCATGCGGTCCATGCTCGGGTCGGAGGTCTCGATAGGGAGGTCTATCTCCGTTCCCTTACTGCGACGGCCTATCACATTGTCGCCTTCGTGCAGAGGCAACACCTGACGGTAACCGAACACATTCTCCACCACGGTCAAGTATCCGAACTTCTGATCGTCCATCTCCTTCTCGGGGTTCTCTTCCTTGCGGATGGAACGCAGCTTCGACTTGCCGATGCGGATGCTGAACTGCTTCTTGCATTGGTCGCAGATGAAGACCAGCGACTGACCTTCGGTGTATTTCGTTTCGTCAAACGTGATGTAGTTGTCACATTTGGGACAAAGGACTCTCTTCATGATGGATAAACTGAAAAAGATTGATGTTAGTTACGCGACACGTAGACCCAAGCGGTGCTGAAGAGCTCTTGGTTGCGCACCTCGTTGCATTTGGCGGTCGCCTCGCTCATGTTGTCGAACGACTGCAGCACGATACGTATGCGTCCTTCCGACCCAAGTGTGTAGACTTCGGGGTGACCTTGCGACTCGAAGTAGCGCAACGTCTTGTCCGCTTCCGCCTTGCTCGTGGCACTTGCTACTATAATATGGTATCGCTTGTTGCTCTTGGGAGCGACGGTCTTTTGAACCTTCTCTGGCTGAGTGGCCAACGCTGCAGCGTCCTTCACCTCTTGGGGCTGAGCTTGTTCGGCTTCGGGGACTGTCTGCTCGGCTCGTTCGTCTTGAGAAGTTGCTTGCTCTGCCTGTTGGTCTTGGAGGGTGGTTTGCTCGGCTTGCAAAGCCGGTTGATTATCAGATGCCTCAGCCTCTTCTTTGAGAGTGATAATCTCTTCTTTCGGAGCGACAACCTCCTTTGTATGCTTGGTAGGAGCCGCTGCTACGGCCTTGCTTCGTATGGTTGTCTGCACCGGCGAGGTGGCTACCGATTGGGAGCGGATGTTGTCGAAGAAACGGACATCGCCCAGGAAAGCGTAGTTCTCAGGCTCCACGTAAGTGTTGTCCACCGGGGCGGACCATGCGAAGAACAGCACGATGGCCACCACGGCGGCAACGGCGGTGTTGAGCCACTGCCGGTTGATGCTGATTACCACGGCGTTCTTCTTCTCGGGCTCGCTTACGGTGGGCTCCTTCTTCGCCGCAATCTCCGACAGCGGGAGCATCTCGAAGGAGGAGAATCCGTAAAGGGCAGGGGAGAGTATCTCTTGGTCCTCGGGCACGAACTCCACACGGCTGTCCAGTGTCACTCGCAGTGTGCCAATGCCTTGCAACTTCGCCTCGCCCTCTTGGGCCAACTGGTTGCGCAAGGCGCTGACGGCCTCGTTCATCATACCCAGGGCCTTGGGGTAGTTGGTGTCGTAAGCCTGCATGTAGGCTTGCACCAGCAGACCGTCGTTCAGACTGAGTTGGGTGTTGAAGGTCACCTTGCGGCACGGCGGCATGAACATATTCTCTTCGGGAATGTGGCAAGCGGGAACATACTGCGCCATGAATCCTCCCAACTCGGGGAGAATCACGCAGTCGTTCTCTGCCAACAATACCTTGATATGTCGTGCTAACTCTTCAATCATGCTGCAAATGTAGGAAAATTTATGGAAACTACCCGCCTTTTGGGGACAAAAAGATTGTCCGCAATCAGTTCTTTTTTCTATCTTGTTCTGGCTTAGGACCTTTCCTCTGACGGCCACGGCCCTTGCCGTTCGACTGGTGTCTGCCCCCTCCGCGGTGCTTCTCGCGTTTCATGGAGCGCGGCGCATACTCCGGTGCCTCGCCCAGTCCCTCGGGCAAAGGTATCTTGTAGATTTCCTTTTCCAGGAAGTCCTCTATAATCTTGAACTCGTTCTGCTCCTTCTCGCTGACGAAGGTGATGGCGCAACCGTCGTTGTTCGCGCGTGCCGTACGTCCGATGCGGTGCACATAGTCCTCGCAATCATGGGGCACATCGTAGTTGATGACCAAGCGGATGTCGTCGATGTCGATGCCGCGCGCCACGATGTCGGTGGCTACCAGTATGTTGATGCGCCCGTTCTTGAACTCGTGCATAATCTGGTCGCGTTGTTTCTGATCGAGGTCGGAGTGCATCTCGCCCACGTTCAGGTGGAAGCGCTGCAGCGCCCGCGCAACATCCTTCACCTTCAGTTTCGACGAGGCGAAGATGATGACCCTCTCGGGCACGCTGTCGTGGAACAGGGCGTGGATGATGCCCAACTTCTGCCGTTCGTAGCAGATGTATGCGGTCTGAATGATTTTCTCCGCCGGCTTGGAAACGGCGAGCTTCACCTCCACGGGATCGTGGAGGATGTTCTGTGCCATCTGCTGAATCTTGGCAGGCATGGTGGCGGAGAACATGATGGTCTGCCGCTCCTTGGGCAATGCCTTCACAATCTGCATGATGTCGTCGTAGAATCCCATGTCGAGCATACGGTCCGCCTCGTCGAGTATGAAGAATGATACTCTGGAGAGGTCGACATTCCCGAGGTTGATGTGGCTGATGAGTCGGCCTGGAGTGGCGATGATGACGTCAGCGCCCAGCGCCAAGCCTCTCTTCTCCTGCTCGTAGCGAATGCCGTCGTTGCCGCCGTAGATGGCGACGCTGGAGATGGGCATGAAGTAGGAGAAGCCCTCCATCTGTTGGTCAATCTGCTGTGCCAACTCGCGGGTAGGCGACATGATGACGCAGTTGATGGCGTCGGCGGGATAGCCGCCTTTACTTAATTGGTTGAGTACGGGCAACAGGTAAGCCGCCGTTTTTCCCGTGCCTGTCTGTGCCACTCCTATCAGGTCCCGACCTTCGAGCAGCACGGGAATTGTATGTTCTTGTACTGGGGTGCACTCTCTGAAATTCATCGCGTCCAGCGCATCCAGCACGCAATCTTCTAAATCTAACTCTGCAAAATCCATTCTTAATTCATTAACATCAGACAAAGGTACTATAAAAAACCTATATAGCCTTGTATTTAGGGGTAGATTGGACAAAAATATGCTAAATAACATATTTTTAGCGAGAATATTTGGTCCGATAAGGAAAAACGGACTACCTTTGCAGCGGTTTTCGAGGAAGAAAAGGCTTTCATTATCAGGTGAAAGGCTTTCGGGAAGGCGATAAGTAATGTTCCGGTATCGGAAACCACTGCCGCAAGGCGGTTACCGGATAGTATAAACTAAAAACCGTATTACATGAAGAATGTAAAGTGGATTTTTGTTGTATTTGTGTTTTGTTCCTTGACATCGTTTGTAGACAGAAACGTAGCTACACGAGGACTGAACGTAGGTGAGGTAGCTCCCTCGTTCACCATCGGAGCCTGCGACGGCCAAGAGGCTTTCTCGCTGAGTGACTTGAAGGGCGACTACGTTTTACTGAGTTTTTGGGCCGGTTACGATGCCCAGTCGCGTGTAAGCAACGCGTTGCTTCACAACGGCATCCACCGGATGGGTTACAACGTCAAGATGGTCTCGGTCTCGTTCGACGCTTATGCGTCGGTGTTTCAGGAGACTGTGCGTATGGACGGCTTGAGTTCGTCCGATTGCTATGTAGACACTTTGGGAAAGGCCTCCGCCGTCTACAGAGCGTACAATTTAAAGAGAGGCTTCAAAAATTATCTGCTTGGCCCCGATGGGGTGATAGTTGCCACCAACGTGACGACAGAGCAGCTTCCGCAATACCTCAACTAATATATAATAGGTATAGCGGAATTCCCGGAGGAGCAGTCTGGCTCCAAAGGGGTGAGAGTTCCTGACAAGGAAACAATACAACAAAATAAGGAAGAGGTTGCCCCAAACGGACAATCTCTTTTTTTCGTCCCCCAAGTAGATTATCCCGCAACTCTGTAGCTTTCGCTCGTCCACCGCAACTGTAGTTTGGATTCCCCAAGTAGATAAAGTTCGGATGATTCTGCAGTTCTCGCTCGTTCCTCAGCAACCATAGTTTTCGTCCCCAGCAGCTATCGTTTTGATGACCCTAGGCTCAACGGCTAGACCATAGGCTCATTATTCCGAGTGTGCGCAGGGGGGAATTGGTAACGCCTAAGTGGAGGAAGGATGACCCGATTTACTTTGGAGCCTTCCAGTAGAGGTAGACGGCAATGAGGGCGTAGAGGATGTTGGGAATCCATACGGCCAGCATGGGAGGCATGTTGGCATTGATGGCAAAGGTGGCCGAAATGGTCTGGAACAGGATGTACGAGAAACTCAGCGCCAAGCCGATGCCCAGATGGAGTCCCATGCCGCCCTTCACCTTGCGCGACGAGAGGGCCATGCCGATGGTGGCCAGGATGAACGAGGCGAAGGACATGGCAATGCGTTTGTGGTACTCAATCTCGAACTCCTTGGTGTTGGCGAAGCCGCGTTGCTTTTGCCGCTCGATGTAAGTCCGCAGCTGGGGGCTTGTCATGGTCTCCTGCTGACCTTTCGATATGAGCAGGTCGTCCGGTTGCATCATGATAGTGGAGTCCATCCGCTCGCCGCTGGAGATGATCTCGCGGTTGCCTTTCAGCTCGCGTATCATGTAATCCTTTATCTTCCACAGGTATTTATTGTCCGACACCGTGTCGTAGGACAGGCTGCGGGCGGTCAGGTGCGACACCAGTTTCTTGTCCTCGAACTTGTCCAGCGAGAATCGGTAGCCTGTCTTGCCGATGTCCTCGTAGCGGTCGATGTAGGCTATCACGCCGTCGGCCACCTCCAGCTGCACGTTGGAGACGCTGAGTATCTTCTTCTTCCGCTTGTATTGGTTCTCGAAGTCCTGCCGCGTCTCGCTACCCACGGGAATCACGTAGGCTCCCAGCACGTAGGTGAGGGCGGCGATGAACATGCACGAGATCATGTAGGGCCGCATCAGTCGCTTGAAGCTCACGCCGGAGGAGAACATGGCGATAATCTCTGAGTTCTCCGCCAACTTCGAGGTGAAGAAGATGACGGCGATGAAGACGAACAGCGGGCTGAAGAGGTTGGAGTAATAGGGGATGAAGTTCAGGTAATAGTCGAAGATGATGGCGCTCACGGGAACGTTTCGGCTCATGAATTTATCCAGGTTCTCGTTGATGTCGAACACCACGGCGATGGATATAATCAGAGCGATTGCAAAGAAGTATGTACCCAGAAACTTGGCGATGATGTATCGGTCGAGTCGGGTAACGAGTCTTCCACTGAACTTTTCTGTCAACTTATTCCACTTCATCTCTTTTGTCGGATTAGAGTCGTGCGGTGACGTCGGCCAGCATACGTGGTTTCCACGTGCTGAAGTCGCCCGCGATAATATGTTTGCGCGCCTCGCCCACGAGCCACAGGTAGAACGCCAGGTTGTGGACCGAGGCTATCTGCATGGCCAGCAGTTCCTGTGCGTGGAACAGGTGGCGCAGGTAGGCCTTCGAATACATTGTGTCGACGTACGAGGCGCCGTCTTCCTCAATGGGGGAGAAGTCGTCCTCCCACTTCTTGTTGCGCATGTTGATGATGCCATGTTTGGTGAAGAGCATGCCGTTGCGTCCGTTGCGGGTGGGCATCACGCAGTCGAACATGTCCACGCCGCGCTCGATGCCTTCCAGCAGATTGGCAGGTGTGCCCACGCCCATCAGGTAGCGAGGCTTGTCCTTCGGCAGGATGTCGTTCACCAGCTCTATCATCTCGTACATCTTCTCCACCGGTTCGCCCACAGCCAGTCCGCCGATGGCGTTGCCGTCGCACTCCTTGGAGGCCACGTACTCGGCCGACTGTTTGCGCAGGTCGGGATAGACGCAACCCTGCACGATGGGGAAGAGCGACTGGTAGTAGCCGTACTTCGGCTCCGTCTCGCGGTAGCGTTTCACACAGCGATCGAGCCAGCGGTGAGTCAGTCCGAGCGAGCGTTTGGCATAGTCGTAGTCAGCCGTTCCGGGGCAGCACTCATCGAAAGCCATCATGATGTCCGCTCCGATGGTGCGCTCTATGTCCATCACCTTTTCGGGAGTGAAGAAGTGTTTCGAGCCGTCGATGTGGGAGCGGAACTCGGCGCCTTCTTCCTTCAGCTTGCGGATGCCTGACAGTGAGAAGACCTGGAATCCGCCGCTGTCGGTCAGCATGGGGCGGTCGAAGCCGTTGAACTTATGCAGTCCGCCTGCCTTCTCCAGTATCTCCAGCCCAGGGCGCAGATAGAGGTGGTAGGTGTTGCCCAGTATAATCTGGGCCTTGATGTCGTCCTTCAGTTCCCACAGCTGCACGCCTTTCACAGAACCCACCGTGCCTACGGGCATGAAGATAGGAGTCTCTATCTGTCCGTGGTCCGTGGTGATGAGTCCGGCGCGCGCGTTGCTCTTCGAATCGGTGTATTGCAGTTCAAATGTCATAGTCCAGCGTTTACGTCTATAGCGTCGGCGACCTTTTCATCCATCAGGGCCAGGTTGAAGACCTCCTTTACGTCGTTCACGTAGTGGAAGGTGAGGCCCTTCAGGTACATCTCGGGAATCTCCTCGATGTTCTTCTGGTTCTCCACGCTCATGATGATGTCCGTTATGCCCGCGCGTTTGGCTGCGAGAATCTTCTCCTTGATGCCGCCCACGGGCAGCACTTTGCCGCGCAGCGTGATTTCACCTGTCATGGCCAGGTTGGGTTTCACCTTGCGTTGGGTGAGGGCCGAAGCCAGCGACGTGGCCATGGTGATGCCTGCCGACGGTCCGTCCTTGGGGATGGCGCCTTCGGGCACGTGGATGTGTATGTTCCAGTTGTCGAACACCTCTGGCTTCAGCTCGAGCATCGAGGCGTGTGCCTTGATGTATTCCAGCGCCAGCATAGCCGACTCCTTCATCACGTCGCCCAGGTTTCCGGTCAGCGTCAGTTTGCTGCCCTTGCCCTTGCTCAGGCTTGTCTCCACAAACAGTATCTCGCCTCCGACGGCGGTCCAGGCCAAACCTGTCACCACACCGGCGTATTCGTTGCCCTGGTATTTGTCGCGCGTGTATTCCGGCACGCCCAACAACTCCTTCAAGTCGGCGGGCTTCACCTCCTTCGTCACAGGGTAATACATGTGCTCGGCATAGAAGCGGGCTATCTTGCGGTATACCTTCTCAATCTTCTTCTCCAACTGTCGAACGCCCGACTCGCGGGTGTACGACTCCACAATCATCTCCAGCGCGGGTCTCGAGATTTTTATCTTCGCCTTGTCGAGTCCCATCTCCTTTGCCACTTTCGGCACGAGGTGTTTGTAGGCTATCTCCACCTTCTCCTCGGTGATGTATCCGCTCACCTCTATCAGCTCCATGCGGTCGAGCAGGGGGCTGGGGATGGTGTTCAGGTCGTTGGCTGTGGCTATGAACATCACCCTCGAGAGGTCGTAGTCGAGGTCGATATAGTTGTCGTGGAAAGCGTTGTTCTGTTCGGGGTCGAGCACCTCCAGCAGGGCCGACGAGGGGTCGCCGTTCACGGTGTTCTGCGTCACCTTGTCAATCTCGTCGAGGATGAACACGGGGTTCGATGAGTTTGCCTTCATCAGACCTTTGAGGATGCGTCCCGGCATGGCGCCGATGTAGGTACGGCGGTGTCCTCTGATCTCCGACTCGTCGTGGAGTCCGCCCAGAGAGATGCGGACGTACTTCCGCTTCAGCGCCGTGGCGATGGACTTTCCGAGCGAGGTCTTGCCCACACCCGGAGGGCCGTAGAGGCAGAGGATGGGCGCTTTCTGGTCGCCACGGAGCTTCAGTACGGCCAAGTGTTCCAGGATGCGCTCCTTCACCTTCTCTAGTCCGTAGTGGTCCCTGTTGAGCACCTTCTCGGCATTGTCTATCTTCAGGTTGTCCTTGGTGTATTCGCCCCAGGGCAGGTTGAGCAGTGTGGTCAGGTAGTTCAGTTGCACGTTGTAGTCCGGCGTTTGCGGGTTCATGCGTTCCAGACGGTTCACCTCTTTGGTGAATATGTCGTACACCTCGTAGCTCCATTTCTTATCGTTGCCCTTGGCGAACAGCTCGTCGACATCCTGTTCCGACGGATTGTTGCCCAGCTCGTCCTGTATGTTCTTGATTTGCTGTTGCAGAAAGTATTCCCTCTGTTGCTGGCTGATATCCTCGCGTGTGCGTCGGGTGATGTCCTCCTTCAGCTCGGCCAACTGCAGGAACTTGCGCAACAGGCTTGTCAGGTAGTATGACCGTTGTGTCAGCGAAGCCATTCCCAGCATATTCTCTTTGTCCTTGATAGAGAAGGGAAAATTGGCGCAGATGAAGTTGATGAGGAATATGCGGTTGCCGATGTTCTTCACGGCAAACGACGGATCGCCCGGTGCGCTCTCCTTCTGCAGGATTTTCATAGCCAAATCCCGGCAGGAGTCTGACAGTATGTTGAACTCCTTGTCGTCCTTCTTGGGCAATTCCTCGGACAGAGGGGTGATGTCGCCCACCAGGTAATGCAATTCGGTATCGATTAATTCATTCAGTTGGAACCTCCGCATACCTTGGAGTATGGCCGTGGTGGAGTGGTCCGGCATCTCGAAGATGCGCACCACCTTAGCTACAACGCCTATCTGGTAAAGGTCTTTCAGTGTGGGCTGTTCCTGTTCGGGGTCGCGCTGACATATTGCGCCGATGAGGTGGTCGTTCTTCTGTGCGTCGTTGAGGAGCTCGAGCGATGAGTCGCGTCCGACGTTTACCGGCATCACCACGCCGGGGAACAGCACCATATTGCGTAGCGGGAGGATAGCCATCGTATTGTCTACTTCCTGCTCAAACATACCTTCTACGTTTCCTTCGAAGTCGGCAATGACCGAGAAGGTACTGTTGCTATTGTCAAAAGGTTCTTCCTGGGTGTTGAATCTTCTTTTTTTCATCCTTATTAGTTTGTTTTTATGCACCCCTTCCTTTAAGGGCACAAAGCGGTCGCAAAGATACTGCTTTCATTACAAACGTCGAAATTTATGCTCCTAAATATAATAGGTATAGGCGAAATATTTCCAGAATCTTCGCATCCCGTTGAGAGCGGGCGGCGTTGCCAGGCAATAATTCCTGCTGAGATTGACGCATTGAGCCCGATTTGCACTATCTTCGCAGCGGAAATAAAGCGGAACGTATGTCGAACAGTTACTTTCAATTCAAGCGGTTCACGGTGCACCAGGAGCGTTGCGCCATGAAGGTGGGGACGGACGGCACCCTGGTGGGCGCGTGGGGCAGCGTGGAGCGTGCCCGGCGCATACTGGACATCGGCACAGGCACGGGACTCATCGCCCTGATGGCGGCCCAGCGCAACGCGGATGCCGCAGTCGTGGGTGTGGAGATTGACGTCGAGGCAGCCGCCCAGGCGCAGGAGAACGTGCGGCAGAGTCCGTGGGACGAGCGGATAGAGATTGTGCGCACCGACGTGAAGGACTACATGCCCGGCGAGGGTTTCGACGCCATCCTCTCCAATCCGCCTTACTTCGTGAATGCCTTGAAGTGCCCCGACGCAGGCCGCAGCACCGCCCGACATACCGACGGCCTCCCGTTCGGCGATCTGATGCGCCACGTCGCACGACTGCTCAATCCCGACGGCGTGTTTTCCGTCATCATCCCTACGGCTGCCGTGCAGGACATCATCGGGTTCGGCATCGACAACCGCCTCTACCCTGTCCGCAAGACGTGGGTGCAGACCACTCCCAAGGCACAACCCAAGCGCTGCATGCTAGCGTTCCGCTTCTCCCCGGCGGAGATTGTGCAGGAGGACACGCTGGTCATTCAGCTGGCTCCCCTGCAGTATAGCGAGGAGTATCGGCGGCTGACGGGAGAGTTCTATTTGAAGTGAGACTTTTGGGGCGAGGCGCGAGTCCTATACCTTATTATATATGTACGCAAGTTCCGCACGCATAAAGTGTCGGCTTAGCGACCTATATACTCGTTGGAGCGTGGTCTATAGCCCCCCCCAATCCAATCATATTCGGGCTTGTGTGTAGCTTGAATATGAGTATATTCCAAGTGAAATCTGAAATTGCGGCTCTATCGTTTGGTGAGTTTGCGCAGCAGGCCGCGGTTCAGCTCGAACAGCTGCTTGTTGAGCGACTTGATGTCTCCCTCCAGTTTGTTCATCTCGTTGAAGTAATCGGCGAAGATTTGTATGAGCGACATCGGCTGTTGCTCATGCTGCGCCTGGTTGATGACCATGTTGATGCCTTTCGGCACAATCTCCACCTCGATGTCCTGTCCTGTCATCATCGGGTCGCCGTCGTAGTGGACCACACCCTCCGAGGCGCGGTGGATGTGCACGCTCTTGCACTGGAACGTCTTGATGCGGCTGTTCTGGTCTATCGTCTTGTTGAACAGCTGGTAGGCGAGGGAGGGGATGTCCAACACGGTGAACGGCTCCAGCACGGTGATGTCCATCAGTCCGTCCTCGAGCGAGGCCTTGGGGGCGATGTAGGCATTGTTGCCATATTGCGAGGCGTTGGCGCAGGCTATCAGGAAGGCTTTGTACTTCACCGTTCCGTCGCCTGTCTCTATCTCGTAAGTCTCGGGCTTATACTTCAAGCTCTCGTGCAGCGTGTTCTCCAGGTAAGCCAGCAGTCCGCGCTTCTTCGACGAGGCGAACTTCAGACTGACGAAGGCGTCGAAGCCCACGCCGCAGGTGCAGAAGAAGGGTGCGTTGTTGATCTTCCCGAAGTCCACCTTCGCTATCACCCCTTCGTTGATGACGTCGATGGCGCCTTTCACATCCATCGGTATCTGCAGGTGGCGTGCCAGTCCGTTGCCTGAGCCGCAGGGGATGATGCCCAGTGCCGTGTCTGTGTGTATCAAGGATTTGCCGACTTCGTTGATGGTGCCGTCGCCGCCTATGGCTACTACCATGTCCGCTTTGTCCTCCACCGCTTTGGCGGCAATCTCCACGGCATGGCCGGCATATTGTGTATGTGCCACCTCACAGTCGTACTTCGATTTGTCGATGTACTGGTCGATGCATTGCAGAACCTGCTTCTTGTTCTGCGTGCCCGAGATGGGGTTTGCTATAAATACAACCTTTTTCTTGTCCATAACTCTATAGTCGTTTCCCTAATTTGGAGGCGCAAAGGTAAGATAATTCTTTCGAAATGCTGGTCTTTGTGGCATTGATTTTCGTCAGAATAGTTTTTTATTGTGAAATGATGTATGCTATTTCTATAATTTATTATCTTTGCACCCTGTTTTAGGGCGCATTCTCCGCAGGGGGTGTACACTAAAACGAACAAGTGAATACGATAATCAAATAGCAATTAACAAGATAAGCGTTTGGCTTAGATAAAAAGATATGGGATTATTACAAGAAAAGTTTAAGGAATACAGAGTACCGCAGTACTACATGGAGAAGGGTGTATACCCCTATTTCCGCGAGATTGACAGCGCTCAGGACACCGAAGTGCTGATGGACGGTAAGAAAGTATTGATGTTCGGATCTAATTCCTATATGGGACTTACTTACGACAAGCGAATCATCGACGCTGCCGTCAAGGCGACGTTGAAGTATGGTACGGGCTGCGCAGGCTCTCGTCTGCTCAACGGAACGTTGGACATCCACCTGCAGCTGGAGCGTGAGCTCGCTGAGTTCGTAGGCAAGGACGAGGCACTTGTATTCCCCACCGGATTTACAGTGAACGAAGGCGTCATCCCCTGCCTCACAGGCCGCAAGGACTACATCATCTGCGATGACCGCGACCACGCCTCCATCGTGGACGGCCGCCGTCTGTCGTTCTCCACACAGCTGAAGTATAAACACAACGACATGGACGACCTGGAGAAGCAGCTCAAGAACTGCGACCCCAACGCCATCAAGCTGATTGTGGTGGATGGAGTCTTCTCCATGGAGGGTGATTTGGCCAAGTTGCCCGACATCGTTCGTCTGAAAGAGAAATACAACGCCAGCATCATGGTCGACGAGGCCCACGGCTTGGGTGTGTTCGGCAACCAGGGTCGCGGCGTGTGCCACCACTTCGGCTTGGCCGACAAGGTGGACATCATCATGGGTACCTTCTCCAAGAGCTTCGCATCCATCGGCGGATTCGTCGCTTCGGACCACGACACCATCAACTGGCTCCGTCACAACGCCCGCTCCTACATATTCCAGGCCAGCAACACGCCGGCAGCTACGGCAGCCGCCATCGAGGCGCTCCACATCATCAAGAGCGAACCCGAGCGTCAGGCTCACTTGTGGGAGATCACGAACTACGCGTTGAAGGAGTTCCGCAGCCGCGGCTTCGAGATTGGCGACACGGAGAGTCCTATCATACCTCTTTATATACGCGACACGGACAAGACCTTCGAGGTGACACGCGCCGCTTTCGACGAGGGTGTCTTCATCAACCCCGTTGTGCCGCCCGCATGCGCTCCTCAGGACACGTTGGTGCGCTTCGCCCTCATGGCGACACACTCCAAGGAGCAGGTAGACCTTGCCATCAACCGGCTTACCAAGTGCTTCAAGGAGCTCGGCATCATCAAGTGACAATCTATTAGTCTGATTAATAATAGGAGAGGGGACAGGCTTCGGCTTTGCTCCCTCTTTCTTTTTTTTGTCCCTCGTTGGTAGGCCTTCTTTTGGGAAATTCCGCCTAGGCAATAGGCCTCTGTGGCCTTGTCGGCCTTCGTTGACAGTGCCCTCAGTACTCCTCTGGACATATATTTTGCCTCACATCGCAGAAAAAGTTTCGAAAAATTTTGCACGTTACGGAGTAATGATTACTTTTGCAACGTCAAAGGGGTATTAGCTCATCTGGCTAGAGCGCGACACTGGCAGTGTCGAGGTGAGCGGTTCGAGTCCGCTATGCTCCACCCAATACCGAGAAGAGTCGTTCATCAAGAGCGGCTCTTTTTTGTTTGTGTATGCTCGGCATGAGCAGGTCTAACGGGCGGATATCGGATCACTTCGGCACAGTAGACTCACTTCACTTAACGAGAGAACGGATATGTTTCCTTCTTGGAAGGAAATAAATAGCGAATTGTTTCCTTCTGAAAAGGAAACTCTCTATCTTTGCATGCGAGAGACGGAAGACACGAATACGTATCTTAATAACTTATCATCATGGATTTACGCAATACTTTTCAGTCAGTCATCGCATTGCACCAGGAGGAATTCCCTTTGGACTTGCAAGCGAGAAGCACGCAGTTGCCGCTGGACGGGAACCGCATTGTCACCGTGACAGGCATCCGTCGGTGTGGAAAGTCGTCGCAGCTGGGACTTACGATTAACCGGCTACTGGAAAGAGGCGTCCCCAAAGAACAGATATTGTATGTGGGCTTCGATGATGAGCGTTTTCTCACCATGGGCCCCGAGAATTTCGACGAACTGTTGCAGGCTTATCGTGAGATGTATCCCACGACACCGCTGAAGGATGTCTACATGTTCTTCGACGAGTTGCAGCTCATCCCCGGATGGGAATTGTTTGTGCTGAGGGTTTACAAGAACTATTGCAAACACATATTTGTGACGGGAAGCACGGCCGAGATGCTGTCAGCGGAAATGGCCTCCGCCCTGCGTGGATGGCCCGATGAGTATCGTGAGCATCCGTTGAGCTTCGATGAGTATCTGACCTTCAAGGGCATCAAGGCGAATCGGTTTAGCGAAGACGGCAAGGCCAAACTGACGGTCGCGTTCCAGGAATATTGCGAAGAGGGTGGCTTCCCCGAGGTGGTCCTTACACAGAGCAAGATGGAGAAAGTCAAGATATTGCAATCTTATTTCAACACGATGCTCTTCAGAGACCTCATGGAGCATTACCATATCGGAGCTTCTCCCTCGGTGGTGCGTTACTTCTTGAAGCGGGTGATGAATAACCTGACGAAACCCACGAGCGTGAACAATGTATACAACGATTTGAAATCGCAAGGTCTGAAGGTGTCGAAGGATTCCCTTTACCTCTGGCTCGACTATGCTTGCAACATCTTCATGTTTCACAAAGTGGAGAAGTATGACAAGTCGATGGTGAAGCAACGTTCCGCTCCGGCAAAATATTATGTGGAAGACATTGCCCTGCGTAACGCCGTGCTGTTGCCAAGCAGCGAGGACAGAGGCAAGGCTTTGGAAAATGTGGTCTATCTGAATCTGAATAGAGCGCTCGGAGAGGAGGACCGTGTGTTCTACTTCAGTGAGTCAAAGGAGTGTGATTTTGTCGTGCAGCAAGGTGACAAGGTGGCGACTCTGATGCAGGCCTGCTGGGAGTTGAACGACGACAACCTCGAGCGTGAGGTGGGCGGACTGTTGGCAGCCCGTTCCGCCACGGGCTGCGACCATTGCCAAATCATTACCCTGTCGCAGCAACAGACCCTGGAACGGGACGGCATCAAGATTGATGTCCTGCCGATATGGGGAATGAAGTGATGCGTTTGTATTCATCTGTTCACCGCATTGCAATCGGAATGTAATAGGGTTCGTCTACTTTTGCGGGCAGTAAAAGTAAAGTGTTGCAGCGATGAAACTGATTTTTGTTGTGCAGGGAGAGGGTAGAGGCCATCTGACCCAAGCCCTGACGTTGAAAAAGATAGTGGAGGACAATGGTCACGAGGTGGTGGAAGTGTTGGTGGGTAAAAGCCCCAACCGGGAGATACCGACCTTCTTCAAGGAGAAGATGGGAGTGAAGATTACCTCGTTCCTCAGCCCAAACTTCCGTCCGTCGAAGGACAACCGCAGGTTCAACCTATTCAGCTCCATAGTCAGCAACGTGCTGTCAGTGCCCGAATATGTCTCGAGCATCGTCACCATCCGCCGGCACATACAGGAGAGCGGGGCGGACGTGGTCATCAACTTCTACGAACTCCTGTGCGGCGTGGCTTGCGGCTTCTTCCCGCTGAAGGTGCCCGAAATCTGTGTGGCGCACCAATACATGTTCCTCCACTCGCACTTCCACATGCCCGGCAAACAACGCATACCCGAGGCGATGCTGCGGCTCTTCACCCGCGTCACCTCCTTCGGTGCCACCGCTCGGTTGGCACTCTCCATCCGCAACTACCCCGATGACCGACGTCACCACATCAAGGTGGTGCCTCCGCTGCTGAGGAGTGAGGTGCGCACCACCTCCGTCACCCGCGGCGACTACGTGATGGGCTACATGCTCAATGCCGGATTCTATGCCGACGTGATAAGCTGGCACCGCGAGCATCCCGACACTCCGCTCCACTTCTTTTGGGACAAAAAAGGCGCTCCCGAGGAGCTGAAGGTGGACGACACCCTGACGCTGCACGCCATCAACGACGAAAAGTTCCTCCAATACATGGCCGGATGCCAGTCCTATGCCACCACCGCGGGGTTTGAGTCGGTGTGCGAAGCGCTGTACATGGGCAAACCTGCCATGCTGATTCCCGCTCATGTGGAGCAGCTCTGCAACGCTGTTGACGCGGAGAAGGAAGGTGTCGGCGTACGGAGCGACGCGTTCGACATCTCCCGTCTGCAGGAGTTTGCCCGCACTTACAAGGAGGACAAGGCTTTCCGCGTATGGGAGAACCAAGCTGACCTGCGCATCATGAACGCCATAGAGAGTGTGGTGGACGGCTATTCCCTTCCCACCATCCCGCGCCTTGTGCTTGCCGGCTACGGTTCGCTGACAGGTGAGCACAGCCTTATGAGCTGGCTTCGCCGTTGGTAATTCCTCCAGTCGCTTACACCCACGAAACGCCCTCTTTCGTAAAGAAAAATGCCCGGTTAGGGAAAAATATCGCCCTAACTAGGGAAAAAGTTGTCGCCACCCAGCGCGTGAAAATGCACGGACGAACGAAGATTCTCTCGGGATTCTGCGGTATTGCCCTCGGAATGAGCTCTTGGTGGGGCTACTTTGGTGCCCAAAAGGGCCTGTTTTTGATGGTTTCTGTTATTGTGGAGGATACTGTTATGGTGTCGACGTGAAGGTGACATTTTCCCATCTTGCTGCTTCATAGGAAGTTAAGTGCGATGGGGAGGTTGGTTGGTAGGCCCGATAACAGAATAACAGAATAACAGAAGTTTTTTGTGAGGTATACCATTTCCCCACTTTCTATATATATAATATATATAACTAGTTAATATATAATAAGTTATGAGGGAAGAAAAGTCGGATTCCCGGTGTAGTGGTACCTCTTGAAAATATACTGTTATTCTGTTATTCTGTTATTGCTAGGTCGCGTCCTCGGTGACCTTTCTCTACAAGGCATTGTATATCAGTCCGTTCATTGGTGAAAGGGGGGCTTCTTCACCCTCGACACCAAATCGGTAACGATTTCAGTATCTGTTATTGTGTTGTTATTACTGTTATTTGCCCCGCTCCCGCTGAGCCCTGGAACAAGGTGCCGGAAGGGGGGCAGAGGGCCCATTGATGCTGTGGAAAAATGCGATGCTTCGCGTGGGCAAATACAACCGATTGTCCGGGCCAAAACAATCGATTGTCTTAGCCAAAACAACCGATTGTCTTAGCCAAAACGAATAGATTGTTTTGCCGCAAGCGAACATTGGCTCCCGGAGGTGATTGGGCTGCCGTGCGACTCGCCTACTGTTTACACCCGCGATGCGATGTGGCGACGATACATGTCGAGGTTGGTTTCGTTGAGCACCTGGTGGATGTGGCCCAGACGCTGGTCTTGGGTGGTGAAGTTGTCCGCGGTGTTGTCCTCCCTCATCTGGAAGGAGCCCTTGCCGGTGACGGGCAGATACTCGTCCCAGTAGACGGGCACATCGTGGAACCGTCCGTCGCCGCCCAACTTAGTCACGTAGGTGACACGCTCTTCGCTACGGTAGCCGTAGGCGCTGACGTTGATGGTGACGTTGTCGTCCGCGGTGCGCTGTTCCTCGGTCTTCAGCACACAGTCCGTCACGCAGTCGGGGTGCTTGAAGTGGTCGTTGCCCCAGAAGTTGGCCAGCGCCTCGTGTTCCCAGAAGGAGCTCCGCCGCTGCATGTCGCGTCCGTAGATGTCGCTCAAGGGGCGGATCTGTTGGTACATAGGCACGCAGAGCAGGGGTGCCATGCTGAAGTAGATGGCACGGAAGTAGTGGACGTTGAGGTTGTAGAAGTCCCGCTTCGCCTTGTCGAAGTCGAAGCCGCGGTACTGCGCTGGGTTGAGGTCGAGGTTGAGCGACTGCAGGTGGTCGGGCGTGATGGTGTTTATCATCCTCACCTTGTCGAAGTCGAAGTCGTCGCCATAGCCGTACTTGGAGTCCTGCAGTAGCTTCATCATGCTCTCCTGTGCCACGGGGGTGAAGAGCAGGGCGAACTGTTGGTTGTTGTTGCGGTCGCTCGTGTTGAACGCCACCTCGAAATCCTCGTTGGTCATCATGGCGAAGTCGTCGCCCTCAAGGTCGCGTGCCTTCCGGCGCAGCTCGTTGCGCTTCATCTTGAACTTCAGCGACCCTACCTTCTTCGCCAGTCCGCTCTGTTGGCGGTGGAAGATGAGGTCTGGCGCCGCCGTGTTGCCGTAGATGACGCAGGTCTCCTCGGGGTATTCGGGGTAGGGCGCGTCCACTGAGGCATGCAGCGTTTGGGAGTGTTGCCGGGTGTAGCTCTTCCCGTTGGCGTCCCGCTCTATGGTGGTCCAGTAGATGGTCTTGCTGCCGTAGTAGGTCTTCGTTCCCATCTCCATCCGCTTGGTGCGGCAGATGACGAAGGGGTTGCCGTTGATGAGCCCCGAGTGGGAGTAGAGGACGGAGCGGTCGGTGTTGAACGAACCGTCCCAGCCGTAGGTCTGCTGCAGGTCTGCCAGGCGCTGGGTGGTGAAGTAGGGGTCGAACTCCAGCCGTGGCACGGTGGCGGTCATCATGCGGGTGAGCACGTCCCAGTCGTAGAGCCGGTTGAGCGGCTCCATCTGTTTCCACGCCTCTTTCTCCAGCTCTGCCTTTTGTCCGTCGAGGGTGTCGCGCTCGGCCTTCTTGGTCTTCAGCGTGGGGTGCACTTTCGTGAAGAGGAACAGCAGAATCATGGCGGCACCGCCGACGATGAGGATCGTCACGTCGGAAGTGAGCTGACTCCAATAGAGAATGAGCACAACGATGCCCGCCACCACCACTATCCACAGGAACGCGCATATCCACGTCCAGTTGGTGATGTCGCTCTTCAGCGACTCGATGGCGGCGGCCAGGTCGTATACCTGCTTGCAGGTCTTGCGGTTCGCCTCCTGGTCCACATTCGCCTCCGCGGCCAGTTGGTCGAAGGTCTTCTCGGCCACTTCCTTGAAGCGGTCGTTGAACACCTCGGCATACTCCGTGAGGGGGTCATAGACATCCTTCAGCATACACTCTTTTTCCCTTTCTGTGCGTTGTGCGGATTAGAAGAACTTGGCGCGGGCTGCCTGGCGTGTCTCGGCCGAAGCCGTGAACGGGATGCGGGTGGTGTAGCCTTGGCGGGCTGCCACAATCATCTTGGTAGGCCACGAGAAGATGTCGGTGTTCCACTGCGTCACGCGGCTGTTGTAGACGGTGCGCGCGGCGGTAATCTCACGCTGCAGATAGCTGTTCTGCTGCATGGCGTCGGCTATGGCGTTGTGCGCCTTCAACTCGGGGTAAGCCTCCACCTGCGGGAAGAGTCGTCCGAAGGCGGTGTTCACCTGCTGGTTCACCTCGCTGCGGTTCTCGGCGTTGATGGTGCCGCTGCGCAAGGCGGCCACGGACTTCATCACGTCCTTGTCCAGCTCCACGGCACGGTCCACGATGCCCACCACGTTCTGCAGTATCTGTACCCGCTGCTCTAGGTAGTTGTCGATGTTCGAAGCCTCTGCCTGGATGCGTTGCTCCAGCTGCTGGAAATAGTTGCGTGCCGAGATTTTCATGAACATGAAGATGACGCCCGGCAGGATGCCTACGACGCAGCCCACGACGGCCACCAGCACGGCATTCTCCAACTGGGAGCCCATGATGGCCACAAACACCAGCACCAAGATGGGGATGAGCGCCCACAAGGCTATCTCAAAGAGGGTGGAACCAAAGCCGACCTGCACCGGCAACTGTCGGTCTATCACATGAATGTCGCGTCCTTCGTTGTTCACAGGACCTGTCACTTCATCCAGTAAATTTGCCATAATCGTAAATACATTAAATGGGTTAATACTAACATTTATGCAAATGTACGGATAAGGATTGGAAAAGAAGAAGGAATGGGCGGAAAATATCTTCGCAAAACAGAAACGGACCGATAATCGCCGCCCACGGGAGCGAAAGAGGGTGGTTCGCTTGATTGCAACCGACAAAAGCGTTACTTTTGCAGCCGATTAACGAAGAGACTGATACAATGCAGAAGACTATAGAGATTGTGGACGGCGTGACACGACACCCGCTCTACAGAATGAAGGAGCCGGTGAACTTCACCCTCGAGCGGGGTGAGCACCTGGCCATCGTGGGCCCCAACGGGGCAGGGAAGAGCATCCTGGTGGACACCATCACGGGAAAATATCCGTTGCTGATGAACGAGGTGAGGTACGACTTCTCGCCGTCGGCCTCGAAGATGGCTTTCGAGAACATCAAGTACATCGCCTTCCGCGACTCGTATGGCGACACGGACGGCAACTACTACTACCAGCAGCGGTGGAACTCGCAGGACACGGAGGACACGCCGCTAGTGCGCGACCTGCTGCCCGAAGCCAAGGACCCTGCCTTGCGCGACCGCCTCTACGGCCTGTTCGGCATCGAGGAGATGCTCGACAAGCACATCATTCTGCTCTCCAGCGGCGAGCTGCGCAAGTTCCAGTTGACCAAGACGTTGCTGACAAACCCGCGGGTGCTCATCATGGACAATCCCTTCATCGGACTGGACGCGCCCACACGCGACCTGCTCCACAACCTGCTCCGCTCGCTGACCACGATGTCGGACCTGCAGGTCATACTCATTCTCTCCAAGACGGACGACATCCCGCAGTTCATCACCCACGTGGTGCCTGTGCGCGACATGGTGTGCGGACCGAAGATGACGAAGGACGAATACCTGAGCCAGCAGGAGGAGGTGCCTGCCCACGTGCTGAGCGAGGAGAAGCGGCAGCGCATACTGGACCTGCCTTACCGCGCGGACTTATTACACTCCGACCACATCGTGGACCTCAACCAGGTGTCCATCCGCTACGGCGAGCGGACCATCCTGAAGGCGCTGGACTGGAGTGTGATGTGTGGCGAGAAGTGGGCCCTCTCGGGCGACAACGGCTCGGGCAAGTCCACACTGCTGAGCTTGGTGTGCGCTGACAATCCGCAGTCCTACGCCTGCGACATCTCGCTGTTCGGGCGCAAACGCGGCTCGGGCGAGAGCATTTGGGAGATAAAGAAACACATCGGTTACGTGTCGCCCGAGATGCACCGGGCTTACCTGAAGAACCTGCCGACGATAGACATCGTGGCATCGGGCCTGCACGACTCCATCGGACTCTATCGTCGTTCCACAGAAGAGGAGCTGGCGAAGTGTGCCTGGTGGATGGACATCTTCGGCATCAGCGACCTGCGCGACCGCAACTTCCTACAGATCTCCAGTGGTGAGCAACGTCTGGCGCTACTAGCCCGCGCCTTTGTGAAGGACCCGGAGCTGTTGGTGCTCGA
>CAYZVH010000033.1:6802-21241 GCA_964481755.1 uncultured Bacteroides sp. | reverse complement strand
GGGCCGATGTCTGGTGGCCGGCTGTCAGGTAGGGCAGGGAGTTGCTGCCCTTGTCCATACCGGGCAGGGTGTGAAAACCTTCCGCTCCACCATTGTTGAGCAACAGGACGCGCAGGTTAGGACGAACGTGTTGGCACCACAGAGCATTCATGTCCACAAAGAAACTGAGGTCGCCAATGACCACAAAGTTCAGCTTGTCCGAAGCCGTCGCATAGCCAATGGCGGTGGACAGGCACCCTTCGATGCCGCCCGTGCCTTGGTTGCCGCACACCTCCACCTCCGGCGCTAGGGGGAACAGCTGGGCATAGCGCACCACGGAGCCATTGGCCAGATGCAGGGCACAGTTGCCGGGCAGCGACTGCATCAACTTGCCGATGACGGCCATCTGCGTGTAGGGGAACGACGGGGCGACGATGGTCTTGCAGTAGTTTTCCCACACCAGCGGGAAGTTGGTCGGCTTCGCATCCATCAGACGCACCACCTTCTCGAAGAACTCAAACGGGTTCATCTCTATCACTGTAGTTTGTATGCCAAAGGGGTCGGTCAGCTTGCCGTCCTGCGACACATGCCAATGTTCTTTGGGTGGGTAGTTCTTGAAATACTTCTTCAGTTGCTTCGACACCACCTGTCCGCCGAATGTGATGAGCAAGTCCGGTTTCATGGTGATGAGGCGGTCTTCGCTCATGGAACTGATGGCAGAGTCGAAGTTACGTATCGGCGTACCGGGGACGGTCTTGTTCCCCAGGTGTTCCGTCAGCCATACGAACTGCTTGGCCAGGGGCTTCTCATACTGTTTGTCGTAGAGGTAGATGAGGCTCATCTGTCCGGCCACCACCATGCGGCGGTTGTGTTTGTTCAGCCGGTCTATCAGGTCGTTGTAGTCGCGGTCGTAGAGGCTGAGTCCTTGGTAGCGGGTGATGGTCCGCACGTCGGGCAACTCCTTGGCGGTGAACCGATACATAGGCTCTGCCACCGGCACATTGAGGTGCACCGGACCGTTGCCGTGGTGATGGGTCTCCAGTATGGCTTCGTTAATCATCCGGTTGCAGTGGAGCTCCTCCTCATCCGTCCGTACGTCGGGCAGGGTGACGGACAGCTTGACGAGCTCGCCGAATAAACGTTCCTGAGGTATCGAGTAGGACTCGACCGTCCCGCTGCAGAGGGTGGGCTGGTCCGCCGACACGATGATGAGCGGTATCTGTTGACGGGCGGCTTCCGCCACGGCAGGGTAGAGGTTGGCCAGCGAGGCCCCCGCGTCGCAGCAGACGACCGCCGTGCCTCCTCCTTGCATCGAGAGGCCGATGGCGAAGAATCCCGCACTGCGCACATCCGTCATGGCGTAGCAGTGGAATGAATCTATGTTGGAGAGTGTCTGCACGATTGCCGCATTGTGCACACCTGGGCAGAGCACCATCTTGTGGATGCCGTGTGCCTTGAGCAGCGCAGCCAATTGAAGTATATTCCTTTTATCTGAATACATGAACACAAACTGTTAGTTGGTGATTTACGTCACAAAAATAGAACTTTTATTTGAATGTGCCAACTCATGCGCCCTCTTGTGCGGATTTATCAGATAAAAGCGTTATCTTTGCGCACTAATGACGGCACGGGCCTTTGCGGGTCCGGCCTTTTCCTGTATTATTGGTTAGATTATGTACGTAGATTATAAAATATTCTTTCAGGACCTCGACCCGTCGGAAAAAGTCCTGGTCGCGCTCTATACCATCTATGACCTCTCGAAGGTGGATATTAAACAGTTGAGTCAATTGGTGCAACAGTTGTCGGGCGACAACACGGTCGACCTCCATAGTGTCTCCACTGAACTCTATCAATGTGGGCTCATTCGTATAAAAGATTACAACTATTTCTCGACTGTATACACCTTCAGCATCGATAATTCTATTATGATTTATTCCATGCTCTACTTCATTGAGTACGAGAAGCCGTTGATTGATAAGGTGGTCAAAGCCGAAAAGACTTATAAACAAGACCCTTTGCAGAAAATGTTTTGGGACTACATCTACGGAGGGTTCAAAAACCCTGTGGTGGACCGTCGGGTTAGCCTCTCCAACATAGATTTGACGAATATATTGGGACCGCACATCGATGATGCCCGCTTCCGTCCGTTCATCAAGAGTCTCCGATGGGAGAATTCAAACGCCATCATAGGCTACACACTAGAAGACGCTTTACATCATGAGGCTATACTCAATGTAGGCAACGTAAAGAGCCTGATAGAAGAGATCGATTGGCAGGTATACACAGATGTGAAACGACGGTATCTGTGCCTGTGCGACCTCATCGACTATATGACTTATGGCCATTGGCCATCCACGCCTATCCTTTACAACAACAAGTACCACTGCATACTGACCGCGCTCAACGAAGCCTACCACCACAACTATGACGAGGCATTCAAACTCTACAGCAAGGCGCTGACGTTGCTGTGCAAGGAGGAGCGCAAACACACGGTACTCTTTGACAGTGAGATTCTTAACTTCTTCTTTGTAATCATCTGCTACCTGTCGCAGTCCGATGAGGGTAAGGCGGCGTGCGTGTCGTTGAATAAGTTAAGCACCACCACCAACCAGGCGGCACAGATACTGTATAATATACTCTATGTCCGCGCCTCCAACGAAACCATTCAAGCCGATGTAGACCGATTGTTGAGAACCAGTGAAAGCATGAACCGAGTGATGGCTTATCTTATACTCAACTATGTGGAAATTCCTGTTACAGAATACAGATTTCGCTCCCCGCGATGGCTCATCTTTAAACAAGAACAGCGAAAGTACATCCCGCTCGACGCGGAGTCGGAACAGGAGGCCAACCGTGCGTACGGCACAGAGGGGTTGCTCTCGTCCATCTACCGAAAGCCGGAGTGGAAGAAGGTGCTCGACGATCTCATGGGTAAATCCAATGAGGATGGCAGCAACCGGACCACGCGCCTGGCCTATTTCCTTAGCAAACGCGGCGATACGGTGGACGTACGTCTGCAGTCGGTGCTGAAGAGCGGCGCGTGGAGTGCCGGCAAGGCTGTTTCCATGCAGAAGTTCCTCTTCTTGAACATACCGGAAATGAATGCCGACGACAGGCGCATCGCCAAGCGGGCCTTTAACGACTCGGAATTTTACTACGAGGACCTGCGCCTGAAACACGTGTTGCCCGAGATGGTGCAGGAGAGCCGACTCTACA
This sequence comes from uncultured Bacteroides sp., assembly GCA_964481755.1. Taxonomy (GTDB): domain Bacteria; phylum Bacteroidota; class Bacteroidia; order Bacteroidales; family Bacteroidaceae; genus Phocaeicola_A. The sequence continues at coordinate 18,046 of CAYZVH010000033.1, read as the reverse complement.
GCGGCAACTCGGCTCCCTATACATTGATGGAGGTGCGCGAACAGCCGGCCTTCATCAGCCTGAACCGTACAGACGCGGGATTCGAGGTGACGAGCAATGTGCCGCTCGATAAACTGGACGACGGAAACATCGTGGTCAAGAAGACCTCCTCGGCGATAGACTTCGTCCGGGTGACCGACGAGCAGAAGATGTTCTACCGCCGTCTGCTTACGTTGAAACAATTCCCCCTGGAGGCCGAGGAACAACTGAAAACCTTCTTGTCCCAGTTGGGCGGAAAGATAGAGGTGAACAGCGACCTGATAGAAGGCGGCAGCACGTTGCCTACCGTACAGGGCGATGCCATGCTCACCTTGCAGATAACGCCCCACGATGCTATCTCGTACAGTGTCTCCGCTTTCGTGCGCCCTCTCGAAGGGAGCAGGACACAATGCAAGCCCGGCCGTGAAGGAAAGGAGGTGATAGCCCAAAATGCCGAGGGACAATATGTGCGGGTGGTGCGCGACACCTCGCTGGAGCGGAAACGACTGAAGCAACTGATGGAGGACATCGGCATAGAGGAACTGAAGACGGAAGAATCCGTGGTACTAGGCTCCGACGAACTGTTGCCGCTCATCGATTACGCGCAGCAACATACCGACTACATCGTGTGCGAATGGAAAGAGGGCGCGCGCATCAAGGTGAGACGTCCGGGCGGTGCCTGGAGCGGTTCCATCAAGAAGAAAGAGAACGGATGGTTCGAGATAGAGGGCAATGTGCAGGTGGACCAGGACAAGGTCCTCTCCATGGCGCAACTGCTGGAACTGGTTGGCCATAGCCGTGGACAGTACGTCCGCTTGGGCGAAGGAGAGTTCCTGGCAATCAGCGACAAACTGCGCAAGCAACTCGATCAGCTGAACGCCATCGCCTCCCGGTCACACGGCAAGTTGCAACTCTCGCCCTTCTCGGCCGCCCTGCTGGGCGCTGACGTCACCGACGGAGAGCTGACCTTGGCCGAGGACGAGGAACTAAAGAAGATACGCGAACGCATAAAGACGGCAAGCACCTATACGCCGGCCGTGCCTAAGACGCTGAAAGCCAAGCTGCGTAACTACCAGAAGGAGGGATACTGCTGGATGGCACGGCTCAACGAGTGGGGCGCGGGAGCCCTGCTGGCCGACGACATGGGACTTGGAAAGACCATACAGACCATTGCCTTCCTGCTGTTGAAGGCGAAGGAAGGTCCGGCGTTGGTAGTGGCCCCGGCATCCGTGGCACCCAACTGGAAGATGGAGTTCGAGAAGTTCGCCCCGTCGCTGAACGTCTCGCTCCTCAACTTCGCCACTGACCGCTCGGCGACCATCGGCGAGGCTAAGGCAGGCGATGTGGTCGTCACCACGTACGGACTGCTGCTCAGCGTGAAGGATGAGATCACCGCCAAGCACTGGAACACGATTTGCCTCGATGAGGCCCATGTCATAAAGAACCGCGGTGCGAAGACGTCCGCCGTGGCTATGCAGCTGAAGAGCGACAACCGCGTGATGCTGACCGGCACCCCGGTGCAGAATCATCTCGGCGAGCTGTGGAACCTCTTCCAGTTCGTCAACCCCGGCCTGTTGGGCTCCTTCGAGGACTTCAACCGCCGCTTCATCACCCCCATCGAACAGAATGGCGACAAGGTGATGCAGGCTGAGCTGGACCGCTTGATAAAGCCATTTATGCTGCGCCGTACCAAGGAGAAGGTGGCGAAGGAGTTGCCTCCCAAGGAAGAGATCTACCGACACGTGGCTCTCAGCGAGGAGGAGATGCTGGTCTACGAGGTGTTGCGCCGGAAGGCGGAGCAGATGTTGCTCAACGAGAAAGGCAGCAAGGTGTCGGTGAACACCCTCAGCGAGATTACCCGCTTGCGCCAGTGCTCGTGCGACTGCCGCCTGGTGGAGGAGGGTAAGAAGGGCAACAACGGCCAGCAAGGCTCCAAGATAACCGCGCTCGTCGAGCTGCTTCAGACCATGTTGGAAGGTCTCTCCCCGGACAAGGACGGGAAGAAGAATGGGGGAGTGTTGGTGTTCTCGCAGTTCACCTCCTACCTGGCTCTCATCCGCGAAGCCCTCGACAAGGAGAACATTACCTATTTATATATAGATGGCTCGGTGGACATCAAGACTCGCCAGAAACTGGTGAAGCAGTTCCAGGACGGCGAGTGCCCCGTGTTCCTCATCTCCCTCAAGGCGGGAGGTCTGGGTCTGAACCTGACCCGTGCCAACTACGTGATTCATGCTGACCCGTGGTGGAACCCTGCCATCGAGGCACAGGCGACCGACCGTACGCACCGCATCGGGCAGCAACAGTCTGTCATGGTCTATCACCTCATTGCCGAAGGCACCATCGAGGAGAAAATCCAGCGGCTGCACGAGCAGAAGCAAGCGTTGGTGCAGGACATCCTCGAAGGTTCGGACATGAGCCACAAGCTCACGGGCGACGATCTCTTGAAGATGATACAGAAACGATAAGCGGGCATGAGTTTACCATAGCCCGAAACAGGGAGGTATACTTCGATGGCCGATGAAGTATATTCGATGCCCGATGAAGTATACTTCATTGGACGATGGCCCTCGGGGGGGTATGTCATGCCCCCCTGATTCCACTTGTCTTATATAGCCGAGTAGCTAGTCGACTTCAGCGGACGTTGGGCGGTGGATGCTATGGATTCCCTAGAGCGATTTGTTTATCTCGTCGATGTAGGAGAGCAGCTCGTCGCGGCCGGTGCCTTTCTCGCTGGAGGTGATGAAGTGGGGCGGCAGTTCCTCCCAACTCTCCTGTAGCTTCTGTAGGTAACTGGCCTCGTTGGCCCGCACTTTGGGGGCGGAGAGCTTGTCGGCTTTCGTGAAGACGATGGCGAAGGGAATGCCGTTCTCGCCCAACCATTCGATGAACTCCAGGTCTATCTTCTGAGGCTCCAGACGGATGTCAATCAGCACAAACAGACAGGTCATCTGCTCGCGTTCCAACACATAGTCCTCTATCACCTTGGTGATCTTGTCCTGCTGCTTCTTGCTGCGCTGGGCGTAGCCGTATCCGGGCAAGTCCACCAAGTACCACTTCTTGTTGATGATGAAGTGGTTTATCAGCAGTGTCTTTCCCGGCGTGGCGGAGGTCATGGCCAACTTAGGCCGTCTGGTGAGCATGTTTATCAGACTCGATTTGCCAACGTTGGACCTTCCTATGAACGCGTACTCTGGCAGTCCGTCCTGCGGACATTTGCTCGGTTGTGTGTTACTGATGACGAAGTCGGCACTGGTAATTTCCATGATTCTTGTGTTTATAGATTGACAATAATAATAGTCCCGTGAAGGTGAGCAGTCCGTTGAGCATCAGTATCTCGTAGCCGAACCGGTAGCCCGTGTAACGATAGGTGAGCCAGTCTGTGAGGTAACAGATGATGGGCGAGGCCACTGCCACGTAGGGCACGAAGCGGTCGCGCGGCAGGCGCCGGGTGAAGAGGCCGAACGTGAAGAGTCCGAGCAATGGGCCGTAGGTGTAGGACGCCAGCACGTAGATGGCATCTATCACACTGCGGCTGTTGGCCGCCTTGAACAACCAGATGAAGAGGATGAAGATGACGGAGACTGCTATGTGTACCCGCTTGCGGGTTTGTTCCGCTTCGGTCGGCATGCGCTTGTCCACGTGGAGGATGTCCACACAGAAGCTGGTGGTGAGGGCCGTCAGTGCCGAGTCGGCGCTGGAGAAGGCCGCGGCGATGATGCCGATGGTGAAGAACACCAGCACGGCGAAGCCCAGATGACCCTCGGCGGCAAACATCGGCAACAGGTCGTCGCCAGCTTGGGGAATGCTCAGTCCCATCTGCGGGGCAAGCATGAGCAGTAGAATGCCCAGCGACAGGAAGAGGAAGTTGGCCGGGATGAACGAGAAGCCGTAGCAATACATGTTCCTCTTGGCCTCCTTTAGGTTGCGGCAGGTCAGGTTCTTCTGCATCATGTCCTGGTCCAGCCCTGTCATAACGATGGTGATGAAGATGCCGCTGAAGAACTGCTTGAAGAAGTTCTGCTTCGACTGCCAGTCGTCGAACACGAAGATGCGGCTGTGGTCGCTCTCGCGTATGGTGGTCAGGAATCCGCCGAAGTCGAGCCCCAGCTTACCGCACACATGATAGAGGATGAGCCCCAGCGCCGCGAAGAGGCAGAAGGTTTGCAGCGTGTCGGTCCACACGATAGCGCGTATGCCGCTCTTGTGGGTGTAGAGCCAAATGAGAATCACCAAGACGGTGGCTGTCACCACGAAGGGAATCCCCAGCGGGTCGAAGACGAAATGTTGCAGGATGACGCAGACCAGATAGAGCCGCGCCGCGGCACCGGTCATCTTCGATATGAGGAAGAACACCGCTCCCGTGTGGTAGGCCCGCGGGCCGATGCGTTGTCCCAGATAAGTGTAGATGGAGGTGAGGTTGAGTTTGTAGTAGAGCGGCAACAGCACGTGGGCTATCACCAGATAGCCAATCGAGAAGCCGAACACCGTCTGCATGTAGGTCATGTCGATGGAGCTCACCATGCCCGGCACGGAGACGAACGTCACGCCGGAGAGCGAGGCACCTATCATGCCGAAGGAGACCACATACCAAGGCGACTGCCGGTTACCACGGAAGAAGGCGTCGTTGTCCTGACGCTTTCTGCTGGTCCACCGAGAGATGGCGTATAGCAATCCGAAGTAGATGATAATCGTGAGGAGGATGAAAGTCCCTTGCATCAGTTGTTGTCTTTGTTTTGGCTGCAAAATTAGTGCACAGAATCCGTACGGGCAAGTTTTCGCTCTCCCTTTCGCCAATTACCGCCCGCAAGATTGGGAGATTGGACGAAAAAGTCCTACTTTTGCAACCTATCAGCAACAATATAGTGTTAACAATAGATATGTTACAGAAGAACGTACAATTAGAGGGTAAAACCATCTTGGTGACCGGCGCGGCAGGTTTCATTGGCAGTAATCTGTCGCGCAGACTTTTGAGTGAAGTGAAGGATGCGCGGGTGATAGGCATCGACAATATGAACGACTACTACGACGTGCGCATCAAGGAAGAGCGGCTCCGGCAGCTGCAGGCATACGGCAACTTCGTCTTCGTGAAGGGCAACATAGCCGACAAGGCTGCTGTGGATGCACTGTTCGCCACCTACAAACCGCAGGTGGTCGTCAACCTGGCGGCACAGGCCGGCGTGCGCTACAGCATCACCAACCCCGAGGCCTACATCGAGAGCAACCTGGTGGGATTCTTCAACATCCTGGAGGCTTGCCGCCACAGCTACGACGGCGGGTGCAGTGGGGTGGAGCACTTGGTGTACGCCAGCTCGAGCAGCGTCTACGGCTCCAACAAGAAGATTCCCTACGACACGGAGGACAAGGTGGACAATCCCGTGAGCCTCTACGCCGCCACCAAGAAGAGCAACGAGCTGATGGCACACGCCTACTCTAAACTTTACAATATCCCCAGCACGGGACTGCGGTTCTTCACCGTCTATGGTCCCGCCGGCCGTCCGGACATGGCCTACTTTGGCTTCACCGACAAACTGGTGGCTGGCAAGACCATTCAGATATTCAACTATGGCAACTGCAAGCGCGACTTCACCTTCGTGGACGACATCGTGGAGGGAGTGACGCGCGTGATGCAACACGCCCCGGAGAAACGGACGGGCGATGACGGACTGCCCGTGCCTCCTTATAAGGTATACAATATCGGCAACAACCAACCGGAGAATCTGCTCGACTTTGTGCGCATCCTGAAGGAGGAACTCATCCGCGCGGAGGTGTTGCCTGCCGACTATGACTTCGAGGCCCATACCCAACTGGTGCCCATGCAGCCGGGCGACGTGCCTGTCACCTATGCCGACACCACACCACTGGAGCAGGACTTCGGCTTCAAACCGTCCACCCCGCTGCGCAATGGTCTGCGCGCTTTCGCCGAATGGTACAAGACCTATTATAAATGCTAACCCTGGCGCTATGGAAAAGGAATATCAATACCACATCTTCTCGCCCTATCGTGTTTGTCCGATAGGAGCGCACGTCGACCACCAACACGGACTGGTGACGGGATTCTCCATCAACAAAGGGGTGGACCTGTGGTTCACGCCCACCCAGGACGGACATGTGCACCTGGAATCGAGAAGCTTCGAGGGGGTGGTGGACTTCGACATCGCCCAGCAGACCCAGGTGAGGGCGAAGAACTGGGGCGACTATGCCCGTGGCGCCAAGTATGCGCTGAAGAAACGCTTCGTGCTGAAGTACGGCATCGAGGGCGTGATACAAGGGTCGCTGCCCGTGGGCGGACTGTCGTCCAGTGCGGCGGTGCTGGTGGCTTACGTCATGGCCTACGCCAAGGCGAACAACATAGAGCTCGCCCCCCTTCGAGATAGTGAAGATAGCCTCGGAGGCCGAGCGCGAGTACATCGGCTTGAACAACGGACTGCTGGACCAGGCCTGCATCGTGCTGGGTAGGGAGGACGGACTGCTGTTCCTCGACTGCGACAGCGACGAGTACCGCGTCATCAAGCGCAACCCAGCGATGCCCGATTTCGAGATAGGTATCTTCTTCTCTGGACTAACGCGTAGCTTGGTCAACAGCGACTATAACCTACGGGTGTATGAGTGTAAGACGGCCGCATGGAACGTGTTGGCCTACACCGACCAACCGCTGAAGACTTTCGACAAGACTTTCTTGAGGGACATCCCCAAGGCGACGTTCGACAAGTGTAGCATCGCCATGCCGCAACGTTTCGCCCGACGTGCCGAGCACTTCTACTCGGAGTACCGCCGTGTGCGCCAAGGCGTGACGGCCTGGGAGACGGGCAACCTCAAACTCTTCGGTAAACTCAGCTTCGACAGTTGCGAGAGCAGCATCCACAACTACGAGTGCGGGTCGGCAGAGCTCATCGCCATCTACGAGATTATGCGCTCGCTGCCCGGTGTCTACGGCGGACGGTTCTCCGGCGCCGGCTTCAAGGGTGCCTGCATTGCCTTGGTAGACCCGGCTGAGAAGGAGAACATTGAGCGAGAGATAACACGCCGCTATCTGGAGAAGTTCCCCGAGTACGAGACCACCTTCAAGGTCTACTTCGTGAAGCCCGACAACGGAGCACGCTTCGTCTAACGAACAGGACGAATGCATCATTCAAGTTCTGCGAGCCTAAATAATGAGCCTAGGCTCAATGGTCGATGAGCCAAGGCTCAAATATCGGAGAGCGATAGCTCGTGAGCCGAACCTCCTTTTAGCCGTTGCCTACGTAGGGACGGAACTTGATAAAGCCATAATAAAAGCCGCATGGAAACAATACCATGCGGCTTTTATTATTCACTCACTCGCAAACGACCTATATACTCAACAGGCAACGAGTATAATACTCAAGTGTCGATGAGCTATATACTTAATGGCTCTTGAGTATATAGGTCATTAATCCGGCACTTTATACTTGCGGAATTCCCGTTACAGTATCCATTTCTCCTTCGGGAACAGTGGGAAGACGTGGATGTCTTTCGGAGCCTCGGCGGGGATGATGTCCTTATACTCATCCTCGATGCCGGCCTCGTTCATGATGCCCTTGGCCTCGTCGTTGAAGTCGCAGTTGCGGAACACCTGGGTGTCGAGCACTTGGGTACCATTGCCGTTGTTTACCAGATAGTTGTCCTTCACGAAGTTGCGGCGGGCGGTGATGTCGTAGTTGCGGTCCGAGGCCAGGTGATACCAGAGCTGGAACAGACTGTTGATGACGTTCTCCTCAATCAACCAACCGGACGAGCCGTCGTCGGGGTAGATGCAGCGTACACCTTTATATATATAGTTGCGCTTGATGACCGACCCCGGCTGTTTGCCCAGCAGGTAGATGGCACCGCCGTCGTTCAGCGTCAGGTGAGTCTGACCAATCTTGTTGTAGTTGATAGAGTTGTTCTTCGCCACGGTGGACTCGGGAATCTTGGCGTTGCCCCACCACCAACCCAGGGCGATGGCTCCGTACGGCGTGCGCTCGATGTCGTTGTGGTCGAAGTGCACATCCTCCACGAAGAAGCCGAGCATGGCCTCCACCTGGCGGAAGTCCAGGCTGACGTTGCGCACGTAGTTGTTGGTGATGTGGATGTTCTTGCAGACACCCTCCACCGAGGCGGGGTATTTGCCTTCGCCGTCGCCAATCTCGTAATGTTGCGGATGGCCCACGCTGATGACGTTGCCCAGCATGTCGTTGAAGTAGTTGCCGATGACGTCCGTCGCCGTCACGTCGTTTACTAGATTCACTGTCACCGCTGAGCCGATGTGCTCAAACCGGTTGCGCACGAAGCGGATGCCGCTGGCGTTTTGCACCTTCACGCATCCCTCGGGCACGTCCACGCTGTTGTACTTCGTGGGGTGCCAGTTGCCGTCGGGGATGTACTTCACCGCCAGGCCCAGGCTCTGTATGCCGCCGAAGCCGCGCGAACCCTCGACTTCCATCAAGCTCCACGTGTCGTGGGCGAAGGTGATGCCCTCGAACGAGATGTTCTCCACCCGCGAGGTGAGCGACGAACCCTTGATACGGAGCAGACCTTCGCTCACGGGAGCTATCACCTCAGCCTTCGTCATGTCCTCGCCGTTGCTCATGTAGTAGAGCGTCTGCGCTTTGCGGTCGAAGTAGAACTCGCCCGGCTCGTCGAGTAGTTCCATGGCGTTGCGGAAGTAGAACTCCTTGAAGTAGTTGATTTTGCCTGCCCAGGCTAATGAGTTGAGTATGGCTCCGTAGGGCTGTTGGAAGCGCACCACGATGGTGTCGCCCCACTTCTCTATGTCGCGCAGGCAGAGAATCTTCTCTGTCCACACCTTACTCTGCACCAGCTCCACGTCCTCGGGATTGTGGAAGGTGGTCACCTCTTTGTCCGCCAGGAACTTGATGCCGTCCACACCTTTGCCGCTGCCGAAAGCCCACGACTCTGTACCGTTGACGGTGATCTCGCCCTCGCTGCCATAGCCGTTCACCCGCGTCTTGGCGCCTGCCATGCGGCAACGCTCGCCGTTCACCAGCAAGGTGCGCAGCTTCTTATCGCTCTTGAAAGGTGCTTTGTAGAGATTGCCCGACACGTGTTGCCATCCGGTGACTCTGACGCCTCCGCTGATGACTGGGGTCTCGCCCTGTGCGGCCCGGAAGGTGACGCGGAAACCATTGCGTCCGCTGAACGCCTCGTCCAGCACCAAGGGCTGTTGCAGGCTGTAGGTTCCTCCGTGCAAGGTGACGATGATGTCCTCCTTTTGTTTCTTCACAGCCTTCTTCACGGCCGTGAGCGCATCGCCGAAGGTGGCCGGAGTGGCTTCGATGACTTTCTCGGCAAATGCGCTTGCCGGCATCATCACGCTTAAACTCAGTAGTGTCAATAAGACGGTTCTTCTTTTCATGATATTATAATTAAAAGTATTTTCCATGCAAAGGTAGCATTGTTTGCGGTATCCGCCGCATGCCTTCTCAAATATTTTAGAGGGCATCTCGTGGTCGATAGGTCGGCATGCTACGAAAATATCTCGGCATGTGGCGAAAATCGAAATACGTGTTTTCCCGCTTTGCTACGTATTATATTATATAGGATATCAGAAAAACACAGATGAATACACTGAAAACTTTGGGGCTTTGCTTGGCGCTGCTCACCGCTCAAGGTACGCTGCTGGCGCAAGATGACGCCCCCTTCACGCCCGATTGGCAGTCACTGTCGCGCCATCAAGCCGTCCCCGAGTGGATGCGCGACGCCAAGTTCGGCATCTATTGCCACTGGGGAGTCTACTCCGTGCCCGCTTACGGCAACGAGCAATACTATTATTATATGCACCGCGACTCCACGTCGACGGACTTCCTGATGGGCGGACACAAACGCCACGAGGTCATCTACGGGCCGCTTACCAAGTTCGGCTACCACGACTTCATCCCCATGTTCAAGGGTGAGAAGTTCGATGCCGACGAGTGGGCACAACTCTTCCAAGAGAGCGGAGCGCGCTTTGCCGGCACCGTGGCCGAGCATCACGACGGATTCTCGATGTGGGACAGCAAGTACACACCCTTCAACGCCAAGAAGATGGGCCCGAAGAAGGACATCGTCGGACTGCTGGGAAAGGCCATCAAGGCACGCGGCATGAAGTTCTTCACCTCGCTGCACCACGAGATCAACTACACTTATGTGAAGGTGAAACCCGAGTGGGCCGCCAACAATCCCAAGTACGCCAAGCTCTACGGATGCCTGATGCCACACGACGAATGGCTGCAGATGTGGCTCGACAAGAGCAACGAGGTGGTGGACAAATACAGCCCCGACATCGTCTACTTCGATGCCTGGATGGACCAGATACCCGAGAAGTATAAGCTTGACTTCCTGGCCCACTACTTCAATCACGCCCAGAAGGAGGGCAAGGAGGTCATCTTCACCTATAAATATAAGGAGTTCCCCCGCACCATCGGTATGCTGGACCACGAACGCAGCAACCCCGAGAAGATTGACTCCATCCCCTGGCTGTGCGACTATACTATCAGCACGGGCTACCATCAGTCGTGGGGCTACGTGAAGGGCATGCAACTCTCCTCACACAAGGACATCATCCACAAACTGATACAGGTGGTGAGCAACAACGGACAGCTGTTGCTCAACCTCTCGCCCATGGCAGACGGTTCCTTCCCGCAGGACCAAAAGGACGTGGTGGCGAACGTGGGCGTGTGGCTGTGGTCCTACGGTGAGTGCATCTACGGCACTCGTCCCTACGTGGTCTCCGGCGAAACCACCACCGACGGCTATCGGGTCTACTACACCACTAAGGGCAAGCAACTCTACGCCATCTTCCTCGATTGGCCCGAGACGGGCAAGCCGGTGTTGCTCACCAAACTCACCCCGGCGGACATGAAGGGAACGGTGAAGCAAGCCACCCTGTTGAGCGTGAAGAAGAACTACACCTGCGAGGTCGTCTGCACCCCTGGCGGACTGATACTGACCATCCCCAAGGGAGCCCGCCTCCCCTCCGACGTAGCACAAGTGGTGCGCTTCGACTTGGAGTGACAGAAGAACTGATTGTCAACCATAAAGGTTCCAGGATAACAGAAAGCCGTCCGTGTCTCATGAGCAGACCGGGCGGCTTTCATTAGTAATAAATTGCTTGCCTCTTATGGGGTTGAATATCAACTATGTAGATATAGAATCTGAAATAATTGGCACCATAGAGTCCGCCTAGGAGCTATGATGGATTGCCTGGGACTGTCGGCTTGACAATCT
>CAYZVH010000033.1:0-6702 GCA_964481755.1 uncultured Bacteroides sp. | reverse complement strand
TGTACCATATCCAGTGTGACTGCTTGCTGCCGTTCTTGACCTCATTTAGTGCAGTCTCATAATTGTTGCTTTCATCTTGTATCTTGATGAATCGTTCTACGTTGTTTGTCTTCATGTGGGTGAGATTTAATGGTTGTTGCAATAGTTGTCGAGCTCCTCGTTGACGTCGAGCATCCACTGGGGGAGTTTTCGCTTGGCGTTTTCCACGAGTTCGTCAGGCATCTCTTTGTAGAAGGCGTAGGCCATAGGACCGGAGATGGCGCCAAGGGTGTCGGAGTCGCCGCCAAGGGCGATGGCGAGCTTCAGACAGTCGATGTAGTCCCGGCTCTCCAGAAAGCAGATCAAGGCAGCGGGAACGGTCCGCTGGCAGGTTTCGTCGAAGCGATACGTCGGCTTTATGCTGTCGTAGGTCTTCGCACTCCAGTCGGGATAGTACTCGTCGAGCACGTGTTGGCGGATGAACTCCTTGCTTTCGCCGCGCATGGCGTAATGGATAGCCAGTGCTGTGGCCACGGCGCCCTTGATGCCTTCGGGATGGTTGTGGGTCGGCAGGGCCGTCTGTGTGGCAAGGTCGATGCACTCCTCTTTCGTCTTTGCCATGAAGCCAGCCGCGGAGCACCGCATGGCACTGCCGTTGCCGAAGGAATTGTATGCCGGCTGCACTTCCTTAGCCAAAAGCCATCTGAAATATCGGCCTCCAAAGCCACGGTGAATGTCCGCGCGGCATCTGCTCCATAGGGTGGTTGCCATGTCCGCCTTGTGCAACAGCGCTTCGGCGCAGGCAAAGGTGCAGACGGTGTCGTCGGTGTAGTCGTTGTCCTTGCGCAACGGATCTACTTTGTCGTACATCTTCGTGCGCTCGTGAAACTCGTAAGGCATTCCGGCAATGTCGCCGATAGCCTCGCTCAGCAATAGATTGGTCATGTTTGATCGATTGTTATCCATAATGAATGTCGTTTTAGAATGAATGTGATAGTTGTTGATATGACTTAAAATGTGAAATCCTCACCGTTGAGATACTTGATGAAGGCTTGCGGCAGACGGATGTTCTTGCAGTTGGAGGCTCGGTAGAAGAGGGGAGCGATTTCGTTTACTTTCAATCCCGCATTGCCGCAACCTATCTTTGTCACGAGGAACGTCAGTTCCGGATGGTTGCGGGCGTATTCGATGAAGTCCATCACGAATTGCTCTATTTCCCAAAGGGGGACGTTGTCTGTCGGTATGGCGTAGGACTGTCCCTGCCTACCTTCGGCTTGTCCCATCACCGCACCGAAGTGAGTGTAGGCGAAGCCTGCCGCACCGCCTGTGTGCATGCCTCTCTTGTTGCTCCCGAAGACGAACACCTCGTTGGGTCGCAGCGAGGTTATCACTTCCGGCGAGGCTTGAGTGCCGGCATTGAACTCCTCGTAGTATGACCCTGCGTTCTCACATTCGCCGAAGTCCTCCATTGTCTTGCGGCTATAGTGGCTCGACTCTGTGTAGAACCGCATTCTTCGGCTCGAGCGCAATTTGCTTCGGCGTTCGTTCTCCCACATATCGTGCATACCTGCTTCGTCGGCGGAGAACTGCAGGGTGTTGTCGATGCCGAAGCCCTTGCCGTATTCGGCGGCGTCGATGTTGGCACCGATGAAGGAGAAGATTACGTTGCGCTTCTTCAGCTCCTCGATGATTGCTTTCACCCGCTGGAGGTTGTACTCTGTTGAACTGTTCTCATAGCCATCGGTGATGATTGTGACGTAGCCCATTGAGTTGCTTTGGTTCAGTTTCGCACCGAGGTTGGTGAGCGTGAAGCCTGCGGCATCGTAAAGCGGAGTGCATCCGTTAGGCCGATAGTCCTTGTCGGTCACGTTGTTCACACTTGCTATGGCTTTGTCCTCGATGATGTATCTGCTGTGGCGCAGGTCGGAGTCGAAGGCATAGATGGAGACGAAGTGGCGTTGACTCTCTTGGTTGTCTTCCTGCATTTGGCGGATGGTGCCGAGTGTCTCGTTGCAGCCGGAGATGGTCTGTGCGGTCACATCGCACATTGAACCGCTCTCGTCGAGCACTATCAGATGATGCACGGTCACTGGTTCCTTCCTCTCTTCCTTCTTTTCGCTAGTCTGTTCCATGGTCTTGGCTGTTGGCTCAGAGGTCTCATTCTGCTCGAATGGTCTTTTGATAAAATCGTTCATAACAGTTGTTGTTTTTAGATTGTTGATGTATATGGGTAACTTTAGTTTATATATAGAATGTCATGTTGTTGATTAAAACTCCAGTCTGAATCCTTTCTGCTTCATCTCCTCGTACATCTGGGAGTTGAATGTGTAGAGTATGGCGTCCTTCTTGCCGGGTTCCTTCACCGTTTCGTCCAGTGGGGTCAGCAGGTCGAGGTGAAGCATCTTGTTGTAGAAGTTGCGTCGGTCGAACTTCACGTTCAGTATGGCCTCGTAGAGTTGCTGCAGGGCTTTCATGGTAAACTTCTCCGGTAGCAACTCGAAACCGATAGGTTCGAAGTGAATCTGCTTGCGCAAAGCCCGCTCTGCCATACGCAGTATCTGGTCGTGGTCGAAAGCCAACGACGGTACTTCGTCCAGCGAGAACCACTGTGCCTTGGCTGCGTCGTCGCCTCCCTGCACGTCCTGCAGGCGCACGAGAGCGTAGTAGGCTATGGTAATCACTCGCTCACGTGGGTCGCGGTCGGGTGCTGTGAAGGCGTGGAACTGCCGGATGTAAGCGCCCGTTAACCCTGTCTCTTCCTGGAGCTCACGAAGGGCTCCTTCCTCTGCCGATTCGTCCATCTTCAGGAAGCCGCCTGGGAAAGCCCACTTTCCCTTGAATGGTTCGATGCCTCGTTCGATGAGCAACACCTTCAACTTGTTGCCGTCGAAGCCGAATATCACGCAGTCCGTGGTAACGCTCGGATGCGGATACTTGTAGGTGTATTCTTTATTCTCCATATAAGTAATGCGTTATTTTTACGCAAATGTATAGGGTTTATTCTTACCTTACAAATGTATTGCGTAAAATCTACGCATTGATAACATATTTTATACTTTAGGGGTCCAAGCAGGGGCTTATCGTGGGAGATTTCGGGTGGATACTATTATATACTCAAGTTCCGCAAGTAAAACGCACGGATAAAATATGGTATATACTCTAAGCCTTGAGAGTATATACTCATTGAAAGCCGACTTATCTGGGTGTCGCATAAGACCGTGAGCAAGGGCTTTCGGATGGTCGTGAGGAGAGACGTGGGCGAGAGCGACTCTCCAATGCGCCAGATAGAGGACCGAGGCTACGCCAAACCCTACGCCGCCGACAAGCGCACCTTATATAAGATAGGCTGCAGCTTCTCGTCAGAGACAGGAACCATAGAGGACTGGAAAGTCGTGGAGTGAAGCGGGAAATTACTCACCCTTCACCGAAAAACTTTAGTGACAACTCCTGTCGATGGGGTTCATTGGGACGGTCAAAAGGTCAGCAGCTTCGTCATTGCAAGGTGGAAAAGTGCCCATATAAAACCAATTACCTTAGAACTTGTGGGGCTTGAATACCATTATATATATTAAGGTATAAGGAGTGGGGAAGTGAAAAGCCTCTCGGGCGTGCAGGGCGAGTAAGGAAACAAAGGACCGCTCCCTGTCGTTCGGTGGAACGGTGGGGGAGCGGTCCTATAGTTAAATCGGTTACCCGATGAGAGTCTTGCTTTGCAGAGATTACTTCACGGGAATCTTCTCGATGCGACGTTGATGGCGTCCGCCTTCAAACGGGGTGTTGAAGAACTCGGTGAGAATCTTGTCCGCCATGGCGGTGTCGATGAAACGGCCTGGCATTACCAAGACGTTGGCGTCGTTGTGCTGACGTGCCAAGTGGGAAATCTCCGGTATCCAACAGAGGGCGGCGCGGATGCCTTGGTGGTGGTTGAGCGTCATGTTGATGCCGTTACCACTGCCACAGATGGCTACGCCCGGATAGCACTCGCCGCTTTCCACGGCCAATGCCAAGGGGTGCGCATAGTCGGCATAGTCGCAACTATCCTCGGTGTAGGTGCCGAAGTCCTTGTATTCCATACCGTGGGCCTCGAGCCAGCTCTTCACGTACTGCTTCAGCTCAAAGCCCGCATGGTCGGAGGCCAAACCTATCGTTTTCATAACAGCTTCTTTACTTGGTTGTAGACGTTCTCGGCCGTGTAACCCAGTTTCTCGTCGAGCACTTTGTAAGGTGCTGAGAATCCGAAGCTCTTCAAACCCCACACGGTTCCTTCGCTGCGCGGAACAAGTCCTTCCAGGGTGACAGGGAGTCCAGCGGTGAGACCGAATTTCTTCACATTGGCAGGGAGCACGGCGTTCTGGTAAGCCTCCGGTTGTGTGCGGAACAGGCCTTCAGAGGGAACGCTGACGATAGAGCACTTCACACCATCCTTGCGGAGCAGCTCGGCACCGGCAACCAGCGTGGAAACCTCGGAACCCGAAGCCACCAGGATGACATCCGGATTGGCGTCGCTGCCGGCGATGACGTATGCACCCTTGGCAGCCTGTGTATAGTCGTTGCCTGCGGGCAGGTCGGCGATGTTCTGGCGCGAGAAGATGAGGGCGGTAGGAGTGGTGGTGTTCTCCATAGCCAACTTCCATGCCTCGGTGGTCTCCTTAGCGTCAGCCGGACGGAGCACGAGCATAGAGTTCTTGCCGTGGTGGTTCTGCAACTTCTCCATCAAGCGGATCTGTGCCTCTTGCTCAACGGGCTCATGTGTAGGACCGTCCTCGCCCACGCGGAATGCGTCGTGTGTCCAGATGAATTTCACGGGGAGTTCCATGAGGGCTGCCATACGTACGGCAGGTTTCATGTAGTCGGAGAATACGAAGAATGTGCCGCAAGCGGGGATGACACCTCCGTGGAGAGCCATACCGATGCAGCAGCAAGCCATGGAAAGCTCGGCAACGCCTGCCTGGAAGAAGGCTCCTGTGAAGTCGCCCTTTGCCAAAGCGTGAGTCTTTTTCAAGAATCCGTCCGTCTTGTCGGAGTTGGAGAGGTCGGCGGACGCGCAGATCATGTTGGGCACTTGCTCGGCGAGAGCTCCCAGCACGGCGGCGCTGGCGCTACGTGTTGCGTCGTTGGCTTTCTGCTGAATCTTCGACCAATCCACCTTGGGAGCGGCACCGCTGAACCACTCGTCCTGCTGTGCTTTCTTCTCGGGGTTGGCTTTTGCCCACTCGGCTTCCTCAGCGTAGCGTGCGGCGCAGATGTCTTTCAACTCTTCGGCACGCTTTGCGTACATCTCCTTCACGTCGTCGAATATCTGGAACGGATCGTCGGGGTTGCCGCCGAGGTGTTTCACCGTGTTGCGGAATGCCTCGCCTCCCAGGGGAGCTCCGTGGGTCTTGCAGTTTGCCTCGTATGAGGAACCGTCCTCCTTGAGGGCACCCTTGCCCATGATGCACTTACCGATGATGAGCGCCGGCTTGCCCTGCACGCCCTTTGCCCACTGGATGGCCTCACGGATTTGAGCGGCGTCGTTGCCGCAGATTTCCTTCACTTCCCATCCGAGAGCTCTGTACTTGGCTGCGGTGTCCTCGTTCATCACGACCTTCGTCTCGGTGGAGAGCTGGATGTCGTTGGAGTCGTAGAACATCACGAGGTTGTCCAAGCCTAGGATGCCGGCGATGCGGGCACCGCCCTGGCTTATCTCTTCCTCCACGCCGCCGTCAGAGATGTAGGCGTAGATGGTTTCCTTGGAGAATGTTGGGTTGCCTGTGTGCGCAGCGAGGAACTTTGCTGCGATGGCGGCTCCGATGGCGTAGACATGTCCTTGTCCGAGCGGACCGGAGGTGTTCTCGATGCCACGCTTTATGTCGAATTCGGGGTGACCTGTCGTAGGTGAGCCCCATTGGCGAAGTTGTGCCAGTTCGTCGAGAGTGAACTTACCGATGAGGGCGAGTTGCGAATAGAGCATCGGAGCCATGTGGCCTGGGTCGAGGAAGAAACGGTCGCGACCTACCCACTCGGGTTTCTGCGGGTCATACTGAAGGAACTCTGAGTAAAGCACGTTGATGAAATCTGCACCACCCATGGCGCCTCCGGGGTGACCTGACTTTGCTTTCTCTACCATTGACGCAGCCAGAATGCGGATGTTGTCGGCTGCATGATTTAATGTTTGAATTGAATTCATCTCAATTTACTAATTTATTGATTATTACTCTTACAATTTACCGCTGCTTGTTCTACGGGCAGACATGCCTTGTAGTTCTCCAGATACTTGTTGAAGCCTTCCACGTCAACAGGGTCCGGACTGACTGACGTGCCTTCGTTGCCTGCGAACACTACGGTGTCGAGATAGTCGGCGAGCGACAGTTTAGTTGCATTGTTCACCAGGTAGGCTGCCAGCAGGGCAATGCCCCATGCACCGCCTTCGCCGGCTGTCTCCATGACGGAGATAGGGGAGTTCAGAGCGGCGGCGAGCATCTTCTGTCCCACGCCCTTGGTGGTGAAGTAGCCTCCGTGGCCTGTGATGCGGTCCACCTTCACATGCTCTTCCTTCAGCAGGATGTCGTTTCCGAACTTCAACACGCCGATGGCACCGTAGAGGTGGGCACGCATGAAGTTGGCAAGGGTGAACTTGTCGTTGGCAGAGCGGATGACCAGGGGGCGTCCGTCCTCGAGTCCGGTGACAGGCTCTCCGGAGATGTAGTTGTACGAAATGAGTCCGCCGCAGTCGGGAGCTCC
>CAYZVH010000032.1:18871-22322 GCA_964481755.1 uncultured Bacteroides sp. | reverse complement strand
CCGACCTGAGAGCCATCCGCTTCATGTTCGAATGTGAAGGGAAAACCTACTACCACGAAGTGAAGAACACCTCGCTGGAGAACTATTGCAGCAAGCCCAAGGCAGGCATCAACACACTGGCTTACCTGGGCGACATCGACAAGGCCAAACAGTTGTTGCTGGGCCGCACACTCTACACACGGGCAGAAACTTACCGGGTGGACGACAACACTGCTGCCCAAGGCTACAGCGAGATAGTAGTTCCCGAGAACACGAAGGTGACGGTGACCGCCGTGGGCGTAGGCACACGTTCCTTCCCGGTGAAGATTGTGGTGAGGGACGGCAACGGAAAGGAGTTCTACCAGTCGGTAGCTATCTCCAAGACCAACTGCGGCATGGTGGACACAGAGTTCATCATGAACCTGAAGCCGATGTGGTTTCCCAACTCGTTCGCGCTGATTGACGCCAACCAGAAGATTCAAGAGTATCTGAAGGAACAGTATGGTGGCAAGGATGTCTACGTGAAGAAGGACTGCGACATGCTGTTGGGCGAGGACAAAGAGAAAGTCATCCGCTACTCACAGTTCAAAGTGAAGGACATCGAGCCCATCAACAACTCGTCGTACGTGAAGATGATACTCACCGACCCCAACAACAAGGAGTTCTCCAAGGAAGTGACATTCACGCGTGAGGATGTGACGGGCGACATCGCCGGCGAGAGCGAGAACTACTTCTCGGACATCTTCGGCATAGGCAACCTGCGCTCGCAGTACCCCGAGATCTCGGAAGACCACTGGAACTGCATCAGCAAGGGTCAGGTGATGATAGGTATGACCCCACAGGCTTGCCGCATGGCCAAGGGTAGTCCACTGCGTGTCTCCAAGAACCACAAGGAGGGTAAGGAGACCTGGATATTCGAAGACCACACCATTCTCTCCTTCACGAATGGGCTGTTGGAAGCAATCAACTAATCATTAAACACACATATAAATAATTCATTTTCAAGAAATGGGTAAAGTTTTAATTATCGGCGCAGGAGGTGTAGGCACCGTTGTTGCGCACAAAGTAGCACAGAATCCGGATGTATTCACGGACATCATGATAGCCAGCAGAACGAAATCGAAATGTGACGCTGTAGTGAAGGCCATCGGCAACCCCGCCATACGCACGGCCAAGGTGGATGCTGACAACGTGGACGACCTGGTGGCCCTGTTCAACGACTTCAAGCCGGAGATTGTCATCAACGTAGCTCTCCCCTATCAGGACCTCACCATCATGGAGGCTTGTCTGAAGACCGGCGTGAACTACCTCGACACGGCCAACTACGAGCCGAAAGATGTGGCTCACTTCGAGTACAGTTGGCAGTGGGCCTACAAGAAGCGCTTCGAAGAAGCTGGACTGACGGCTATCCTCGGTTGCGGATTCGACCCGGGCGTGAGCGGTGTGTACACGGCATACGCCGCCAAACATCACTTCGACGAGATAGAATATCTGGACATCGTGGACTGCAACGCAGGAAACCATCATAAGGCCTTCGCCACCAACTTCAATCCCGAGATCAACATCCGCGAGATTACACAGAACGGACGCTACTACGAGAACGGACAGTGGATTACCACCAAGCCGATGGAGATTCACAAAGACCTCACCTACCCCAACATCGGTCCGCGCGACTCGTACCTGCTCTATCACGAGGAGCTGGAGTCGCTGGTGAAGAACTACCCGACCATCAAGCGGGCACGCTTCTGGATGACCTTCGGACAGGAGTATCTGACCCACCTACGTGTGATACAGGACATCGGCATGGCCCGCATCGACGAGATAGACTACAACGGCATGAAGATTGTCCCGCTGCAGTTCCTCAAGGCCGTGTTGCCCAACCCGCAAGACCTGGGCGAGAACTACGAGGGCGAGACATCCATCGGTTGCCGCATCCGTGGCAAGAAGGACGGTAAGGAGCATACCTATTATATATATAACAACTGCAGCCACCAGGCCGCCTACAAGGAGACCGGCATGCAGGGCGTGAGCTACACCACCGGTGTGCCCGCCATGATAGGCGCCATGATGTTCCTCAAAGGCATCTGGAAGAAACCGGGTGTGTACAACGTGGAAGAGTTTGATCCGGATCCGTTCATGGAGCAGCTCAACAAGCAGGGACTGCCTTGGCACGAGGTGTTCGACAAGGACCTCGAGCTGTAGCCTCTCCCCTTCGATAAGAGCAGAACAAACTATTATCAACAGTAACAAATAAACCGTTATGGCAAAGAAAGACAATGAAGAAGAAGCCGCACAGAGCAATGTGAGCGACAAGCTGAAAGCCCTGCAGACAGCTATGGACAAGATAGAGAAGAACTTCGGAAAAGGTTCCATCATGAAACTGGGCGACGACAAAATCCAGGAGGTGGAGGTGATTCCGACAGGTTCCATCGGTCTGAACGCCGCACTGGGCGTGGGCGGTTATCCGCGCGGCCGTATCATCGAAATCTACGGACCGGAGTCTTCCGGTAAGACCACACTGGCCATCCACGCCATCGCCGAGGCGCAGAAGGCTGGAGGCATCGCCGCATTCATCGATGCGGAGCATGCTTTCGACCGCTTCTATGCCGCCAAGTTGGGCGTGGACGTGGACAACCTGTGGATATCTCAGCCAGACAATGGCGAGCAGGCGTTGGAGATTGCTGAGCAGCTGATACGCTCGTCCGCCATCGACATCATCGTCATCGACTCCGTGGCCGCCTTGACCCCGAAAGCCGAGATTGACGGCGACATGGGCGAGAACAAGGTGGGCCTCCAGGCACGACTGATGTCACAGGCCCTGCGTAAGCTGACCTCCACCATCAACAAGACGAACACCACCTGTATCTTCATCAACCAGTTGCGCGAGAAGATTGGCGTGATGTTCGGCAACCCGGAGACAACAACAGGCGGTAATGCCCTGAAGTTCTACGCTTCGGTACGTATCGACATCCGTGGCTCGCAGCAGCTGAAGGATGGCGAAGAGGTCATCGGTAAGCAGACGAAGGTGAAGGTGGTGAAGAACAAAGTGGCGCCTCCTTTCCGTCGTGCCGAGTTCGACATCATGTTTGGCGAGGGAATCTCACGCACCGGCGAGATTGTGGACTTGGGTACCGAGCTGGGCATCATCAAGAAGAGCGGTTCGTGGTACAGCTACAACGACACGAAGATTGGACAGGGCCGCGACGCTGCCAAGCAGTGCCTAGCCGACAATCCGGAGCTGGCCGACGAGCTGGAGAAACTCATCTTCGAGCAGTTGAAGGACAAGAAAGAGTAATTCAATCTCCGTATATACTCTAAGCACTGAGAGTATATACTCGTTGAAAGGTGAGAAAGCGACATGTATTGAAGCTTGCGAGACTTGAATTCTATTATTATCAAGTTCAGCAAGTCTCCAAAATGAGCCTAGGCTCGATACCACTTGACCCATGCCTCTTTTATCAAAGAGTTAAAG
>CAYZVH010000032.1:0-18771 GCA_964481755.1 uncultured Bacteroides sp. | reverse complement strand
CACTTAATTCAGCATACTGAACTTGTAGACGAAGGACAGCAGGCCGTAGCTGAAGAGGCGGTTGTAGCGGCTCTCGTTGTATCCGAACGAGGTGATGGTCTGATGGATGCTCTTCTGGCGCTTTAGGATATCGAAGTACTTGAACTCCAGACTGGCACGTTTATCTTTCAGGAAGGCGTACTTCACAGAAGCGTTCCATATCAGTTGGGAGTGGTTAGCCTCCTCCATGGCGTAGCCTTTGCGCAGGGTCAGCGTGAGGTCCGAGCGGAGGCTGAGTCCGCAACGGAAGCGGTAGCCGCCATCCACGACGGTGCTATAGTCCTTCGTGTTGGTTGTCTGGTTGCGGTAGGCATCCTTGTTGTGGCTGTAGGTGGCCTTCTGCGTCAGTTTCAGGTCGGCCCAGTCCCATTGGTAACCCAACGTCAAGTCACCGGTGACGTTGTCGGAACGGGTCGTGCGCTTCTCACCGATGGAAGACGGGGAATAGTTGTAGCTTAGGTATCCCACCCGGTTGTAGTGGCTATATTGTCCACTGACGGAGAGGCTGAAGTCGCCCCAGAACTTATGGAACGATCCCTTGGTGTCCATATTCCAGTTACCGTTGATGTTCTCAGGGGTCACGATGCGTCCACCCGTCTGCTCGTTATAGGTTTCCTTGCTGGTGATGCTGTTCAGTTCGTTGCGGAAGGTGACGGAAGCGTTCCATACGGCACCGCGGTAGTCCACGCTAACTTGTTGCGAGTAGGACTGTTTCAGCGAGGGGTTACCGGTGCGGATGTAGAGCGGGTTGTCATTGTTCACCACCGGCAACAGGTCGGACGACGAGGGCATTTGGGTGTTACCGAAATAATTGACCTGAATCGTTCCGTTTCGCTTCGTCGTATAGTTCATCATCAACATCGTGTTGAAGCCGATGTTGTTGGTCGTGGTGTCCACCGCATAACTGCCCCGGTTGGAGGTGAGGCTACGATGAAGTGTATATACACTTGCCCTCAAGGAGACAAATACCTTAGGACCGATATAGGAGGCGGTGAATCCGAAACTATGCTGTCCCGACTGGTCCGTGGAGGCGGAGCTGAGGCTGTCGACTCTCGCGCTCAGATAGTTCTGAGGCAAAGCATAGGAATCCACACCCGCCAAGCTACCGATATCGAAGAGATTACGCTCGTTCTCGTAACGACTCCACTCCCATTCGTAATTCAAACCGAGGTCGATAGACTTACTGACAGGAAAGCTCCAACCGAGTTTGGCAGAGAAATCGTTATCCTTCGTGGGGGTCAGCACATAGTCGTTACTCTTGTAAACCGAGTCACCCAACTGGTAATAGTGTATCTCCGATCGGTTGAACTGTGTCTTGTCGGTCTGCGTGCGATTGCCGCCTACCGACAGTTCCAGTTTGGAGTTGAGGAAATCGAGATTGTGCGTGAGGTTCATCCGTAGCCGCGCTCTCTTCGAGTCGGATGTGTAGATAGAGCTCTGACTCTGGTCGTTCAAGCGGTAAGCATCGTCTATCTCGGCCAGGTCCCATAGCGACTGTCCGATATCGGAGCGGTAAGCTGTGGTATTGCTCTCGGAGCTGTTGCGTTCGCGGTTGCGTCGGAACAGACCGTCGAAGAAGATGTTCGTGCGTTTATTGAGTTTGCCTTTTACGGTTATGTTGCCATCCAAGTCCTTCTTCACCGTAGTCGACAGGCTTTCTCCGTCGGAGTAGTCGTTGTAGGTATCCATGAAACTCTCCGAGCGCGAAGCGGATTCATCCCTTTGTTTGTTGTATTTATAGCCGACGTCGCCCTTCACCTCGAAGTTGTTGATTTTACGTTTCCCGTAAGCCTGCGCCGATTTGTTGACATTGGTGGACAGACCTCCAGGCAGGTCGTCCATATTGCCTTGCACGGAGTATTCACTCAGGTATTTGCTGTAGCCGGCCACGTCACCACCCAGTTGATAGCGGTGTTTGGGGATAGTGATGCCTGCCTTCAGGTTGGCGAACTTGATGTTCTTCACATCCCGTTTGGTTTTCATGTCCATCACGGTCTGTCGGTCACCGGTGTCCACGCCCAGTGCTTTGTCCCGCTCTGACCGGTCATCGTAGATCTTCACCTGCTCGAGTTCCGACACCGGCATGTTCTGCAGGGCGATGTCCATGTTTGTGGAGAAGAACTGCTCTCCGTTCAAGCGTATTTCCTGAATCGGCTTGCCTTGGTACATCATCCGTCCGTTCTCGAAATATACACCCGGCAGCTTGCGGACCAAGTCCATCAGCACCGCCTCTTCGGGCACCTTGAACGCCTCGGTGTTGTAAATCAGTGTGTCACCAGACATGAACATCTTCTTCAGCTCGGCCACCACCTGCACCTCTTCCATAGTGAGGGACTTCGGCTTTAAGACAAAATCGCCTTGTTGAATGTAGTTCATATAATCAGTAATTCGAGGAACTTTCATAATTGTATCGATAGTCTCCAATCCTATATATGACAACCGAAGCAATAATTTAGAGTGTTCTCCGTCGTATGTCAACATAAAGAGTCCATTTTCATCAGTGGTAGCCCCTGAGACAAACGTCGTATCGGGTAATGTGAATAACTGTGTAGTCACCTGAGGGAGAAAAGTTTTAACAGAATCCTCACTCATTGCAAATGTTTGACCCGAGAACAGCATACAATATGGACCTTTATTACGTATAATTTCTTGCCCATGAACTCTTAAAGGGAGAATAAATAGCCATAAAAGAGCTGGAAGTATATATAGGAATGGAGTTTTCATAAGCTAATGAATTCTATCTAACTATTGTTGATGTTACGTTAAGGTACTTAGGAAGATTAGACAAAAGGAACTGTTGTGCTCCTACAACATAGTCAAGAGGTCCATAAATTCCCAAAACCACAGAGTCAGGATTTGTGGTAATGACTCTAGTTATATAACGATAGTTTTCATACTCCGTCAAGATTCCTGTAACAACATTCGCCGTAGCATCTTGATTTCCTTCACTGAATCCCGTTATCAACATTATACATTGCGACCTATGCCCTGTACTGACGGAATCATTCACCGCTATACTCATTGCATCATTCCGTAGTCCCGTTGATGCGTTTGCAACACTCAAGCTTGTGCAGATGAGGCACAATGCTACAAATAAAGCCTTTTTTTTCATAAGTAAATTTATTTATGAACCTTCCCTTTCGAGATGATTCGGTTAATACTAATAAAAAGGAGTCATTACCTGTCTTCCTTTTTACTCTCAATTCTCGTTGATATGCAAACGTACATATTTCTTTAATTCCTTCCAACTATTTCTTTGAATATTTTCATTCTACGCTATAAATAGTTCGAAAGTGATGCAAAACAAGCACAAGCGAGCAGCCCTCCATACTTGTCAAAAAGACAGGATGAAGGGCTGCTCGCTTGGTCACTTGCCTACCTATTGCCTCAGCAAAGGGTCCCGTTCCAACCAGAAGGTTTCTTATTTCCATGAGATGCCTTCTCAAAGAATTCAGAAGGCATCTCACGGGAATAACTCGGCATGCGGCGGAAGCCGCGTACCTTAGTCTTTATAGGAAACCTTAATCACTATCACGCGGATGGTTTGGTCGGCTTGCGTAGTAGCCACCTTGGCGATGTGCCAGTCCTGCGGGAAGAAGATGTTGAAGCAACCGGGCACACTCTCGATGAACTTCGTGCGGGACTTGTCGTAGTTGTAGTGCACCACGTCCTTCTTTGCGTCGTAGGGACAGTTGGGGCGACTGGTCAAGTGGTCCAGAATGCCGAAGCCTTCGGTACCTTTCACCACATATTGGAAATCAATCTTGCGGGCGTGGCTCTCGCTGCCGCGCTTCTCCAACGGTTCGTTTTGACTGTCCTCTACCGACGCCACCAGCTGCGTACCCTCAATGGCATGTTTGCCTTTAGGGATGGCCAGCAAGTCGGTCTTCGCCAACCAGGCGAACAAGGCCTTCCACTCCTCGGGGTTCTTCTGATATTGTTGGTAGAAGAGGACGGTGTTCACCGTCGCATCAGCACCGGCCTTGTTGAATCCGTTGCGCCACGCACCGTCAGCATACCACTTATCAGCCTCAGCTTTCAGTGCGACATCGCCGCAATACTCCGTGTAATAGCCCTGGGCCATCAGCTGAAGCGATGCCACCAAAGCGAATACCAATAAGAATGTCTTTTTCATGATTTTATCGTTTGATTATTGTTTCTTCTAACGTTTATGCACCCGGCCTCATCGCAGACTCGCCTATAGGTGAGCAAGATTACTCGCCGGCATTGATGAGTTGCCGGGCTCTCTCCAGAATGGTGTCGACACCCCTATTATAGTCCTCCGACGAGATGTCCACACGGATATCCGGTTCGATGCCAAACTCCAGATGATTCATCTCAGGGTCGTACATCGGGCTAGCCGAGAAACGGACAGACCATCCGTTGGGCAGTTCGGACGAGAAAGGCAGACCTGAGCCACCGCCCGTGCGGTCGCCCACGAGGGTGACATTGGACAGTTGGTGCATGCTATTCACAAAGTAATTAGTAGCGCTGTAGGAGCTACGGTTGGTGAGCACCACCACCTTCTTCTGCCACCGCACGCCATCCGAGGGCTCCAGATAGAGGGGCTCGGGGGTAGAGAAGTCGCTGTATCCCTTGCCGGTCTTATGGGAAATGTAACCCACCAGCGTCTTCTCGTTGGTGAAGCGCGCCGCCAACCGTTCCGCCAGGGTGAGCTGGCCGCCACTGTTGTTGCGCACATCCACGATGATGCCGTTGCAGACAGCCAGCTCTTGCAACATCTCGCTCAAGTTGCCGTTGCCAATGGCGCTGTCGAAACTGCCGCAATAGACATAGCCCACGTTGTCTTCCAGCACCTTATACTTCAGACTGGAGGCAATCTTGTAGTCCTTGCCCAAATACTTGCGTTGCAGACTGTCGCTGAAGTTGGCCGGATAATCCTCGTGCCACGACCAATAGCGGGCCACGTCGAAGGTGGCGTAGAGGTTCACATGTCCGTCCCGCAGCTCGCCGAGCATGTCGCCCAGCACTTCGAACAGTCCCTTGGTGGTCATGTCCTGGGTGATGCGTTTGCTGTACTGCTCGTGCACCGCGTCCCAGTCGAGCCCATACTCCTCGGCTTTGTAGTCGAGGAAGCAGTATTGTTCATCGATGATGCGCCACAGGGCTTCGAAGTTTCCCGTCGGGTCGTCGTTGTAAGAATCCTCCCGGATGCAGGAAGCCTGGAGGGGGAGCATCGCCAGCAAACAGAGCAACAAGCCCGACTGACAGGCGGCTCTCATATATCGTGTAATTCGTTTGTTCATCGTTGTTCAGAGATAATGTGTATGCGTTCAGAAAGGGAAACGGCTGTTTGACTTGTCGCCGGGCTTTATCAAGTAGAACCGCTTGACGAGTCCCACCATGAAGGTGTGCGAATAGGTGTGGCACTTGATGCCGTTGACGCGCGACTGTTGGAAGTCGCCCACGTAACCGATGCGATAGGTGACAGACCGCGTGGGAATGTCCAACGTCAGCAGTTGTCGGCACGATGGTTGGTTATGGAGCGAGGTCAGCTTGACGGTCCCGTCGGCATTGCCGAGTGTGAAGATCTCGTAGTACGACTGTTGGTACTGAGGCGAGAACATCACTCCCACCATCGGCACATTCAGTTGATAGCGCACGGCAAACGGTCTGTTCCAGAGGCGGAACTTATAGATGGCCATACCCGATGCGGTCAGGTTGACGTAGGCCTTTGCCTGGGCGGGGTTGTTGGAGTTGCGGGTGTTGTAGATGAATCCCATGTTCATCTCTCCCAGTCCGCCGGCCAGCAAGGTCAAATGGTCGTTGATATGGAAATGGTAGTGCAGTCCACAGCTCCAGTTCACCATGCCAAAGAGTTCGTTGCCCGTCTCGGAGCGGTTCTCGGTGTAACCGAAGTTGACCTGCAGCAGACTCTGCTTCGAGACGTTACCATCCAGCAGTTTGGTCATGCGCATCCGCTCGTGGACGATGCGTGCCTCCACGCCCGTATATTCCACCGGTGAGAGATAGGTGTCAAGCAGATTGGCGTAGCCGACTCCATAGAGTGTGGAGCGCATCACAAACCGGTTGGTGGCCAGCGTATCCGTAGCCGGACTCTCTTGGGCGGAAGCCGAAGCAAGGATGCCCAGCAGCGCGGCTAGAATCAGTATCTTCTTTCTCATAAACATCAGTCAAGTATTCCGTATATTCTAATTCTGCCAACAAAGGTATAAAATATCCCGGTTATACAACTATACTGAAGTGCCGATAAGACGATTTTCTGCAAATAGACCATTCAAGCGCACGCCTCGTGACAACACAAAGCTCCGTAATTTAATAGTCATTCGTTTAATGACCATTAAATTACGGAGCTCTTACAAGTTTATACCGATTGTCTATCAGTCGCGGTTCCGCATGTAGATGGAGACGTAATAGACGAGGGTGGCCAATGAGCTGAGGGCGGCTACCACGTAGGTGTAGGCGGCGGACTTCAAAGCATCCTTAGCCTGGCTGTGGTTATAGGAGTTGGTGATGCCGGCGCGGTTCAACCATGCCAGGGCACGGCGGCTGGCGTCAATCTCCACGGGCAGCGTGACGAAGCTGAATAGCGTGGTCACGGCAAACAGGCAGATACCGAACAGCAGGATGCTGGGGAACACCTGTACCAAGAAGATGCCTGCCAACAACACCCACGACATGATGGACGAGGAGAACTGTACCACCGGCACCAGAGCCGAACGCAACCTCAACGGAGCATAGGCGCACTTGTGCTGCACGGCGTGTCCACACTCGTGGGCGGCCACAGCAGCGGCGGCAACGCTACAACTCCCGTACACACCCTGACTCAAGTTCACCGTCTTGTTGACGGGATTGTAATGGTCGGTGAGCATACCCGGTGTGCTGGTGACCTTCACATCGTAGATGCCATTGTCGTGCAACATCTTCTGTGCGACCTCGCAGCCCGTCATGCCGTTAGGCATAGGCATCGTGGAGTATTTCTTGAATTTCCGTTGTAAGTTCGACTGCACCCAATAGCTGATGAGCGCAATGCCGATGAATAGTACCCAATACAAATACATAATCTTTTCTTTTTAATGTTCTTACTGAATGAAAACAAATGATATGCCAATATAGACAAAATACGGATGCTACCCTTGCGGTATAACATCTTTTGTGAGATTGTGACAACACCGACTTTATGGTACGCGAAAGGAGAGAGCGCTCACGCTACCCTCTCCCCTCTTAAAAAATGGTTGTGTCGATCTCAATCTTCAGTGTAACGCACAATGGTCTGCTCGCGGTCCGGACCGACGGAGATAATCTTGATAGGTGTCTCCAGCTCGCCCTCCAGGAAGGAGATGTATGCGTTGAACTCCTCGGGGAACTCGTCCTCGCTGCACATCTTGGTCATGTCGGTCTTCCAACCGGGCAGCTCAGTGTAGATGGGTTCCACGTTCTCGGTGATGTCATAGGGGAAATAGTCTATCTCCTCGCCGTTCACCTTATAGGCTACGCATGCCTTGATGGTGTCGAAACCATCGAGCACATCGCTCTTCATCATAATCAGTTGGGTCACGCCGTTGACCATGATGGCATACTTCAGTGCCACCAAGTCGATCCATCCGCAGCGACGCTCGCGTCCGGTCACGGCTCCATACTCGTGGCCGAGGTCGCGGATGGTCTTGCCGGTCTCGTCGAACAGTTCGGTGGGGAACGGTCCGCTACCCACGCGGGTGCAGTAGGCTTTCATGATGCCGTAGACCTCGCCAATCTTGTTGGGGCCGATGCCCAGACCGGTGCAGGCACCCGCACAGATGGTGTTGGACGAGGTGACAAAAGGATAGGAACCGAAGTCCACATCGAGCATGGTACCTTGTGCGCCTTCGCACAACACGCTCTTGCCCTCTTTCAGCAGGTTGTTCACCTCGTGTTCGCTGTCCACCAGATGGAACTGTTTCAGGTACTCGACACCTTCCATCCAAGTCTTCTCCAATTCGGTGATGTCGTATTGATAGTCGAGACTCTTCAGAATCTTCTCGTGACGGGCCTTGGCGGCTGCATATTTTTCCTCGAAGTTGTGGAGGATATCGCCCACGCGTACACCGTTGCGGCTAATCTTGTCGGTATAGGTAGGACCGATACCTTTTCCGGTGGTTCCCACTTTGGCCGCACCTTTGGCTGCCTCGTATGCCGCATCGAGGATGCGATGGGTCGGCAATATCAGGTGTGCCTTCTTGGAGATGTGGAGACGCTCCTTCAGGTTATGGCCCGAAGCCTCCAGCGCTTCCGCCTCTGCTTTGAACAGAGCAGGGTCGAGCACCACTCCATTACCGATGATGTTTACCTTGTCACCCTGGAATATACCCGAAGGGATGGACCGAAGCACATACTTCTGTCCTTCAAACTCCAATGTATGTCCAGCGTTGGGGCCGCCCTGGAAACGGGCTACCACGTCATAGTGGGGAGTGAGTACGTCAACGACTTTCCCTTTGCCTTCGTCTCCCCATTGGAGACCCAGCAAGACATCTACTTTCTTATTCATACTGTATGTTATTTGTTTGTTTTCCGTTGTTTTTTCTTCTGCGTCGCACACTTGGAGCATATACCATATATATATAAGGAGTAGTGCGACATCTGGAAGCGGCGCATCTTCAGGTTCGCAATGACTTTCTGCAACTCCTCGCTATGGAGTTCCGAAACCTTGCCGCAGTTGGTGCAGATCAGATGATGGTGCGTCTCGATGTTGTACGACTTCTCGTACTGCGACGAGTTACCGAATGAATGCTTGATGATGAGTTTGGCATCCAACAGCAACACGAGGGTATTATAGAGCGTGGCTCTGCTGACCCTGAATTTCTCTTCATTCATCATCTGGTCATAGAGTCGGTCTATATCGAAATGCCCCTCGATGGAATAGATGGCATCCAATATGGCGTAACGCTCGGGGGTCTTACGGTGTTTATTGGCCCGCAAGTACTCCGTAAACGTCTGCTTTACAGTGTTTTTTACATCTTCTACGTTCATCTGCACTACAAAGTTAGGCGAACAAAGTTAGCTATTTTTAATGAAACAGAAAAGAAACATCCTTTTTTTGTGTGCTCACCACATTTCTGTCTCCGTATTTATCTCCTCGTAAAGGCTCTGCCACTCGGGCTTTTCGGGTGTATTGAGGCCCGCAAGAATTTTCAGCGTACGCTGTCCCTGCTGTTTGCCCAGCCGCACATAATGTAGCAGCGAGGTGAAGGCCGCCCGCCGTGGAAAGGCCTCCGCCGACTGGATGGTCGACAGGGCCTGGTCGAGGTATTCGCCCTCTGCCCGTTCATTCAACTGCAGTCCCTTAGCAAAGAGTCGTGTCAACACCAGATAGCCGCAAGACTGCGAGTAAGGTCGCTCGTCCGCAATCCACTGAAACACCTTGTCCGAGGCGTAGGGCAGATACTGGAAGAGATTCATGCACGTGAGCTCGGCAATCTCGGGATAAGGCATCTCGTCTATCCAAATGTCGGCCAGCTCGGGGATGAAACTCTCCACGGGCTGCAGCATGCCGGCCAGAATCTTGGACTCGCGCACAGGTTCCTTCCACAAGGTTTGGGCCAGGCGGTGGTCCTTCTCATAGCAGGCGGCAATCTCGCGCAGCCGTGGCAACTCGATGCCGAAGTTCACCTTGTAGCAGAGTCCCTTGTCGCGCATGCTCTTGGAGGCCACGCCGTTCATAGCCATACGGAAGCGGGACTTGATGTCCCGCAACTGTTCTTGCAGTTCCATACACTCGTCGACTATTCGTTGCGGTAAGGCAGGTTAGAGAAGTCGCGACTGTAACGCAGCATCTGCTCAGCATAGCCTTCGGTGTAGGAAACCTTCACGTCGGTGATGTGTCCGTCCTTGTCGGTGACGGCCTCGTACACGGGGTTGACGAATCCTTTGTAGGGAGCGAGGTGGAGTTTGGCATAACGCTCCAGCACCTCTTTATGCAGTTCGGGGTCCACCTTCACTGCATAATCCTCTATCAGCTGACGGGCAGCGGTGAAATCGCCTTCGGACTTGATGCGCTGTATCTCGCCCAGCAACTGGCCGAAGAGGTTGCGCAGCTTGTCGTAGTCGTTGATCTTCACGTAGGTCTTGCCCTCACGCTTCACCAGTTCCACCACCTTGTCGGCCTTGCCGTGCTCATAGGCCCAGCGGGCTATCAGTTGGCGGTTGCGCATGTGGGCCTCCTCGATGTTGTTACCCGGTTCGATGCGAACGAGTTGGGTCATCAGTCCGTTCATCATGTAGCTGTAGTACTCAGCCTTGAAGGCGTCGGCCGTGGGGGTCAGTCCCAGTTCCACCAGTTTGGGGTCGGGCAGATAGTAGAGGCCAAAGAGGTCGGCACGCGCCTCCTCGATGGTGGAGCCGTATGCCTTGAGGGCATCCTGGTCCACACCGGGCAGCAGCTGTCCGGAGCCATGGCCGAGGCACTCGTGGAGGTCGGTATGCAGGTCGTCAGTCAGGTCGGCATACTTGTCCATCAGCCCCTTCTCCACCGCGCTGTAGACGAACTCATCGGCGAAGCCATTGCCGTGGGCGGCCTTGTTGTAGGCGTCCGTCAAGTTGCCAATGGTCACCGACTTCGATCCGTACACGCGGCGTATCCAGTTGGAGTTGGGCAGGTTGATACCGATGGCGGTAGAGGGATAGAGGTCGCCGCCCAACATGGCAGCGGTGATTACTTTGGCGGAGACGCCCACCACCTTCTCTTTCTTGAAGCGGGCATCCACGGGCGAATGGTCCTCGAACCACTGCGCGTTGCGGCTGATGGTCTCGGTACGTCGGGTAGCCTCTATGTCCTTGAAGT
This sequence comes from uncultured Bacteroides sp., assembly GCA_964481755.1. Lineage (GTDB taxonomy): Bacteria > Bacteroidota > Bacteroidia > Bacteroidales > Bacteroidaceae > Phocaeicola_A. Next base: position 7,934 of record CAYZVH010000032.1, on the reverse strand, counting down.
TGACGATGGACTCCCAGCTGGCCTTCATGCCGAGCGGGTCGCCATAGCTCTCGGTGAAGCAGTTGACGAAATCCACCTGTGAGTTCTCCTTCAGCCACAGGATGCAGTAGTCATCAAACGTCTTCAGGTCGCCGTCGGTGTAGAACTGTATCAGTTTGTCGATGACGGCCTTCTGCTCCTCGTTCTCGGCCACAGCGGCAGCCTTGTTGAGCCAGAAGACAATCTTCTCGATGGCCGGTCCGTAGAGTCCGCCCACCTTCCATACCTTCTCGCACACCTTGCCGTTCTCCTTCACCAACCGGCTGTTCATGCCGAACATCACCGGCATGGTGTCCTGCGGGTTCTTCATGGCGTTGTAGAACGACTCGGCCTCAGTTTGGGTCACACCCTCGTAGTAGTTGGAGGCGGAGGTCAGCACCAGGTCCTGTCCGTCAGCTTGGTTCACGCGCTTAGGCATCACCGTAGGGTCGAATATCACGGGGAACACCTCGTCGCACAGTTGGTCCAACGTCTGTCCGTCGGCGAGAGGAAGTTTGGCCGCATCTACGCTCTGCAGGGCTTTCTTGAAAAACTCGGGAGTGAAGCCGGGCACGAACTTATCGCACGCGTAGTGGTGATGGATGCCGTTGGAGAACCACACCCGCTTGAGGTAGGTTTCCATGTTCACAAAATTGGTGTCGGCGCGGTCGCCGGCGTAGTCAGTGTAGACCGTCTCCAGCATCTTGCGGATGGTGAGGTTATATTTTCCGTTTTGGTCGAAGAGGATGTCACGTCCTTCGAGGGCAGCCTGCGAGAGGTAGTAGACCAACTCTTTCTGCTTGAGGGACAAGCTGTCGAAATCCTTCACTTTATACCGGAGAATCTGCAGGTCAGCGAATTGCTCCACGGTATAGTCAAATGTATCGTTCGTCACGTTTTCTGTTTTTTGCGTTCCGCACGAGGCGAACATCGCTGCTACTAATGCCATTTGTACATACTTACCGGTCGTCATGCCGTATAGTTTTAATTGTTAGACAAAAAAAGGAGACATAAGGTCCTTATGTCTCCGCAAAATTAAACAAAATCTATAATACTCACTTGTTGTTGTGCTCCAAAATTCTTGTTCTGTAAGATTTAGGAGTCTCGCCCTTGATCCGATAGAACGCCGCATAGAACGATTGTCTGTTGGCGAATCCCACCATCAGGCTGATTTCCTCCACATTCTTGTCGAGGAAACGTCGGTCGGTCAGCAGATGCGCTGCCTCGCGTACGCGATGTTCGTTCACCAGACACGAGTAGTTCATGCCGAATCGTGAATTGATGACCGCGGACAGGTAACGTGTGTTAGTCTTCAGGTCAATCGCCAATTGTTTGGCGGAGTAGTCCGGATCTCTGTACTTCTTCTGCGACACGATGATGTCCACAATCTGATCGTACAGCTGGTCTGCCAACTCTGCCCTGATGAGTGAGCGGTATGCTGCCGCTTTCTCCTTCACGGGCCTGATGTTGTAAGGCTTTTTAGTCTGTTCCGGCTCGTTTGTTTGGTCCTTTGCTGTTTTTGCCATGGCTTTAGTATATAGTAAGTTTAGATTCAAAACATTTGTACAAAATACGCATTTAATATCCTAAAAAGCAAGCAGAATTAACTCTATTTTATACATACAGGTATTCTAGCATGCGTTTGAAACGTTATTTAACGATACTATCACCCTACCTCATTAAGAATATACGATTAAAAAATAAGAACAATCGACAATATTCTTCAGGGGTCAAGAGGGTACGACATAGCCACAGCGGCCAACGGGTCATCCGCTTGATAGCCGATGAGCAACCTACCCAGCGGCTAGGAATCACCAGACGTGGTTATGTGGATGGGTGTACGTAACAAGCCGACTCCGCTCAAGCGACTACCGGCACTGCTTATAGAGCTCGCGCAGCGCGGACCGCTGTGTACCCAGTTCGACGGCCTTGTCCAGGTCAGCGCGGGCGGATTTGTTCTTGTGTAGTTGGATGCTGAGTGTCGCCCGGGTCACGTAGTAGTCGGCCTCATCGGGTTTCAACTCTATGGCTTGGTCAATATCCATCAGGGCCACCTCCCACTGCTCCATCTCCTGTTCCAGGTCGGCACGTGCCATGTAGAGCGACGCGTCCGCCGAGTGGGCGGCTATCAGGGTCTCGTAGTTGGCCAAGGCTTCGCGGTAGCGTTTCTCCTTCTGATTGAGCAAGGCAAGGCCCAGCAGGGCGTTGTAGTTGTTGGGAGCATCGGCCAGCAGGTAGGTGTAGTCCAGCCGCGCCGTCTCGTAATCACGCAGTTTCATGGAGGTGTAAGCCCGGAAGAGCCGTGCCTCGCTGTTGGTCCGGTCCAGGTCTATCACCTCGCTGTAGTCGCGCTTGGCCCGCTCGTAATTGCCTAGCTCCAGATGCAGGGCCGCCCTACAAAGCAGAGTCTCCACCGAGCGAGGGGCCAGGTTCAGGGAGTAGGAATAGGACTGCAGCGCGTCCTGGGTGTGACCCAGCCGTTGCTGGATGGCACCGAGCCGGGAGAAGAGGACGGCGTTGTAAGCATGCGACGGAGCTTTACTGAGGGCTTGTTTGCAGACGAGTTCCGCTTCGACGAGGCTGTCGTTCTGAGCCAAGTCGAAAGCTTTCTTCACGAGGTCCTCGTAGCTCTGCGCCTGTAGCCCAGCGGCGAAGCAACAGAACCATATATATATGTATATGCGTCGGATAGATATCATTGCACCAATCTATTGAGTTCTACGGGGCACAAAGATAATGTAAAGAGCGGAAAATATGGTGAGGGTAAGCGTAGCAGCGGGCGGAAGTTAGCGGAAATTAACCCACGCAAACATTCCATAAGCATCTTGCCCAGGAACAAAAAAAACACGGACGTCCGCCTCTTCCCAGAGTCGAACGCCCTACAACCATAAGACAACCCTATATTAAATCGTTAATATCGCATTATTAAATGATGTGCAAAGGTATGACTTTTAATATTCTTACGCAACTAATTCTGAATCTTTTTCTTAACTGCCGATATAACTCATCTGTGAGTAGAAGGTTCCTTTCGCCGTAAGGGCTTTGCGCACGTAGTCGCGGACATCCCTACGGGCTAAGAAGAGATGACATTCCGCCGTGTTGACGGATATCGACAGTCGCCGGCAAATCTCGGGAATCGAGAGATTGCGCTCACATTTCATCTCGTAGACCTGGCGGACACGCGGAGTGAGTCGGGACTTGGCTTTTTCGTGCAACGTCAGCACCTCACGCACGTTGAGGCGACAGTCCGCACCGGAACTGGTGAAAGGATCGGTCACGAGGCTGAGGTATGAGAGTTTCTCCTTTTTCGTGTAGACGTGGCGCAGATAGTCTATGAGCAAGTTGCGCACGATCGTAAAGAGAAACGATTGGACGGTTTTCTCATCGATTTTCAAGTCGTAGTTGAGTAGACGAAGGAAGGCGTCCTGCACCAGGTCTTCCGCCTGTTCGAGGTCGTCTATCTTATAATAAACGTAGGTTATCAACCCCTCACGGTAGGTTTCGTAAGTTCTTTCTATCATAGCCTTTACGTTCTCGGCCTCGGTATTCACAATATTAGATTTAAACATTTGTATTCAGTTATATTTGCCATCACAAATTTTTGGCGCTACAAAGGTACGATTTATTTTCGTTCCGGCAATGCTCTGGCGTAATAAAAGAGGAATGCGCGCGTCTGTGCTATCTTGTCAGTGCCAGTTTGTCATCTTTCCGCTTTGCGTATGACAAAGGTGTTTCATTCCCTGGGGCTTCATTGACCTATGTCAAGAAAACGGCCATTTTATGTTATTCAACATGTATTTCGTTTGCCACGTGTCAGAAGCGCCCTATATTTGCAGCGTGTTAAATGAATCACGAAAGTGATTGACGAGATTAGTTAATATAAGTATTAGTTTTAAAAGGTAAAAAGATTTAGAATTATGACAGCACAAGTATCAATTCTGTTAGCTATCGTAGCTGTTTTCACAGTTTTAAGTGTAATTGCAGTAGTCGAGACTAACACGAAACACTAAACAGAGACGGATGTTATCCGATAACATCCTTTTTAAAGTAGAATCTTAAAAGCTTTCAGTCCACGATAGGGCTGATAAAACCGAATAGTTCGGGCGGTTCCCTTCGATAAGAGGACCGCCCGAACGCTTTATTGTACCCGCGTGAAACACCGCCCCACGGGACCTCAAGAAATGACCCTAGGGTCATTTATTCGATAGCCTGTCGTCAGAAGACAAACCGCAGTATATCGTTAAAGTTTGCCCACACCAGCAGGATGAGCAACAACACCATACCTACCATCTGGGCACGTTCCATGAACTTGTCGCTCGGCTTGCGGCGGGTCACTACCTCGTAGAGGAGGAACAGCACATGGCCACCGTCCAGCGCGGGGATAGGCAGGATGTTCATGAAGGCGAGGATGATGGAGAGGAAGGCGGTCATCTCCCAGAAGCGAGGCCAGTTCCACTCGGTGGGGAAGATGCTGCCGATGGTGGCGAATCCGCCCAGACTGGTGGCTCCCTCTTTGGTGAAGACGTACTTCATGTCGTTGACGTAGCCCTTCAGGATGTTGATTCCGTGGGACACGCCGGCGGGGAATGAGGCGAAGAAGCCGTACTCAATATGCTTAGCCTCGTAGAGTTGGGGCAACGTTTGAGGTGCGATGCCTACTACAAACGTGGAGTCGAGGGTCATGGCAAGGGTGTCTACCCTACCCTCGCGGGCCACCTGCAGGGTGATGTTCTTCCACGTGTCGGCCTTCTCGGGGGCAGCGTCGGCCTTGAACTTGAGGTCGGAAAGCATCTGTTTGAAGTCGTTCCACGAATGGAGGGCGCTGTCATTCAAGGCCACCAGGCTGTCGCCTTTCTGCAGGCCGGCCAACTCTCCGGGGCAACCGGTCAACACGGTGTCGATGACGGCGGGATAGAGGTACTCACAGAAGACGGGTTTCTCATTGCCCACCGTCAGCAGACTCAGGTCCTCGGGAATGTTCACGATGGTCTCCTGACCGTCGCGCTTCACGGTGACCGTCTTGGCATCCACGATGTCGCGCAGCATGTCCACGCCAAAGCGCTCCAGCGTCTTGTCGTCGGCCCGCAACAGGATGTCGCCGTCGCGGAAACCAATCTGCTGAGCTCGTTCGTTGAACTTCATACCGTAGGTCATATCCTGCAACGGGTAGTAGGAGTCGCCCCAGGTGAAGAGTATCATGGAGTAGATGAACAGGGCTAGCAGGAAGTTGAAAAGCACGCCGCCGATCATCACCAGCAGACGTTGCCAGGCGGGTTTGGCGCGGAACTCCCAGTTCTGCACGGGTTGTTTCATCTGTTCGGTATCCATCGACTCGTCTATCATGCCGGATATTTTCACATAACCGCCCAAGGGGAGCCAGCCGATGCCGTATTCGGTGTCGCTGTTCTTCGGTTTGAACTTGAACAAGGTGAACCACGGGTCGAAGAAGAGGCAGAATTTCTCTACACGAATCTTGAACAGGCGGGCAAATAGGAAGTGTCCTCCCTCGTGAATGACGACCAGCAGTGAGAGGGACATCATCAGTTGAAGGGCACGAATCAAAAATGTTTCCATTGTCTTCTTATTAACTTGTTTTACTTATACGTTTTGTTTGTCACCCCCGTACGTGTGAGGGGCTTTGGTCTCAGAGGAGCTCACGGGCCACCCGGCGTGCCTCGGCGTCGGTCGCCACATAGTCCTCGTAGACAGGTTGTTTGATGTAAGTCACCCGTTGCATCGTACGCTCTATGATGTCGCTCATCTGGAGGAACCCGATGCGGTCGTGGAGGAAGGCATCCACCATCACCTCGTTGGCGGCATTCACGATGCAGGGCATATTGCCCGCCACACGCAATGCCTCGTAGGCCAACGCCAGGTTGCGGAAGCGCGACGTGTCCGGTGCCTCGAAGGTGAGGGAACGACACTTGAAGAAGTCGAGCCGCTCGAAGGAGGCGTGCACACGGTCGGGATAGGAGAAGGCATACTGGATGGGAAGCCGCATGTCCGGCATTCCCAACTGGGCCTTCACTGCGCCGTCCTGGAACTGCACCATGGAGTGGATGACCGACTGGGGATGCACCACTACCTCTATTTGGTCGGGGCGTACGCCGAAAAGCCACTTCGCCTCTATCACCTCGAAACCTTTGTTCATCATGGAGGCGGAGTCGATGGTGATCTTAGCGCCCATGGTCCAGTTGGGGTGGCGCAGGGCCTGCTCCTTGGTCACGCTCTGCAGCTGTTCCTTGGTGAAGGTGCGGAAGGGGCCGCCCGAGGCCGTCAGGATGACCTTCTCGATGGGGTTGCCCGCCTCGCCCACCAGACACTGGAACACGGCGGAGTGTTCGGAGTCGACCGGTATGATGGGGGCGTGATACTGACTAGCCAGGCTGTTGATGAGCTCGCCGGCCACCACCAGAGTCTCCTTGTTGGCCAAGGCGATGGTTTTGTGGGCCTTAATGGCGTTGATGGTGGGGCGAAGTCCCGCATAGCCCACCATGGCGGTGAGCACCATATCGATGGAGGCCGACTCCACAATCTGGCAGAGGGCTTCCTCGCCGGCATAGACCTTGATGGGAAGGTCGGCCAACAGTTCCTTCAGTTGTTCGTATTTGGCTTCGTTGGCAATCACCACAGAGTCGGGCATGAACTTGCGCGCCTGCTGTGCCAACAGTTCCACCTTGTTGTTGGCCGTCAGGGTGTAGACACCGTACAGGTCGGGATGTTCCTCGATGACCTGCAGGGCCTGTGTACCGATGGAGCCCGTGGAACCTAAGATAGCTATCTGTTTCTTCATTTAAAAGACTATATATTTTTCAGGGTTCAGTGCCTCGCCTTTGCGCCATAGCTCGAAGTGGAGGTGAGGTCCGGCGGTGTGTCCGTCGGTGTTGCCCACCAGGGCAATCACCTCTCCGGCTTTCACCTTGTCTCCCACCTGCTTCAGCAGTGTGCCGCATTGCTTGTACACCGACACCAAATTGCGGTTATGTTGTATTCCTATCACGTAGCCCGTGCCGGCGGTGTAGTCGCTCATCACCACGGTGCCGTCCATCACCGCCACCACACTCTGATTGGGGTCGGCCATGATGTCCACGCCAAAATGTTTGTCGCGGGGGTTGAAGGCAACGGCTATCGTCCCGCTGGTGGGACGGTAGAGGATGGGACTGTCGGCGTCGGGCACCTCCTTGATGTTGGTCAGATTATACTTCTCCGTCTCCTCGTACACCCGTCGGAAGTCCTGCTCGCGTTCGGTAGGTTCCATCAGGTCCTCGGAGCGCAGGGCAGTGATGGAGTCGAGCGACTGCACGCTGTCCAGCCGCACGGTGCCACGGAAGATGTCCTGTATGTTGGTGATGTAGAGGTTTTGGCAGTCAATCACCTCCTGCATGGAGTCCAGCCGCAAGGCGTTGTCCACTATCTGACGGCGCACGTCGCTGTTCATGTAGCCGGGTAGGTAGTTGCGCAGCGGGGTGAAGCTGACGATGAGGGCGGAGATGACGATGAAGAAGAGCAACACGAATATCAGCACGGACAGACCGTTGAGTTTGGACACGTGGATGCCCACCACCTCTTCGAGGGTGCTCTCGTTGATAATCGTCAGTTTATACTTGAACTTGAAATTATGCCAGTAGGATATTCTCTTCTTCTTTACCATATTATATATATAGGTATATGTGCGTTTATATCTCCTCCACTTGGTCTATGTCTATCAGCCCGGCGGGCAGCTGCATCTTTATGCGGTGTTTCTTGTTGTCAATCTGCACGATGAACTCCTCGCAGGCGGGTATCAGCAGTTCCTCGCCGTGGTAGTCCACCACGAAGAGGGTGTTGGCGGTGGTGTCGTCCACGGCCACCACGGGGCCCAGCGGACCTTTGTCCACGTCCGTCACCTGCATGCCCACGAAGTAGTTCCACGAGAG
>CAYZVH010000031.1:21179-23194 GCA_964481755.1 uncultured Bacteroides sp. | reverse complement strand
GGGGATGTTCATCGCCATACGATAGTCGAACCCATAACCGCCGTCGGCCACAGGGGCTGCCAGGCCGGGCATGCCGGACACCTCCTCGGCAATGGTGATGGCCCGCGGGTTCACCTGATGGATGAGTTTGTTGGCCAGGGTCAGGTAACAGATGGCGTTGTCGTCCTCGTGTCCGTTGAAGTAGTCGGCATAGTTGCAGAACGCCTCGCCCAGTCCGTGGCTGTAGTAGAGCATGGAGGTGACTCCATCGAAGCGGAATCCGTCGAAGTGGAACTCGTCGAGCCAATACTTACAGTTGGAGAGGAGGAAGTGGATGACCTCATTCTTGCCGTAGTCGAAGCAGAGCGAGTCCCAAGCCGGATGTTCGCGGCGGCCGCCTTCGTAGAAGTACTGGCAAGGGTCACCGGCAAAGTTGCCCAGTCCCTCGAGCTCGTTCTTCACGGCATGGGAGTGCACAATGTCCATGATGACGGCAATGCCCATGGAGTGAGCCTCGTCGATGAGCCGCTTCAGCTCGTCCGGTGTGCCGAAGCGCGACGAGGGAGCGAAGAAGCTGGAGACATGGTAACCGAAACTTCCGTAGTAAGGGTGCTCCTGGATGGCCATTATCTGAATGCAGTTATATCCGTCGGCAGCTATTCGGGGCAGTATCTTCTCGCGGAACTCGTTGTACGTGCCCACCTTCTCTTCGGGCTGCGCCATTCCGACGTGGCACTCGTAGATGAGCAACGGCTCCGTGTTTGGCTTGAAGGTTTTCTTCTTGAACGTGTAGGGTTTGTCGGGGCTCCACACCTGGGCGCTGAAGATTTTGGTCTGCTCGTCCTGCACCACGCGGTTCACCCAGGCGGGGATTCGCTCGCCGCTACCGCCGTCCCAGTAGACGTGGAGTTTGTAGTGGTCGCCATGGTGCATCTTGTCAGCGGGGAGTTTCACCTCCCAGTTGCCCGTTCCCTTGATACGTTTGAGTTTGTAGTCGGGGCGTTCGTCCCAGTCGTTGAAGTCTCCTACCAAATAGATGTCGGTGGCGTTGGGGGCCCATTCGCGGAACACCCATCCGCCCTCTTTCGTCCGGTGCAAGCCAAAGTACAGATAACCGTCGGCAAACTCCGACAGCGTACACTTTCCGTTGCGGGTCAGTTCCCGCTCCTTGTCCAGCGCATGCTGATGACGGCCGTTGATGGCCTCTTCGTAGGGTTCCAACCAAGGATCGTTCAGAATCAGTTTCAATGTAGGATCCATACTTCAGGGTGAGATTCTAGAGGGTTTATGCCAATACTTTTACGACGATTTTCTTGATAGACTCTTCCGGTGAGATGCAGGGTGCGTGGCCGTCCTGCGGGAAGAAGATGGCGAACATGCCGGGTTTCACGGCGATGTACGACTCAGCCGCGCCCTCGAACTTGGTGATGTCTTTCTCCTCGTTGTAGTTGCCTTCGGGCAGTGCGTTAGCCGGGGTGTAACCCATCACTTCGGTAGCGGAGAGGGGAATCTGGATGTCGATGAACTTCTTGTGTGTCTCCAGCTGTGCCTGGTCTTTGGTCTTACCTTTGGCCATCTGGAAGTTCACCACGAGGTCTGTTCCCTGCAGCACCACTTTGCCAACTTCCTGTGCGTTGAGGTCGGTAGTTGTCAAATACTCAATCGCCTTGGCAAACAAGGGGTTCATCGAAGCATATTTGCTCAGATTCTCTAATGTATCGATAATCATAGCTATAAAAATACTTTAGTTATACGTTTTGTTTATTGCTCACAAATATACAGAGTTTCTCTATACGCCAAAGGGTTTCGACGTAAATTTTTCCGTCAGAGAGCGAAAAGTTTGATTCAAGTCAAGACTACGCTCACTCGCAGTGCCGAATAAGCCCGCCGGAGAGGTCGACGGGGAGGTCGACGGGGAGGCCAGGAAAGACTCCAAAGACCTGTCTACCGGAGAGACTCAAGACAGATAGAACGAGATAGTCCCATCTCCCATCCACCGACGCAGGGCGGTGGAGAGAGAGTCGTTCTATTACAAT
>CAYZVH010000031.1:1313-21079 GCA_964481755.1 uncultured Bacteroides sp. | reverse complement strand
GCCTCGAAACGTCCGCAGGCAACGTAGCAGAGCTCGGCGGCGCAGGCTCCTTCGAGGCGAAGTCCGCAGACGTGGCCGTAGAGGTTGTGCACCAGTGAGGTCACAAACTCGCGGTAGCGCTCGGCGTCGTAGGGGAAGCCCAGCTCGATGAACGACTCGTTGAGGTTGTCGATTGCAGAGACGTGGATCTCTTCTCCATTGCGGTAGGAGGCACTGCCCTTCCAAGCCCAGAAGCACTCGTCGCGGCACACCTCATAGACCACGCCGAGGAGAATCTCCTGATGGTCGCGCAAAGCGATGCTGACGCAGTAGGGCGCGTTGTTGTGGATGAAGTTGGTGGTTCCGTCCAGCGGGTCGACCACCCAGCAGTAGGGTTCGTCGTGCAGACTGCCACTCCCCTCTTCGGCAATGAATCCGGCCTCGGGAAGCAACTCGCTCAGCCGAGCCACAATGCGGCGTTCCGACTCTTTGTCCACGTACGACACGTAGTCGTGCGACTTCTTCTCCTGCACCCGTTCGCGGTGGAACTTGGTCCGTTCCTCCCTCAGGAAGGCTCCTGTGGTCACCGCCAGTTGTCGCACTTCGACGGTGAGGCTTTCCAAATCTATCATGCTTGTTTCCATTATATATTTATAGGCCCGGCAGACCATCCGGTCCGACAGGCCGTTTTATTGTTCATGCAGTTATTATTCATCCACTTATGAGCGACAGCGCAAGTTCTGTAGTCGTCTTGTGAGGGTTCCATTGTTCCTCCAGTTGCTAGCGACGGCATCAGCTCCATAGCCGCCACTGGGGATTGGCCCTATTGTTCCTCAAGTTGCGAGTAACAGCGTCAGTTCCATAGCCGCCACTGGGGATTGGCTTTATTGTTCCTCCAGTTGCGAGCAACAGCGTCAGTTCCATAGCCGCCACTGGGGATTGGCCCTATTGTTCCTCCAGTTGCGAGTAACAGCGTCAGTTCCGTAGCCGCCACTGGGGACTGGCTTTATTGTTCCTCCAGTTGCGAGCAACAGCGTCAGTTCCATAGCCGCCACTGGGGAGTGACTTTATTGTTCCTCCGGTTGCTATCGACGGCGTCAGTTCTGTAAGCCTTCGCAAGTGGACCGGTTTATTTCGCCGAGTTGTCGAACTTGCCGTAGCGGAAGGTTCCGCGGCGCACCACTTGACCGTAAGCCTCGCAAGTGGACTGGTTTATTTCGCCGAGTTGTCGAACTTGCCATAGCGAAAGGTTCCGCGGCGCACCACTTGACCGTTGGCGTCGGTCTCCACGAAGGGACCGTGTTTCATGTCCTGCTTGAAGAAGCCCTCGTAGCGCAGGCCGTCCTTCTCCACGAGCACGCCCTTGCCGTCCTTCTTGCCTTTCGAGAACGAGCCTTTGTAGTGCGAACCGTCGGCGTGGGTCAGTGTGCCCTCACCATCGGGTTGGTTGTTCTTCCAGTCACCCTCGTACACATCGCCGTTGGTCCAGGTGTACTTGCCTTTGCCTTGGCGCTGGCTGTTCACCCAGTTGCCTTCGTACACCGAACCGTTGGCCCACTTGAAGACTCCCGCGCCATCCTGCTCGCCATCCTTGAAGTGTCCGGTGTAGACGTCGCCGTTCTTGTGGCGGTAGACTCCCTCGCCGGTGCGTTCGCCCATGTTGTAGTCGCCCTCGTAAACATCGCCGGTGTGGAACGTGTAAGTGCCTTTGCCGTGTTGCATGTCCTGCTCCCACGAGCCGACGTACTCGTCGCCGTTGGAGTAGTGGAAGGTGCCTTGGCCCTGCCGCATATCGTTTTTCCACAATCCGTTGTAGCTGGTGCCGTCGTTCCAGTCTAACGTGCCTTGGCCGTTCTTCTTATCCTTCGCCCACTCGCCGTCGTACTTGGCGCCGTTCTTCCAGGTGTAGGTTCCGCGTCCCTCGCGTTGGTCGCGCACCCAGTCGCCCACGTAGACGTCGCCGTTGTAGTAGTACATCGTGCCCTTACCGTGTTGGTAGTCGGCGTACCACAGACCTTCGTAGCGGTTGTTGTTGCTGAAGTAGTAGGTACCTGTGCCGTGTTGCTGGTCCTGGTACCAGTCGCCATCGTACTTCTCGCCGTCGGGGAAGATGAAGACACCGTGTCCCTGGCGTTTGCCTTTGACGTACTCGCCTTCGTAGACGTTGCCGTTGAGGAAGACGGTGCGTCCCTTGCCGTTCGGCTTTTTGCCCTTCAACTCGCCCGTGTAGATGCTACCATCCTTAAATGTGTAGTTACCTATGTTTATTTGCGCCATTGCCTGGGCGGAGAAGAAGAGGGAGAGGACGAAGCAGCCTCGTATCAGTATATGTTTCATAATCATCTATTTCAATTTATTATAAGAGAGAGGGAGGGTCAGCCGTGGGCCGACGTTTCCACCATAATCTTCCCGACGGAGAGCGTCCGCAAACGCCCTCCGTCCGAAAGGTTCACAAAAGTAGAACATTATTCCGGTTCTACCTCAAATGGCCAAAGATTTCTCTTGTTTTTTATGTGTTTTTACCGATTGCAGCACCTGCCACAGCCTCGGTCACGCGTTCATCTAGCAAGTAGCGACAGGCCAGTTCACGCAGTTCGGGCGCCGTCACCTCACTGATAGCTCGTGCGGTGTCAGCCATGAAACTGTACGGCAACTCCGACGTAGCCAGGAAGATGTAGGCGTCCGCCAGTGAGAGCGGTCCCTCGTACGCACGGTTCAACTCGCCCATCATGTAGTTCTTCACCATCATCAGTTCGTCCTCGGACACGGTCTCCCGTCGCAGGCGGTCCATCTCGGCATAGACCTCGCGGATGAGGGGCTCCACATATTCGTTGGCGGCCTGTGTGCTCACGAAGAGCAGACTACAACCGGGGAAACCCTGTAAGCCGGCACCAATACCGTAGGTGTAGCCCTTGTCCTCGCGGATGTTCTTCATCAGCCGACTACCGAAGTATCCGCCAAACAGGGTGACGAGCACACGCAGTTTATGGAAGTCGGGATGCAAAGCATCGATGGAGATGAATCCCAGGTTGACGGCACTCTGCACAGTCTGGTCGCACGTCACCGTGACACGCTTTTCCTGCGAGGTGACGGGCTTGTGGGTGTAGCTCGGGCGAACGAAGTAGGTTTCGCCCCAAGGCGTGCTGCCAAAGGCCTCCTCCACCAGACGGATAGCCTCCGCTGTCACCTTACCGGAGAGGTAGATGGAGCAGTTGCCCGAGTGATAGAATTGGTGGTGAAACTCCGCCAGCGACTCTCTCGTCAGTCGGCCATAGTCCTCCAACACAGCGTAGCGGGCGGAGGGGAAGTCGGTGCCGAACAACGCCCGGCGGAAAGCCTTGCGACATTTCACGTCCACCCGTTGGTTGCTCACCTTGAACTGTTGTCGTTCGCGCTCCACCATCACGGACAGTTCCTTCTCGGGGTAGAGAGGTTCCATCACCACGGAGCGCAGCAGTTCCACCAGTTGCGGAAAGTAGCGGCTCAGCGAGTAGAGCGTCAGGTAGGAGTGTTTGATGGTGGTGGAGGACTCCAACCATCCGCCGTAGTAGTCCAGTCGTTCGGCCACCTTCTCGGAGCTGAACTGGCGGGTGCCCTGGCGCAGCATGTTGTTGGCGAAGGTCGCCTGCAACGGTTGCGACTGGTACCACAGTCCGCCCCCGTTCATCAGCAGGTCGAGCCGGATCATCTCCTCGTCGGTGGTGTTGAGGACATTCAGTGTGATTCCGTTGGGCATCACGTGTTTCTCGGGCAAAGGAATGTCCACTTTGCCCACGGTGTGCAACGGTGGCTGTTGTGATCTATTCAACATGGTCTCGGAGGAACTGTTCTGCCTTGGCAAGGTCCTCGGGGGTGTCGATGCCGATAGTTTCGATGTCGGTGATGCCTACCTTGATGACGTATCCGTTCTGCAGCCAACGCAGCTGTTCGAGCGACTCGGCCAGCTCCAGCGACGACTGCGGCAGGGAAGTCACCTCGCGCAGCGTGTCAGCCCGGTAGGCGTAGAGTCCAATGTGTTTATAGTAGGTATGGTGTTTGAGCCATTCCTCGGGTTCCACATTGCGCAGGTAAGGAATCACCGAGCGGCTGAAGTAGAGGGCCCGGTTATCTTTGTCCATCACCACTTTAGGAGAGTTGGGGTTGAACAGGGCCTCTTTGCCGTCCGCCTCGCGGAAGGGTTTCGCCAAGGAGGCTATCTGGGTGGCTTCGTCGTCGAAGCAGTGTTTGAGTTCCTCTATCTGCGAGGGTTGAATGAAGGGTTCGTCGCCCTGTATGTTCACCACCACGTCGAATCCGCTGCCCACCTTGCAATAGGCTTCGTAGCAACGGTCTGTTCCGCTGCGGTGGTTCACGGAGGTCATCACCACCTTGCCGCCGAACTCCTCCACGGCCTCTTTTATCAGTTCATTGTCCGTAGCGACGTACACGTCGTCGAGCGACTTCTTCACTTGTTCGTACACCCTCTGTATCACGCGCTTTCCGCCCAGGATTGCCAACGGCTTTGCCGGGAACCGGGTAGAAGCGTATCTGGCAGGAATAATTCCGATAAACTTCATACTAATCTCAGTTTTTTCAATCTTGGGGACAAAGATAATGCAAATTGGATAGAGAGTATCAAACCCGCATGATTATTTTGCTAAGATAAAGACTTTGGAAGAGCTAGCCTAAAGAATTCGTATCTTATAGCGACAAAGCATTATTGAACTACCCAATTGAGGTAAGATTGCAGAAAAGTTGCAATTATTTTGCCCCAAGTGTTGCGTAGTTCGAAAATATGCTCTACCTTTGCACCGCAAAACCGGAGGAGGTTATGGTGCCATAGCTCAGTTGGTAGAGCAAAGGACTGAAAATCCTTGTGTCACTGGTTCGATTCCCGTTGGCACCACCAGTAGAAAAGAGTTGCAATGCTTGCAACTCTTTTTTTGTATCCACCCGAGATAGTCCGCACGGGGCTAGAAGTATAGTCCTATTCCACTTGTCATATTCCAGAGGACACTGTCGAACCACTTGACAGCCCAAGGTTCCCCTCAATACACAACAGAGCCCCGCCGGGGAACTTTCGAGCGAAAGTTTCGGGTACGGGGACTCTCATATGGGAAAACTTACGTTACTGTATTCCTTCTATCGTGAGGATGTTGCCTTCGGCATCGTATTCCAGCTCGGTGACCTTCAGACTGCGGAGCCAAGTCCTGCCGCCGGAGGGCACACAGTCGTGGTGGAACAGATACCACTTGCCGTGGTATTCCACAACAGCGGCGTGGGTGGTCCAACCCACCACGGGAGTCAGAATAACGCCACGGTAGGTGAACGGGCCGTATGGATTGTCGCCGGTGGCGTAGCAGAGGTTGTGCGTGTCACCGGTGGAATAGACGAAGTAATACTTCCCGTCACGCTTATAGGTCCACGAAGCCTCGAAGAAACGGCGGCTGTTGTCGGCAGCGGTGAGGGGTTTGCCGGCCTCGTCCACCACCACTACGGGTTGCGGTTCCTCGGCGAACTCCATCATGTCGTCGGTCAGGCGCACCACACGGGCGGGGATTGCCGGCTGGTCGTCAGCGGGGAAGGTAGCGTTCTCCAGGGCTTTGTTGTTATGGTAGCGCTGCAGCTGTCCGCCCCACAAGCCACCGAAGTACATGTAATACTTGCCGTCGCCGTCGTTCAGCACAGCGGGGTCGATGCTGTAGCTGCCCTTGATGGGATCGGGTTGCGGGATGAACGGACCCTCAGGCTTGTCGCTCACGGCCACACCGATGCGGAAGATGTCGTTCTTGTCCTTCAAGGGGAAGTACATGTAGTACTTGCCGTCCTTCTCGGCCACGTCGCAGTCCCACAGCTGGCGACCAGCCCAAGGGATGTCCTCGGTGCGCAACACCACACCATGGTCCACAATCTCGCCGTGCATCGGGTCGGTGGTGGAATATACGTGATAGTCCTTCATGTTGAAGTGGTCGCCGTTGTCATTCTCGGGCACACCGCTCTCCCAATCGTGGCTGGGATAGATGTAGAGCCTATCGTTGAACACGTGCACCGCCGGGTCGGCCATGTAATCGCCCGGCACCAGGTATCTCATTTCTTTCTTCATATTTATATATTATATAAGGTATAATCTTAATTTCTTGTTCTCGCCTCAATCTCCTTGTTGATGCGGTCCACCGTGGCATCGTCCAGCTCATACTTGGAGATGATGAACATAGCCAGCAACAGGAGCAGGGCCGGGATGATGGCCACCAGCCACAGGATGCCTTGTTCGGTGAAGGCGGATTGGCTCACGGCATTGTCCTTCTCGAAACCTACGTAGGCCAGCACCAGTCCCGGCACCACGCCGCCCAGCGCCATTCCAGCCTTATAGAAGATGCCTGTCAGTGCGTTGACGATTCCCGAGATGCGTTTGCCGGTCTTGTACTCGCCGTAGGAAATCACCTCGGGCACCAGTGCCCACATGTAACCGGTGGCTACGATGACACCCGTGGACTTGATGAACTGGGCCACATAGACCAACCAAATCTGTGTCTTCAGTGCAGGCACCATGGAGATGACGTAGAGCAGAGCCATACCGATGATGGCTACCGACAGGAAGACGTTGAACATGGCCCGCTTGCCGATCTTGCGCTTTATCCAAGGCACCATCGGCATGAAGATGAATGCGGGGATGGAGCCCAGTGCCATGAAGTTGGCCATCTGGTCGCTGGTGCCGTGCACATTGTAAATCATATAGTAGGAGCCTGCCGAGTTGCCTACCGCCATCATGGCAAACGCCGTGATGAAGAAGAAGGCTAGGATGCGCAACGGACGGTTGCGGCGGAACTCGGTCCAGAGGTCGGACACACGCACGTTCTCGGTCTCCTTGGCATCCATCACCACCCGCTCCTTGCACTGGGTGAAGCAGAAGATGAGCAGCGCCAGTCCCGCCACACCATAGACAGCCATGGTGATGAACCACGCGTTGGCGCTCTCCGGGGTATTCGTCAACCCGTCCGGCGAGAGCCAACCCACTATCTTAGGAATACCATAGGCCACGGCAAGTCCGCCGGTGTTTGCCAGGAACATACGCACGCTGGTAAGCGTGGTCACTTCGTCGGTGTCGCGGGTGAGTGAAGCGTTCAAGGCTCCGTAGGGTACATTTATAAGGGTATAGAACATGGATAGTCCCACATAGGTGATGTAGGCGTAGGCCAAGTTGCCCGAGAATCCGTTCCAGAAACAGAGGATGGCAAAGCCTGTGAGCGGGATGCCTGCCAACACCAGGTAGGCGCGGTACTTGCCGAGCCGGGGGTTGTGCTTGTCGACGAAGGTGCCGACCAGCGGGTCCCACACCACGTCCACTATGCGTACAATCAGGAACATCACCGCTGCCGTCTCCGGTTTCAGCCCATACACATTGGTGTAGAACAGCAGCAAATACATGCAAACGGTTTGGTAAATCAGGTTTTGCGCCAAGTCGCCGGAGCCGAAACCTATCCGTTGCAACCACGAGAGTTTGTAGAATCCATCCGTATTACTTTTTTCCATCAGCTTTAGATTTAATAGTTATTCTGTAGATGTAATGGCTCCCGGAGTATGGCCCGGAGCGGGGATTACGAGACTCGCCCCGACGCTCCTCGCGGGAACCAGAGCAAAAGTAGACCATTTGCCACAGAGCGTGAAATCCAAATGTTACATTTACCGTTCTACTTGTTACACCGATGGACAAAGTGCACGATTAAGGGACGGAATGGGGCTATAGTAGATAGTTGTGGGCTGTCTCGAATCCTCGAGACAACCCACAACACTCCTTCAGGATGGTCGGAATCAATACTCGGCGTCAGTGATGCGTTTCACCAGACTATTGATGTAGACTTCGATGTTGTCGTACCCGGTGCTGAGGTTCTTGCCGTTGGCATCGTTCACGTTGGGGTCCAGCCCGTGGGACTTCTCCCAGTCGTCGGGCATTCCGTCGCCGTCGGTGTCCTTCGGGGCGGAGGTGGACTTCAGCGTGGGCCAAGCGCTCCATGTGGAGGAGGCGGAGGCGGGCTTCAGGTCGTCCTGACTATCGATGATTCCCTGCTTCGGGTATTTCGCGCTCTTCCAGTGGATGATGCCATTGTCGCAGTTGTCGCACACGCCGTCGGGACAAGCCTCATCACCCACTCCATTGTGTACGCTCTTGCCGATGTACTGCGCCGTTCCAGATTGGGTCTCCGCCACGATGCGGGTGTCTATCTCGTCCCTCGAGAGGGAGCAACCGGCATAATTGAGCACGCGCTCATAGGCCTCCTGGGCGGTGTGGGTAGTGACGTCGGTCACGTAAACAGGGCTGCTAAGCTTCAACTTCGACACGTCCCGGCCGGTGTTGTTGACGATGCCCGCCCAGTTATCCTTGTTCACCTCGGCCGCCACGGCTGCGGTGAGGTTGTTGCCGGCCTCGAACACGTTGCCGGTGACGTAGTACTGCCCCGCCTTATTCGTCGTCGAGTTGATGTCTATGGCCATCACGCGGTTGGCTACCTTCGCATCGGTAGCGGGTCCTGGCTTGTAGTAGTTATTGACTATGTTGATGCCCATGCCCTCGCCACCGTAGCAGCCGTTGCCGCTCCAGTTGTAGATGACGTTGTTGCGCATGTCGGTGCGCTCGGTGCCCTGATACATGGTACCCGCGCCGAACCGCGGGGTGCGGCTGTCGTGGTGGACCATCAGGTTGTGATGGAACGTGGCGTTCACGCCTCCCCAGATGCCGCCGTAGCCGTGCGGACCTTTGCTGTGACCCGACAGGCGCAGACTCTCGGAGATGATGCACCACTGCATGGTGAAGTCCTTGTTGTCGTAAAACGAGGCGCACTCGTCAGTGGACCAGCTGATGGAGCAGTGGTCGATGATGACATTCGTCTGCTTGCGTCCGCCCATGGCGTCGGCCCCATCGGCATTGCCGCTAGAGATGGCCGCGTCGCCCATGCGGAAGCGTAGATAGCGGATGATGACGTTGTTGGCACCCACCGACAGGGGATAGTGCGCCACACACACGCCGTCACCCGGAGCAGTCTGTCCGGCAATGGTGATGTCGTTGTTGCGAATGTTCAGCTGTGATTTCAGATAGATGGTTCCCGAGACGTTGAAGACCACGATGCGCGCTCCCTTCTGCTCCACCGCATAGCGCAGTGTGCCGGGTGTCTTCGTATCCTCCAGCGAGGTGACCACATACACCGTTCCGCCTCGGCCTCCGGTAGCGTTCATGCCTCCACCTTCGGCACCGGGGAAAGCTATTGCATCTTCCTCGACAGGGTAGTTCGTAGCTTCCTGTTCTTCCTGTCCGTCCTTCTCGTCGGCCGCGTCGTCCGAACCTGAGCAGGCGGAGAAGACGACCTGTGTTGCGCCTGCCAGCAGCAGACACACAAAGTAGTTGATTGGTTTCATAGTATTAATAATGTATTCAAATAAATAATCTGTTTTCGATATCAATAATCGGCGGCAAGGTCTGTGGGGACTACCGGACCACCAGAAGTAGTCAACAATGAGTCCGTCCCTACGGTCCTTAAGCCTCCAAGCCGTCGAAGAACGAGTCAGCAGAACGGGTCAGTGGAGATACGCTTCTCCACTGACCCGCTCATTCACTGAATATCGGGGGGGGGCAGGATGTCTGTCCGCGCTTATCCGTTTACAGCATGCGGTAGATTTCCGCACCTGCCATCAGGAACGCACCCAAACCGAAGTCCTCGAAGTCGGGCACACGGTCGTAGGTGACGGGCTGAGCCTCCTTGGGCTCCTTGCCGGTTCCCTGCACGTAGCCCAGGAATCCGTCGGTGTGCAAGCAGTCGCTCACCAAGGCGTTCCATGCTTTATATATAATAGGTGCGAACTCTTTCTTACTGAGCAATCCGTGGTTGACACCGTAGGCCATACCATAGATGAACATCGACGTTCCCGACACTTCCTTGCCTCCGTAGTGGTTGGGGTCGTGCAGACTGACGTTCCACAGACCGTCCTTACGCTGCAGCGGCACCAGGGCGTTGCACATGTCCGTCAGCATCTGAGCATACTCCGCACGATGAGGTTCGTCAGCCGGCAGCAGGTCCAGCATGCGGGCCATAGCCACCACAATCCAGCCGTTGCCGCGAGCCCAGTAGCAGTCCTCACCGTTCGGCTCCTTGTAGGGAGGGTCGAAATCGGCATCGCGCCACCACAAACGGTCCTCGGGGTTGTAGAGTCCGTTGGCGCCATGCTTCAGTTTGGTGAAGCTATACATCTCGTAAGCACGCTCATAGTAGGCCTTGTTGCCGGTGATGTTGCCCAGCTGCGCAAAGATAGGCATACCCATCTGCACAGCGTCAATCCAGTGCCAGTCGTCGATCTTGTCGGTGGCCATCATAGCGTCGATGGCGCTCTTTATGGCGTGGATGTACTTCTCCGGTTTGGCAGGGTCTTGCTCATAGAGGAAGATGTAAGCCTGTCCCGCACAGAGGTTGTCGGCGTTGCGCACCGGTCCACGGTTAGCGCCCCGCAGCTGCCAGTTGTGCTTGTTGGCCCAGTCCAGCGCATAATCGATGTAACGCTGTTGCGGGTCTACTTTCCACAACTCGAACAGACCCTCGTAGTAGTATGCCCGCGTCCAGAGGTTGGACTCGTACGATTTATGCCGTGAAGGATAGGGAATGGACTTACCTGGGTCGCTGTTCTTGGTCATGAAGTAGTCGTTGGCCAAGCGCATCGCATCCAGCACCTGTTTCTTTTTCGGTTTCCCTGCGAAAGCGTCGGCGGTACCTAGGAGACAAGCGCCCGCCAAGAGCAGAATCGATAGTCTTTTTATTTTCATAATCATGATACGAATTTAAGTTTATTTGAATACGGCACAAAGGTAGGCACCCTCCGCAAGACCGCAAAATGAAATGTATGGCAATTTTGATTGTTTTATAGTCATTTTGACACTTGGACAAGCAAGAGCACATCCTTGGGTGTTCTAAACTATCGAAGAGCGAGCCGTAGAGGACAAGCCTTCCAGCATTCCAAGCCATTGCAGAGCGGGTCGTAGGTCGCCTGGGAACCATCCCATACCAAGCGTACTCGAGATTACAGAAAAAGAGCATCCGACAATCACCGCCATCGGACGCTCCTTTTTCATACTTCTATCTCTCCCGAGAGAGAAGAATACCTATTGTTTAACCTTAAAAGTCAATGTATCTCCGGCCTGGGTAGGACAATCGTAGAGGTAACTATCCCTCAGCGTCACCCCCTTGAGGGGAGCCTTCTCGCTAATCATCGGCCGCGCTATCTTTTGCTGCACGAACAGCGGATTGGGATTCTCCTCGCCATCCTTCACCTCCTTCAGCTGAGCCTGGTCGCATGCCAACCGGTCGTAGCTACGCAAGCGCAGGTTGCCGCCGATGGTGGAGCGGATGGTCACTTCTGTCAAGTGGCCGTTCTCCCACTTCATCCGGTCGATGACGAATCCGCCACGGGCACGCAGTCCCTCGATGGTTCCCTCTTTCCATTCACCGGGCAACGAGGGCAACAGGTGTACCGCACCATCGTGGCTCTGCACCAGCATCTCGGCAATGCCGGCCGTGCAACCGAAGTTGCCGTCAATCTGGAAAGGCGGATGAGCATCGAATAGGTTGGGGTATGTGCCGCCGCCCTGGCCACTCTGTACCTCGGGACTAACGTAGGTCAACTGATTCTTAATGAGTTTATAGGCATGGTCGCCGTCGAGCATGCGCGACCAAAAGCAGACCTTCCAGCCCATGGACCAACCCGTGGAGGGGTCGCCACGCTGAATGAGGGTGTTGCGGGCAGCCTCGAAGAGCACCGGCGAGCGGTAGGGCGAGATCTGATAGCCTGGGTAGAGTCCCCACAAGTGTGAGATGTGACGATGATGGTCTGTGGGGTTGTCCCAGTCCTCGAACCACTCCTGCAGCTGGCCGTACTGGCCCACCTGCATGGGTGGCAACTGGCGGCGCAGGTTCTTCAGTGTGTCGCAGAACTGCTCGTCCAGTCCCAACGTCTTGGCAGCCTCCACGGTATTGGAGAAGAGGTCGAACACCAACTGGTTGTCCATCGTGATGCCGGCGAACAGGTTGGCTCTCTTCTTGAGGAAGCGGGGCGAGTTCTCAGGCGAGTTGGACGGAGTCACCACCATGTAGCCCGTGTTGGGGTCGCGCACCAGGAAGTCCACGAAGAACTGCGAGGCGCTCTTCAGTATAGGATAGGCATCCTTCAGGAATGTCTTGTCGCCCGAGAAGAGGTAGCGGTCCCACACATGCTGGCAGAACCATGCGCCACATACCGGCCACACTCCGCAGTAGGCACGGTCCACGGCACCAGTCATGCGCCACAGGTCGGTGTTGTGGTGGAGCACCCAACCACGGCAGCCGTACATCTCGCGGGCGGCCTCGGCACCGTTCTCGCTCAGCTCACGAATCATCTTCATCAACGGTTCGTGCAGCTCGGACAGGTTGGTCACCTCTGCCGGCCAGTAGTTCATCTCGGTATTGATGTTGGTGGTATAGTTGCAGCACCATGCGGGCTTCGTCTTCTTGTTCCACTTGCCCTGCAGGTTGGCGGGCTGGCAGCCCGGCTGCGAGCTGGAGATGAGCAGATAGCGTCCGTACTGGAAGTAGAGCGCCACCAAGTGGGGGTCGAAGGTGGTGTTGAACTCGCGGAGGCGTTGGTCCATCGGCTTCTTCACCTGGTCAGTCTCGCCAAGGTCGAGCTTCACGCGGTTGTATTGTTGCTCGTAGGCGGCGATGTGAGCGGCCTTGGCCTTCTTGTAGTCCTTCGAGGCGTTCTTCAGATAGGCAGCCGTGCGCTGGTAGGGGTCTGCCGACACGTCCTTATAGTTCACGAAGTTGGTGGCCATGGCGATGTAGAGGGTCACCTCTGTCGCCCCGTTCACCTGCAGCAGTGTGTCGTTCTGTGCCACCACCTTACCGCCGCGGTTCTTCACCTGCAGGTCGGCACAGTAGTGCACCTTGCCGGGGAAATACTTGCTGCCTTCGGTCATGCCCTCCAGACGAAGCACTTTCTTGGCGGAGACGCTACGCTTGGGGTCAGCCATCGGTGTGTCGAAGAAGAGGTCGCAGTTGATGGCCTTCGGCTTCGATGCCTTTATGTTTACGATGATCAGTTGGTCGGTCAGCGAGGCGAATGTCTCCTGTTCGTAGGTAACGTCGCCCACCGTGTAGCGGGTGGTAGCCACAGCCTTGTCGATGTCCAGCTCGCGGTAGTAATCGGTCACCTTACGTTCGCCGTCGTAACGTATGTGCAGGCTTCCCACGGTCTGGTAAGGGAACTCCCGGCCCACCTGCGACAGTATCTTGGTCTCGGCCATCGCTTGTGCCTCGTCGTTGCGGCCTTCGAAGATGAGTCGGCGCATCTCCGGCAAGTAGGTCTTCGTCTCCTTATTATAATTCTGGTAAGGCGATCCGGCCGACACGGTCTCTTCGTTCAGTTGCAGTGTCTCGTGCTCGGGGTTGCCGAACACCATCGCGGCGATGCGTCCGTTGCCCACGGGCAGTGCCTCTTCCCAGTAAGTGGCGGGAGTGTTGTACCATATTTTATAAGGTGTACGTCCCGTCCCGTTGAGAGCGAAGCAGGCACCCAATAGTGATACAGTAAATAGCTTCTTCAAATTCATCATGGTATATTCAGTTTTTTTGATTCGTGGCAAAAGT
This sequence comes from uncultured Bacteroides sp., assembly GCA_964481755.1. Classification (GTDB taxonomy): domain Bacteria; phylum Bacteroidota; class Bacteroidia; order Bacteroidales; family Bacteroidaceae; genus Phocaeicola_A. The sequence continues at coordinate 7,463 of CAYZVH010000031.1, read as the reverse complement.
AGGGCATCTTACCTAGACAGAGGTGTATAAATTATCCAAATGATTGTACTAATTAGTCGGTGGACAATTATTCCAGCAAATCGGCTAGCGTTGCGGTAGGCCTAAGTAACTGTCCACCGCCACGACGATGTTGCATTCCCGCAACATATTGTAACATCCTTATTTCGATGTTTCGACGATTCCTCTTAGCTTTGCGGCAGAAACTATTGACAACTATACCTATGATGAAGAAATTACTTCTGACGCTGCTCGTCGGCGTCGCAACCCTAAGCGCAGGGGCACAGACCTCGCGCGACCTCGGTAACGGTACCTTCCAGAATCCTGTCATCTGGGCCGATGTGCCCGACGTGTGTGTCATCCGTGTGGACGACACCTTTTATATGGTTAGCACTACCATGCACATGTCGCCCGGATGTACCATCATGAAATCGAAAGACCTGGTCAACTGGTCGGTGGCCGGCTACGCCCACGACCAACTGGAGGAGACCGATGCCTTCGCCCTGAAGAACGGACAGAACGACTATGCCAAAGGTTCGTGGGCAGCCAACATCCGCTACGACAAGTACGAGCGCATGTTCTACCTCATCGTCACCTGCAACACCACACAGAAGTCATACATCTTCACCACCCGCGACATAGAGCACGGTCCCTGGCACCGCAACGAGGTGAGCATGTGCTACGACCCGGGCTTCCTGTTCGAGGACACCGGCACGGAGTGCAAGAAGTATGTGGTGCACCCCAACGCCAGCCTCAACGAGCACCAGGCCTACCTCTGCGAGATTATCTCCGACGGACAGGGCAACGTGAAGCTGGGCGAGCGCAAGAAGTTCCTCGACTACACCCAGGCCGACAACCCATCGCTGGGACTGCGTGCCGAGGGTTACCACGGCTACAAGATTGGCGACTACTACTATATATTTATGATACAAGGCGGCCACGGCGAGGCTTGGCGTCAGCAAATCTGTTGGCGCAGCAAGGCGCTCATGGGTGAGCCGTGGGAATGCCGTAAGGTGTTCACCGGCCACATGAAGAACGCCGACGGCACCTTCTTCCAGCGCAACAACGGTGTGGCACAAGGCAACATCGTGGACACGCCCGACGGCAAGTGGTACGCCATGCTGTTCCAGGACCAAGGGTCGGTGGGCCGCATGCCCGTGCTCATCGCCATGGAGTGGGACAAGGACGGATGGCCCGTCATCGGTAAGAACGGGGGCACTGTGGCCGATGTCGTCATGGAGATGCCGGTGAAGGGACAAACCGTAGGCGCGAAGCCCTCCATCGTGGTGAGCGATGAGTTCGTCAACGGCAAGGAGGCTGACCGCTACCTCATCTCCGACAAGTATGCAGGCACTATTGGACGTGGAGGCGAGTACGACCTCACCACCTCTATATTAAAAAAGGAGTGGCAGTGGAACCACAACCCCGACAACCGCTACTGGTCGCTCACCGACCGCAAGGGTTGGCTTCGTCTGAAGGGCGGCAACATGGCGCACAACATACGCGACGCACGCAACACCCTCACCCAACGCACCTTCGGCCCCGAGTGTACGGCAGAGGCACTGCTCGATGTGCGTGGCATGAAGGACGGCGACTGTGCAGGCCTCACCCTCTTCCAGAACCAGTATGGCTACGTGGGCGTGGAGGTGATTGACGGACAGAAGTACATCGTCATGCGGCGTGCCGCCCAGAAGAGTGACGCTGCCGGCATCATCGTCGAGAAGCAGCCCCTCAAGGGTAACAAGGTATACCTCCGTGCCCATGGTGACTTCACCGACCGTCGCGACTTGGGTGACTTTGCCTATAGCCTCGACGGCAAACGTTGGCAGTCCATCGGCGACACTCTCCACATGCAGTACGACTGGCCCGACTTCTGCGGACAACGATTCGGTCTCTTCTACTTCCCCACCCGCACGTTGGGAGGTTATGCCGACTTCGACTTCTTCCATGTGAGGTAGTCACGCGAAGGAACGTCTACCAAACAACAATGCATTGTCCGGGCAAAAACAATCTAATTGTTTTGGCTTATACAATCGATTGTTTTGGCCAATACAATCTAATTGTTTTTGCCAAGACAATCGGTTGTCTTGGACTTCGCGAACGATTGCTCTCGCCAACAGATGCGAGTGGTCTTCCGACATAAAACGTTCAACGCTTTTAGTCGCTCAGTCTCGTCTTTTAGACTCTTAGTCTTTTTGTCTTTAAAGAAGTCTTTTAGCCTTAAATAAAGTAGTATGAAAAAGATTATTCTCATTGCATTCGTTCTGTCGGCTCTCTGCGCCTCAGCCCAGGACATTCCGTTGGTTTACAATGTGGAGAACACAGCCGCAGGCAAAGCCGACCCAGTCTTCCCTACCATCGGGCAACTACCCTACTGCGAGCACCTGACCGACCCGTTCCTCTCGTCCGACGGTAAGAGCCGGGCGCTGGACTTCAAGGACTGGGCTAAGCGCCGTGGTGAGATAGCCTGCGAGATACAACACTACGAAATCGGCGAGAAGCCTGCCGTTTCTATGGACCAAATCGTGGCTACGCTCGTGGACAGCGTGCTCACCGTCAAAACCATCGTACGTGGCGACACGCTCACACAGACTGCCGTCATCCACTACCCAACCGGTGGCACAGCCCCCTATCCACTCATGATTGGTGCCGACCACATCAGTCTGCCCCGTCACCTGCTGTCGGAGCGCCACATCGCCACCATGACCTTCTCCGCCCGCCAGATCAACGGCTATTCACAGTTTGGCGACAGCAAGGCACGCGACTTCGAGCGTCTCTATCCCCACCTCGCCAGCAACGGTGCTTACAGCGAGTGGGCATGGGGCTTCAGCCGCCTCATCGATGGTCTACAGAAGTTGGGCACCGAGGTCACCCGGATAGACATGAGCCACATCGGCGTCACCGGTTGCTCGTACGCGGGCAAGATGGCTCTGTTCTGCGGAGCCTTCGACGAACGGGTAGCCCTCACCATCACCCAGGAACCGGGCGGTGGCGGTGCCGCCGCTTGGCGTGTGACCCGCGCGCACAATGCCCGTTGCGCCAAGGAAGATACTTGGGAAGGGATTGACAACACCGACTACCATTGGTTCATGCAGCGTCTGAAGTCAACCTTCGGGGGCGACAGCGTCTACTATCTGCCCTACGACCATCATGAGTTGGTGGCGATGTGTTGCCCGCGAGCCGTCTTGATGCTCGGCAACCCCGACTTCCGTTGGCTGGCCGACGGCTCCGGCTACGTCTCCATGCACGCCGCCCACAAGGTGTGGCAGCAGTATGGCATCGCCGACCGTTGCGGTTACTCCATCGTGGGTGGCCACGGCCATTGCTCATTGCCCGAGTCGCAGTACGAGGAAGTCTGCGCGTTCCTCGACAAGTTCCTGCTAGGCAAGACCGACGTGAACACCCACTACACCAAGGTACCCAATTTCACCGACACCACCAAGACTGGGGCAACTCCCGTAGTAGACCCAGACCATTGGAGCCGATGGTAGGAGAAGACTCCACCGACCCAACGCAGCTCAGAGCCACTTCCATAATAGGCCCAGCCTAATGGAGACGTTAGTAGGGAACAATTCACTAGCGCCACGCAACTCGGAACCCCTCCCGTAGTAGGGAACAGAATTGATGTGAATGTAACAATCTCCCCTTTGGTTGATACAATCGTGTGGTTGGTTGAATAGATTTGTGGCCCAAAGTCTCAGTAATTATCTTTGCGGCGTTCATTTTTAATAACGACAGATATGAAACGCTTACTTATTTATTTGATGACGGCGGGGATGCTGACCACGGCATGCTCCACCGACAATGGGTGGACGGACGACGACTGGAACACTCCCGGATATAACGGAGGGACAGATGCCAGCAACAGCGGAACTGCCTACGACAGTTCCATCAGCGAACTGACATCGTTCGACATCGCGATTGACGAGACGGCACTCGCCGAGACGGAGACTATCCCCACAGAGGAAGATGCCGACAACTACGAGGACTACATCGAGAACAACACCTTCTCCAGCGAAGTGAGCATCGCCTTCGACGGCACTTCGGCCACGGTCAGTGGCGAAGTGAAGGGAGTGACGGTGACCACAACCGGTGCCGACGTGGTGGTGACATCCACGGCCAAGAAGGTGAAGTACATCGTGAGCGGCACCACCACCAACGGATTTCTGAAGATCTATAGCGACAACAAGTTCGCCCTGCAGCTCAACGGGGTGGACATCACCAACCCAGACGGAGCACCGCTGAACATCCAGAGCAAGAAGCGTGGCTTCATCATCCTGACGGACGGAACGGTGAACAAACTGACCGACGGAACAACATACAACGACGCTACGGAGAGCGAGGACATGAAGGCAGCCCTCTTCAGCGAAGGCAAGCTGCTCTTCTCCGGCAAAGGTACCCTGCAGGTGAACGCCAACTGCAAAGCGGGCATCCGCAGCGACGACTATGTGTTCTTCCGCCCGGGCAACAACATCTACGTGAAGGCGACGGCCGGCAACGGCATCAAGGCCAACGATGCCATCTACATCAAAGGCGGTGTCATCAACGTGGAGGCATCCGCCACGGCAGCCAAGGCACTCAGTTGCGACGGCCTCGTGCAGATTGACGGCGGACGGACAACAGCCATCACCACGGGTGGCGGCGAGCTGGACGAGGACGGCACGGACGTGACAGCCTGCGCCGGCATCAAGGCAGACAGCATCATCGTCATCAACAGCGGAACGGTGCTGTGCAAGAGCACGGGAGCCGGAGGCAAGGGCATCAGCACCGACCAGACACTGACCGTCAACGGAGGCACCATCAAGGTGATAACCACCGGCAAACAATATGTGCTCAACAAACTGGACACCTCGCCCAAGGGCATCAAGAGCGACGGCAACATGTACATCAAGGGTGGCGACATCCGGGTAAGATGCTCCGGTGGCGAAGGTTCCGAAGGCATTGAGAGCAAAGGCACAATGGAAATCTCCGGAGGAAGCATTGAGGCCTACTGCTACGACGACGCCATCAACTCGGCACTGGCACTGACCATCAGCGGCGGAAACGTATTCGCCGTGGGTACCAACAACGACGGCATCGACTCCAACTCCACCATCACCATCAGCGGTGGCGTGGTGATAGCCTGCGGAACGACAACGCCCGAGGCGGGCATCGACTGCGACGAACACACCTTCGCCATCACCGGTGGCACCGTGATAGGCATAGGAGGCACCACCTCCACGCCGACCTCGAGCGCCTGCTCGCAACCCGTAGCCATCGTTGGCGGCAACGGCATCGCTAGCGGACAGTTCATCACTGCGGCGGACGCTAGCGGCAACAACCTGCTGGCGTTCAAGGTGCCGATGAGCTATTCGCAACAGGGATGCACCCTGTTGCTCTCGTCGCCCAAGATGACGAAGGGCAATGCCTACACCATCAGCGCGGGCGCTACGGTGACCAACGGCACAGACTTCTGCGGATACGTCACCGGCGCCACCGTTAGCGGAGGCACCACACTGGCTACGATGACACTCTCGCAGATGGTGAACAGCTACAACTTCAGCGGCGGACAAGGTGGCGGTCAGCCCGGTGGTGGTGGCCAAGGCGGAGGAAGAGGATTCGGATGGTAAATAATCGCCCCCGAACGACTATACCTATTATAATAATATGTATATTTGGCGGTCCTTGCTACAAAGGGACGCGCAGTGACAGATGAAAATTACAGGACAGAAGAAGACAGAAAACATACTGTATGCGGCGCTGTGGGCAATATTGTTCGCAGCGCCCATCCTTTCGATGTATGTGAGCTCGGTGACCAGCCATACGGAGTCGTACAACTGGCGAGAGGTGTGGAACGCGTGGCGCATGCTGGGAGTGTTTGCCGTCGCCTTCTACCTCCACAATTTCCTGCTAGCACCATTACTGGTGTACAAAGGCCGCAAGATAATCTACGCCATCCTCACACTGTTGCTACTGGCAGGCTTTTGGTTCTATCAGGAGAGAAGTTTTCCACACCCCAAGCCACCCATGGCGATAGAAGGGATGGAGCCTCCGCACCCCGAAGAGATAGACCGCTTTGAGCGAGGACCACGTGGACAGAGAGGACCGCAGCAACAAGGGCCTGGGCCTCAACAACAGGAACCTCAACAGCAGCAGGAGCCACAACAGCAGGAA
>CAYZVH010000031.1:0-1303 GCA_964481755.1 uncultured Bacteroides sp. | reverse complement strand
CCGCGAGGACCTCAACCGCAAGAGGCTCAACAACAGAGTGGGCAGCAGCAGACCGAAGACCTACAACGCACAAAGCAACACCAAGGGAAGCGTGCCGAGCGAGGGAACCGAGGAAATCGGTCGAACGAATGGAAACGGATGAAGCGGGAAGAGCGGAAGAACCAACGGAAGGAATGGATGCAACAACACATGCCGCCGTTCGCTTTCGGACAGCGCGACTCTGTGTCCATCACCATCATGCTGCTGTTGCTCGGTCTGAACGTCGGAGCGAAGTATTTCTTCAAGTCGACCGACGACCGTAAGCGGATGAAGGCGCTGGAGCGCGAGAACCTGACGCACCAACTGGAGTATCTGAAGTATCAGATCAACCCGCACTTCTTCATGAACACGCTCAACAACATACACGCCCTGGTGGACATCGACCCCGAGCAGGCCAAGCACACCATTGAGGTGCTGTCGCGACTGATGCGCTACATGCTCTACGAAGCCAACAAGCCGTTGGCACCCCTGCAGAAGGAGTTGGAGTTCATCGCCAACTACGTGGGACTGATGCGCATACGCTATGCCGAGCACGTGCGCATCACGGTATCGGTGCCTACCATCGTGCCGGACGTGCAGATACCTCCCCTGCTGCTCATCATCTTCGTGGAGAATGCCTTCAAGCATGGCATCAGCTACGAGCGGGAGTCGTTTGTGGAGGTGAGCGTGACGACGGACGACGACGGGTATGTGGATTTCCGTTGCCGCAACAGCCGGAAGCCCTCGAAGGAGGAGATCCACGGCGGCGTGGGACTGGGCAACGTGAAGGAACGTTTGCAGCTGATTTACGGCAACGACTACCAGTTGACCATCCAGCCCACGGAGAATGAATTCGAGGTGCAGCTACGCCTCCCCAATAAAGACCTTAAAACACTGTTCGGATGATGATAAAATGTATTGCGATAGACGATGAGCCGTTGGCGCTGAAGCAGCTGACGGCCTACTTACAGAAGGTGCCGTTCTTCGAGGTGGCAGGTTCGTGCATCAGCGCCATGGAGGCCATGCGGTTGATGGAGACGGTGAAGCCCGACGTGATCTTCATCGACATCAACATGCCCGACCTCAGCGGGCTGGACTATGTGCGCTCGCTCAGCCATCCGCCTATGGTGGTCTTCACCACGGCCTACTCTGAGTACGCGCTCGACGGATACAAGGTGAACGCCATCGATTACCTGCTGAAACCGTTCGGACTGAGCGACGTGATGACGGCCGCCAACAAGGTGAAGCGGCAGTATGACCTGATGCACGCCGACAACGTGTCGCC
>CAYZVH010000030.1:0-23332 GCA_964481755.1 uncultured Bacteroides sp. | reverse complement strand
TATGAAGTGAATAATATATCTGATTATTCAGCCTTAGGAGCCTCTTCTGCAGGAGCCTCAGTTGCCGGAGCCTCTGCTGTTGCTTCAGCAGCTTCCTGAGCAGGAGCCTCTGCTGCAGCGCTCTTCTTGGAACGACGTGTACGACCGCTCTTCTTAGCGACTTTATCCTTGGCCATGTTCTCATCGTAGTCAACGAGCTCGATGAAGCACATCTCGGCGTTGTCGCTCGGGCGGTTGCCCAACTTGATGATGCGTGTGTAACCTCCCGGACGGTCAGCTATCTTCACAGAGATTTCCTTGAAAAGTTCAGTTACAGCAAATTTATCTTGCAGATAAGAGAAAACTACACGACGTGAATTTGTTGTATCATTCTTTGATTTCGTGAGCAAAGGCTCTACAAACTTCTTCAATTCTTTTGCCTTTGCAACAGTCGTAGTGATTCTTTTGTGCTTAATCAGGGAAACAGCCATGTTTGACAGCATAGCGTGTCTGTGAGAAGCAGTACGACCCAGATGGTTAAATTTCTTATTATGTCTCATTGTTATTCTTTGTCTAATTTATACTTAGAAATATCAGTTCCAAACGACAGATTCAGACTTTCGAGCAAATCATCAAGCTCAGTAAGCGATTTCTTACCGAAGTTGCGGAACTTAAGCAGGTCGGTCTTGTTGAACTGCACCAAGTCGCCAAGGGTCTCCACATCGGCAGCCTTCAAGCAGTTGAGGGCACGGACAGAAAGGTCCATATCGACAAGCTTGGTCTTCAACAATTGACGCATGTGCAATACCTCCTCATCGAACTCTTCATTGCCGTCGATGTCAGACGTCTCCAGAGTGATCTTCTCGTCAGAGAACAACATGAAGTGATAGATAAGGATTTTTGCAGCCTCTTTCAGCGCTTCCTTCGGGTGTATGGAACCATCCGTAGTAATCTCGAGCACGAGTTTGTCATAGTCGGTCTTCTGCTCAACGCGGAACGGCTCTATCGTGTACTTGACATTACGGATTGGAGTGTAAATAGAATCGATCGGCAACACATTAACGTCGGTGCAGAACTCACGGTTCTCGTCAGCGGGAACGTAACCTCTACCCTTGTTAATGGTAAGATCTATTTGCATTGTTGCTTGTGAGTCTAAATGGCAAATAACCAATTCAGGGTTTAACACTTCAAATCCGGTCAAATACTTGCCTATATCACCAGCTTTGAACTCTGTTGCATTCTCGATAGAGATACTTACTTTTTCGTTTTCGAACTCTTCCACTATTTGTTTGAATCGAACTTGCTTCAGATTCAAAATAATGTTGGTGACATCCTCCTTCACTCCCGGAACAGAAGAGAACTCATGCTCGACACCAGCTATACGGATGGTGTTGATAGCAAAGCCTTCGAGGGAAGACAAAAGGATACGGCGCAGGGCATTACCCACGGTAATACCGAAACCGGGCTCCAACGGACGGAACTCAAACTTACCATACTTTGAATCCGCCTCCAACATTAATACTTTATCAGGTTTTTGAAATGCTAATATCGCCATGAACTTAATTATTATTTAGAGTACAACTCAACAATCAAATGCTCTTTGATATTCTCCGGAATATCTGCTCTCTCGGGGATATGCAACAGTTTACCAACTTTGGTATTCTCGTCCCACTCCAACCAAGGATACTTGCTGTGATTGAACCCTGCCAAAGCGTTGCCAATCACTTCCAAAGATTTAGAACGTTCACGTACGCCAACCAGCTGACCGGGTTTAACAGAGTAAGAAGGAATGTTTACCACCTTACCGTCAACCGTGATGTGTCTGTGGCTAACGAGCTGGCGAGCAGCAGCGCGTGTAGGAGCGATACCCAAACGATAAACTACGTTATCGAGACGTCTCTCCAGGTTCTGCAAAAGCACCTCACCAGTAATACCACTGGAGCTGGCAGCTTTCTCAAACATATTACGGAATTGTTTCTCTAAAACACCGTAAGTATATTTGGCTTTCTGCTTCTCGGCCAACATGACACCGTACTCAGAAGTTTTTCTTCTTCTTGAGTTACCATGCTGTCCAGGAGGATAGTTTCTCTTAGACAAAACTTTATCAGCTCCAAAAATAGCTTCACCAAATTTACGGGCAATTCTTGATTTTGGTCCAGTATATCTAGCCATTTTACTTCAAATTTAATTTATTAATAGATGGACTTAGATTGTAGCAGCCGCGATTGCAGAAAGGAAATTACAATCCAAAAATCAATCCGAGTCACATCTCTGTTTTGGTTATCTCTATCTTATACTCTTCTTCTCTTAGGAGGACGACAACCGTTGTGTGGAAGCGGTGTTACGTCAATAATCTCAGTAACCTCGATACCAGCTCCGTGTACAGTTCTGATAGCAGACTCACGTCCGTTACCCGGGCCCTTCACGTAGGCTTTCACCTTTCTAAGACCGAGATCGTAAGCTACCTTAGCGCAATCCTGAGCAGCCATCTGTGCTGCGTACGGAGTGTTCTTCTTTGAGCCTCTAAATCCCATTTTACCTGCAGAAGACCAAGAGATGATCTGACCTTCACTATTAGCAAGAGAAACAATAATGTTGTTGAATGATGAATGAACATGCAACTGTCCGTTCGCATCAACCTTCACATTTCTCTTTTTAGCTGCGACTGTTTTCTTTGCCATATCAACGTTTATTATTTAGTAGCTTTTTTCTTGTTTGCAACAGTTTTCTTGCGACCCTTGCGAGTACGAGCGTTGTTCTTGGTGCTCTGGCCTCTTACGGGCAAACCGATACGGTGACGAACACCACGGTAGCAACCAATATCCATCAAACGTTTGATGTTCAACTGTACTTCAGAACGGAGGTCACCTTCAACCTTATACTCAGCACCAATGATCTCACGGATTTTAGCGGCTTGGTCATCGGTCCAGTCTTTTACATGAAGGTCTCTGTCGACGCCGGCTTTATCCAAGATCTTTGCGGAACTACTGCGACCTATACCATAAATGTAGGTCAACGCAATCTCACCTCTTTTATTTTGAGGCAAATCTACACCAACTATTCTTATTGCCATATTCTTAATGTGTTATTTTTCGACAACAACTTAACCCTGACGTTGCTTGAACTTAGGGTTCTTTTTGTTAATTACATACAAACGGCCATTACGTCTGACTATCTTACATTCTGGCGTACGCTTCTTTAAAGATGCTCTAACTTTCATATCTATATTTTTTATTTATATCTAAAAACAATTCGACCTTTCGATAAATCATAAGGCGACATTTCTACCCGTACTTTATCTCCTGGTAATATCTTGATGTAATGCATTCGCATTTTGCCCGAGATGTGAGCAGTAATCTCATGCCCGTTTTCCAACTCTACACGGAACATCGCATTGGACAATGCCTCGGCAATGACTCCGTCTTGTTCTATCGCAGATTGTTTTGCCATATTAAATCGCTTTATCTCCTAAAACTTGTTCGATATATTCAAAAGTGGACAAGATGTCTGCATGACCAGCGCCTACTGCTACAGTGTGCTCGAAATGGGCAGCGCACTTCGCATCGGCGGTCTTTATCGTCCAACCATCCCGCTCCATGTATATCTTCTGACTACCCAGTGTAATCATCGGCTCGATGGCGATGCAGAGACCACGCTTCATCAAAAGTCCTGTTCCACGCTGACCGTAGTTAGGGACTGCAGGATCTTCGTGCATCTCCTTGCCAATGCCGTGACCGACAAACTCGCGAACAACACCATACGAGTGTTCCTCCACACATTGTTGGACAGCATTGCCGATGTCACCGATACGTTTGCCGTGAACCGCATTCTCTATTCCCAGATAAAGAGCTCTCTTCGTAACCTTTAGAAGCTCGAGAATCTCTGGTTTCACCTCACCCACACAAAAGGTATAAGCGGAATCACCGCAATAACCGTTGAGCAAGGTTCCACAATCCACGGAAACAATATCACCGTCTTTCAACGGAGTGTCATTAGGTATACCATGAACAACCTGATCGTTTACAGAGGTACAGATGGAAGCGGGGAACGGTTGTTTGCCAAACTGATTAGGGAAACCCTTGAAAGTAGGCACGGCCCCGTTGTCTCTGATAAACTCCTCTGCGACCTTATCGAGTTGCAGGGTGGTAACTCCTGGTTTTATCATTTTAGCCACTTCGGCCAAAGTCCTCCCCACAAGGAGATTACTTTGGCGAAGTAACTCTATCTCATCTTCAGTTTTTAAATATACCATTAGTATATAAAACTATTAGTACGCAGCAACATTACCAGAACGTCCTCTGATTCTTCCGGACTGGAGCAGACCGTCATAGTGTCTCATCAACAGATGACTTTCTACCTGCTGTAATGTATCCAATACAACACCGACAAGAATCAACAAAGATGTTCCTCCGAAGAACTGGGCAAACTCAGTCTTCACTCCGAAGACACCTGCAAAAGCAGGGAGGATGGCGATAACAGCCAGGAAGAGTGAACCGGGAAGAGTGATACGAGACATGATAGCATCGATATACTCTGCGGTGTTCTTTCCAGGTTTGATTCCAGGTATGAATCCGTTATTACGTTTCATGTCCTCAGCCATCTGGTTGGGGTTGATAGTAATAGCGGTATAGAAGTAAGTGAACACGATAATAAGAATCGCGAAGATTACATTATACCCGAAACTTGTATGGTCAACCAATGAACGGAGGAAGCCATTCGCATTCTCAGCGTTTGAAAAACCGATAAATGTAAGAGGTATGAACATGATAGCTTGAGCGAAGATGATAGGCATCACGTTAGCGGCATTCACTTTCAAAGGAATGTACTGACGGGCGCCACCATATTGCTTATTGCCAACAATCTTCTTCGCATACTGCACAGGAATCTTGCGGGTTCCCTGAACCAACAGGATAGCGGCAGCAATAACGAACAACAAGAAGATGATCTCGAAGATGAACATCACGACACCACCTGCACCAGGAGATGCCATTCTAGAGATGAACTCTTGAGTTAAAGATTGCGGAAGGCGAGCGATGATACCTACCAAGATGATGAAGGAAATACCGTTACCGATACCCTTATCCGTGATACGTTCACCGAGCCAAAGAATGAACATACTTCCAGCAGCCAAAATGATGGTCGAAGTGATCATAAACAATGTCCAATCTAATGAAGCATTCAATGACGGTCCTGCCTGAGCCTTCAAGTTAATCAAGTATGAAGGTGCCTGGAACAACAATATTGCAATTGTCAGATAGCGGGTGTATTGATTGATCTTTCTACGTCCGCTCTCACCCTCACGCTGTAACTTCTGGAAATAGGGCACTGCAATAGCTAAAAGCTGTATGACAATGGAAGCAGAGATGTAGGGCATAATACCCAATGCAAAGATTGAGGCATTAGAGAAAGCACCTCCTGAGAACATGTTCAGCAAAGCCAAAAGTCCTTCACTTGTCTGCTCGTGCAACTTAGTCAACATATTCGGATTGATACCCGGAAGTACGATGTATGTACCGAATCTGTAGATTGCAACAAACAACACAGTGATAAGGATCCGATCTCTCAGATCCTTAATCTTGCATATATTCTTTAATGTTTCAATAGATCTTCTCATTGAATTAAAGTTTTATAGCATTACCACCAACAGCTTCAATCGCTGCAATTGCACTCTTAGAAAAAGCATTGGCTTCAATATCGAGCTTCGCAGTCAATTTACCGTTACCTAAAACTTTAACCAACTGTTTAGAAGAAACAAAACCTGCTTCAATAAGATCGTTCAAAGAAACCTTTGAGAGATTCTTATCAGTAGCCAATGTTTGAATGGTATCCAAGTTCACTGCCTTGTACTCAACGCGGTTGATGTTCTTGAAACCAAATTTCGGAACACGACGTTGCAACGGCATCTGTCCGCCTTCAAAACCAATCTTATTTGAATAACCAGATCTTTGCTTTGCACCTTTGTGACCTCTTGTAGAAGTACCACCCATGCCGGAACCCGGACCACGTCCGATTCTCTTACGTGAGCGTACAGAGCCTAAAGCCGGTTGTAAATTATTTAATTTCATACTGAAACTTAATTTTAAGATTAATAATTACTCAATAACGGTAACCAAGTGTTTAACCTTCTCTACCATTCCCAGAACAGAAGGGGTTGCTTCACGTTCAACCACACGATTCATCTTACGAAGGCCAAGTGCGTCAAGTGTTCTTTTCTGATCCTTGGGAGCACCGATTCTGCTTTTCGTTTGTTTGATCTTTATAGTAGACATAAAACCTCCTTATCCTCTAAATACTTTTTCCATACTGATTCCTCTGTTCTGAGCAATCGTTCTAGCGTCTCTCATCTCGCCGAGTGCAAGAATAGTGGCCTTAACCAAGTTATGGGGGTTCGAAGAACCTTTCGACTTAGCCAACACATCTGTGATTCCTACGCTCTCGAGTACGGCACGCATGGCACCACCGGCAACAACACCAGTACCATGAGAAGCAGGCTTGATGAATACCTTAGCACCACCAAAGCTAGCCTCTTGTTCGTGAGGTACAGTTCCCTTCAGAACAGGAACGCGAGTAAGATTCTTCTTAGCAGCCTCTACGCCTTTAGCGATAGCAGCGGTAACCTCACTTGCTTTACCGAGTCCCCAACCGATAACACCATCCTCGTTACCTACTACAACGATAGCGGAAAAACTGAATGTACGACCACCTTTTGTAACTTTGGTAACACGATTAATGGCAACCAGTCTATCTTTCAATTCGATATCGTTAGATATCTTCACTTTATTATTAACTGCCATAATTTATCAAAATTTAAGTCCACCGTTACGAGCAGCATCAGCCACTTCTTTAACTCTCCCGTGATACAAGTAACCGTTACGATCAAAAACGACTGCGGTGATACCTACCTCTTGAGCTTTCTTGGCAATCAAATCGCCGACCTTAGCAGCCTGCTCTTTCTTAGGCATGGTCTCCATACCGAGAGAAGATGCAGCGGCAATAGTCTTACCACTCAAATCGTCAATCAATTGAACGTAAATCTGTTTGTTGCTTCTGAAAACCGACATACGAGGACGTTCAGCAGTTCCAGAAATTTTATTCCGAACTCTATATTTAATCTTGATTCGTCTTTCTATTTTTGTTGTCATGATAATACAATTTTATGTAAATTACTTAGCACCTGCTGACTTACCCGACTTTCTGCGGATTTCCTCACCAACAAATTTAATACCTTTTCCTTTGTAAGGCTCAGGCATACGGAAAGAACGTATCTTGGCGCAAACTAAACCAAGTAATTGTTTGTCGCAAGATTCCAAGATGATAAGAGGATTCTTATTTCTTTCAGATTTGGTCTCAACTTTAACTTCAGGAGGCAACTGCAAGAAGATTGCATGTGTGTAACCCAAAGAAAGTTCAAGCAAGTTACCGGTATTGGAGGCACGATAACCTACACCGACAAGTTCGAGCTCTTTCTTGTAACCTTCAGAAACGCCTACAACCATGTTGTGAACCAAAGCACGATACAGACCATGGTAAGCATGTCTCTGCTTGGGGTCGTCAATCATAGTCTCCTCGTTCTCAGTGAAAGCGATATGACCGTTCTCGATTGCTACATTGATAGCCGGATTTACGTATTGGCTCAACTCGCCCTTAGGTCCTTTAACTGTGACCTTATCATCCTTAAAAGTAACTGTTACACCACTAGGGATAGCAACAGGTAATTTTCCAATTCTTGACATAGATAAATCCTCCTATTAATATACGTAGCAAAGAACTTCACCACCAACCTTGAGAGTAGCGGCTTCCTTGTCAGTCATAACACCTTTGGAAGTAGATATAATGGCAATACCTAATCCGTTAATCACTCTCGGCATATCCTTGTAACCGGTGTACCGACGTAAACCCGGAGAGGATACCCTTTCCAACTTCTTGATCGCGTTAACTTTATTAACGGGATCGTACTTCAAAGCTACTTTAATAGAACCTTGAGGACCATCTTCTACAAACTTGTAGTTAAGGATGTAACCTTTTTCAAAAAGGATCTTTGTAATCTCCTTTTTAAGATTTGAGGCAGGAATCTCTACAACTCTGTGCTTAGCACTGATTGCGTTTCTCAACCTCGTCAAATAATCTGCTATTGGATCTGTCATAAAAAATTAAATTAATCAGGTCTACCCTGACAATATTTAAACTAAAAATTACCAACTTGCTTTTTTAACTCCAGGAATTAAACCGTTAGAAGCCATCTCCCTGAACTGGATTCTTGAAATACCAAACTGGCGGATGTATCCTCTTGGACGACCTGTCAGCTTACAACGGTTATGCAGACGAATCGGATTGGAGTTCTTAGGCAGGTCCTGCAATTTCTGAGCGGCTTCGTAAGCCTCTGCAGGTTCACCAGTGTTCACAATCTTCTTCAGTTCTGCACGCTTAGCTGCATATTTGGCTACAAGTTTAGCTCGTCTGATTTCGCGAGCTTTCATCGATTCTTTTGCCATAACTAGTCTTTTTTAGCGTTTTTAAAAGGTAAACCGAATTCTTTCAGCAAAGCATAACCCTCTTCGTCCGTCTGAGCAGAAGTAACGAAGGTGATGTTCATACCCAAAATCTTCGTGATGCTATCGATGTTGATTTCGGGGAAGATGATTTGCTCTTGGATACCCAAAGTATAATTACCTCTACCGTCGAACTTGCTCTCGATGCCCTTGAAGTCACGGATACGCGGCAAAGCCACGCGAACCAACTTCTCGAGGAACTCGTACATTCTTTCTCTACGCAAAGTTACCATAACGCCGATAGGCATTTTCTTACGCAACTTGAAGTTGGCGATATCTTTGCGAGAAACTGTAGCGACAGCTTTCTGACCAGTAATGGCGGTCATCTCATTGATGGCAACTTCGATAATCTTCTTGTCGGCAACAGCCATACCCAGACCTTGATTGATCACAATCTTTTTGAGGGCAGGAATCTGCATAGAAGAAGAATACTGAAATTGTTTTTGCAATGCAGGAGCGATACGCTCTGCATACTCTTTCTTAAGGCTTGCAGTATTACTCATTACTTAATCTCCTCTCCTGATTTTTTAGCATAACGAACAAATGTTCTTCCATCAGCACTTTCTCTACGTCCAATGCGAGTGGGTTTACCTGACTTAGGATCAATCAAGCTCAAGTTAGAGATGTGAATAGGAGCTTCCTGCTTCACAATACCACCTTGAGGATTCTTCGCATTGGGCTTTACGCTCTTAGAGACCATGTTATGGCCTTCTACCAAAGCCTTCTGTTCTTTGACGAAAACCTTCAACACACGGCCCTTATCACCTTTGTCGTCGCCAGCGTTGATATAAACTGTATCGCCTTTTTTAATATGTAACTTACTCATTACTTAAATCCTTTAAAAAATTAAAGTACTTCGGGTGCAAGTGAAACCACCTTCATGTTAGCAGCACGCAACTCTCGGGCAACAGGTCCAAAAATACGACTTCCTCTAATCTCACCTGCGTTGTTGAGCAACACGCAAGCGTTGTCATCAAATCGAATGTAAGAGCCGTCAGCACGACGGATCTCCTTCTTCGTACGTACAATCAAGGCCTTTGATACCGCACCTTTTTTAATATCACTGGATGGGATTACGCTCTTAATAGAGACAACGATAACATCCCCAACAGAGGCATAGCGTCTCTTTGTACCGCCAAGAACGCGGATGCAAAGAGCCTCTTTAGCGCCACTGTTGTCACATACTGTAAGTCTGGATTCTGTTTGTATCATAATTATTTAGCTCTTTCTACAATTTCAACCAATCTCCATCTCTTTGTTTTGCTCAAAGGACGTGTTTCCATGATACGAACAGTATCTCCAGGATTACATTCATTCTTTTCGTCATGAGCGTGGTATTTCTTCGTCTTGCTGACGAACTTACCATAAATAGGGTGTTTCTCCTTGAACTTGGCAGCAACAGTAATGGTCTTATCCATTTTATTGCTCACGACAACACCCGTTCTTTCTTTTCTTAAATTTCTGACTTCCATTACGACCATTATTATTTGTTAAGTTCTCTCTGACGTAATTCTGTTTTCATACGCGCAATCGTTCTGCGTAATTTCTTGATTTGCGCAGGATTCTCCAACGGAGAGATAGAATGGTTCAGAACCATCTGATTGTAATTGGCTATCTCAGTTTCTACTCTTTCAGCCAATTCCGCTGTCTGTATTTCTCTAATTTCTGCGATCTTCATAATTAAACATTTTGATTTTGTGCGTCATAATCACGTCTAACAATAAACTTTGTAGTCACAGGGAGTTTTTGGGCTGCCAAACGCAAAGCCTCCTTGGCTATCTCGTATGAGACACCTTCAGCTTCGATAAGCACGCGACCTGGAGTTACAGGAGCTACGAAGCCTTCGGGATTACCTTTACCTTTACCCATACGTACGTCAGCAGGCTTACGGGTAATAGGTTTGTCCGGGAAGACTCTGATCCAAATCTGTCCCTGACGTTGCATATATCTTGTCACAGCAACACGAGCAGCCTCCAACTGACGTCCTGTGATCCATTTGGTCTCAAGAGACTTGATGCCGAATGAACCGAAGGCCAGCTGATTGCCTCTCTGTGCGTTACCTTTCTGGGTACCCTTCTGCTGTCTTCTGAATTTTGTCTTTTTGGGTTGTAACATAATTCAAGATTTCAAATTCGTTAGCAATTATTTTTTCTTTCTCTTGAAGTTCTTACCTCCATTGTTGCGGTCATTGTTACGGCGGTCACCTTCCTTAGCTTGTGTAAAGTTAGGAGCAAGGTCACGCTTACCATAGACTTCACCACGACAAATCCATACCTTGATACCGAGCAGACCAACCTTTGTCAACGCTTCTGTGTGGCAATAGTCGATGTCGGCTCTGAAAGTATGCAACGGAGTTCTACCTTCTTTGTACATCTCGGAACGAGCCATTTCAGCACCGTTCAAACGGCCAGAGATCAAAACCTTGATACCTTCGGCACCCATACGCATCGTGTTGGCAACAGCCATCTTGATGGCACGACGGTAAGCGATTTTACCCTCAACCTGACGAGCGATGTTGTTGGCTACGATAACCGCATCCAACTCAGGACGTTTGATCTCGAAGATGTTGATTTGGATATCCTTGTCAGTGATCTTTTTCAATTCCTCTTTCAGCTTGTCAACCTCCTGACCACCTTTACCGATGATAATTCCCGGACGTGCCGTACAAACAGTAATCGTAACGAGTTTAAGTGTACGCTCGATAACAATTCTTGAAACACTAGCTTTAGCGAGACGGGCGTTAAGGTATTTACGGATTTTGCTGTCTTCGAGCAAGGCTTCGCCGAAGTCTTTGCCACCGTACCAGTTAGAATCCCATCCTCTAATGATTCCCAGACGATTACTTATCGGATTAACTTTTTGTCCCATTCTTTACTGATTTAGATTATCATTAGCATTCTTAGTATCCACAAACAAAGTAACGTGATTAGAACGTTTACGGATTCTGAAACCACGTCCTTGGGGAGCCGGTCTCATACGTTTCAGTGTAACGCCGCAATCAACATAAATGTTTGTTATAAACAACTCACCGTTCTCAGCCTTACGCTCGTTTTTCTGTTCCCAGTTGGAAATAGCGGAGCGCAATAGCTTTTCTACTCTTGCAGAAGCCTCTTTTGAGGAGAACTTCAGAACGCCAAGAGCTCGGTTAACCTCCATGCCGCGAACCATGTCAGCGACAAGGCGCATTTTACGCGGAGAGGTAGGAACATTTTGCAACTTTGCAAAATACATTGTCTTAAGGGCCTCTTTTCTCTTTTCAGCCGATATTTTCTTTCTACGTCCCATTATAATTTACTTTTTATTTTTTCTTATTACCAGCATGGCCACGGAACGTACGTGTAGGAGCGAACTCTCCCAACTTATGTCCGACCATATTCTCTGTAACATAAACAGGAATGAACTTATTTCCGTTATGAACTGCTACTGTATGCCCGACAAAATCAGGGGAAATCATCGAAGCTCTAGCCCAAGTCTTAACGACTGACTTCTTGCCGCTTTCGTTCATGGCAATAATCTTGTTCTCCAGTTTAACGTTAATATATGGACCTTTTTTTAATGAACGACTCATAATTTACTCAATTAATCTTGTTACTACTATCTTCTCTCAATAATGTACTTAGAAGACTGTTTCTTCGGAGCTCTTGTCTTCAAGCCCTTAGCATACAATCCCTTACGCGATCTCGGGTGACCTCCGGAAGCACGTCCTTCACCACCACCCATCGGGTGATCAACAGGGTTCATAACGACACCACGGTTGTGAGGACGACGTCCAAGCCAGCGAGAGCGTCCAGCTTTACCTGAACTTTCGAGAGCGTGGTCAGAGTTACCAACGCTACCGATAGTAGCTTTACATGTGCAAAGAATTTGTCGCAACTCTCCAGAAGGCAATTTGATAACGCAATAGTTACCTTCACGAGAAGTCAATTGAGCAAAGTTTCCAGCTGATCTAACGAGTACAGCACCCTGTCCCGGACGCAATTCGATGTTGTGAATCACAGTACCGACAGGAATGTTCTGAAGAGGCAAGGCATTACCTATCTCAGGCGCTGCTGTGTCTCCAGACATAAGTGTACTTCCTACTTGTAAACCATTAGGGGCGATAATGTATCTCTTTTCGCCATCTGCATAGTACAACAAAGCGATACGAGCCGAGCGGTTCGGATCGTATTCGATTGTCTTAACGACTGCAGGAACACCGTCTTTGTTTCTCTTGAAATCGATAAATCTAAATTTTCTCTTATGTCCGCCACCGATGTAACGCATTGTCATCTTACCGGTATTGTTACGTCCACCTGTTGAACGTTTTCCGCATATAAGAGACTTTTCTGGTACCGATGCAGTAATCTCTTCAAAAGTACCAATAATCTTATGTCTTTGCCCCGGCGTTGTGGGCTTAAATTTACGTACTGCCATCTTCTATTTAAATATTACTATAAAAATCAATAGTATCGCCCTCTTTCAAAGTAACAATGGCTTTCTTGTAAGCGTTTGTTCTACCTTTGATAAGACCAGCTCTCGTATAACGACTCTTACTCTTTCCAGAGTATCTCATCGTGTTGACATCTACAACTGTTACGTTGTACATAGCCTCGACCGCACGCTTAATCTCCAACTTGTTCACATCCGGAGACACGATAAATCCGAATCGGTTGTTGAACTTATCGGATACTGCGGTCATCTTTTCTGTCACCAGCGGTTTAATAATAATTCCCATTCTTAGGCCTCCTTATTGATTAAGACGTCGTCAATACTTTTGAACGAGCTCTCAGCAACGAGAAGCACGTCAGCATCCAGCACCTTGTAGGTGTTCAAAGCCGAAGCGCTAATTACCTGAGCACGTTGAATATTACGAGCTGACAAAAATACATTTTTATTAGCTTCAGGCAAAACGAGAAGAACTTTCTTGCCTTCTATTTTAAGGTTCTTAACAATTTCTACGAATTCTTTAGTTTTCGGAGCTTCGAAGGTGAAGTCCTCCACGGCTACGATAGAATTCTCCTTTGCCTTGTAGGACAAAGCTGAAAGGCGAGCCAAGGCTTTTACTTTCTTGTTAAGTTTGAAGGAGTAGTCGCGAGGTTTCGGACCGAAAACACGTCCACCACCTACGAGAACAGGTGAGTTGATATCACCACGACGTGCGCCACCACCACCTTTCTGGCGGATGAGCTTGCGTGTTGAACCACTGATTTCGCTTCTTTCTTTAGACTTGTGCGTTCCCTGACGTTGGTTTGCCATGTACTGCTTCACAGCCAAGTAAATAGCATGATCGTTGGGTTCGATGCCGAAGATAGCCTCGTTAAGAGTCACCTTACGGCCAGTCTCCTGACCTTTAATGTTATATACGTTAAGTTCCATTATTTCTCAATTATTACGATTGAACCTTTGTATCCTGGAACAGAGCCCTTAATCAAAAGAAGATTGTGTTCCGGAATAACCTTTAACACTTGCAAGTTGTGAGTAGTAACTCTGTCGCCACCCATCTGGCCTGCCATACGCATACCTTTAAAGACTTTAGCAGGATAAGAGCAAGCACCAATAGAACCCGGTTTGCGGGCACGGTTGTGCTGACCGTGTGTAGACTGACCTACACCACCAAAACCATGTCTTTTAACTACACCCTGGTAACCTTTACCTTTAGAGGTTCCAATCACGTCAACATAAGCTGAATCGTTGAAGAGTTCAACGGTGATGGTATCACCCAAATTCAGTTCTGTTTCAAAATTCTTGAACTCGGCCAAGTGTCTCTTCGGAGTTACACCAGCTTTCTTAAAGTGTCCCATCAAAGGCTTTGAGGTATTCTTCTCTTTTGCTTCCTGGAAGCCTACCTGAACGGCAGCATAACCGTCCTTTTCAACACTTTTAATCTGAGTAACTACACAAGGACCTGCTTCGATAACAGTGCATGGTACGTTCTTACCATCGGCACTGAAAACGGATGTCATTCCGATTTTCTTTCCTAATAATCCTGGCATTTCAGTTGATTTTAAAATTAAACTTTGATTTCTACTTCTACTCCACTGGGCAATTCCAACTTCATCAGAGCGTCTACTGTCTTGGCGGTAGAGCTGTAGATGTCGATCAATCTCTTGTAGGAAGAGAGCTCGAATTGCTCACGAGCCTTCTTGTTTACGAAGGTTGAACGGTTCACAGTGAAAATTCTCTTGTGTGTTGGGAGGGGAATTGGTCCACTCACGATAGCACCTGTGGCTTTCACAGTTCTTACAATCTTCTCTGCTGACTTGTCAACCAGATTGTGATCGTAAGATTTCAATTTGATTCTGATTTTTTGACTCATTGTTTTTTAGTTGTTAATAAATTAGCTATTTAAGGGGAGCAAGTTAAGAGTCATTCGCTAACTTGCTCCCATATAAATCTTTATACTAAGTCGGTACGTCCTTTAACCTCCTCGAGCACGGTCTTGGCGATTGAGCTTGAAACCTGTGCGTGATGAGAGTAAGACATTGATGAAGTAGCACGACCGGAGGTGATGGTACGCAAAGCTGTCACGTAACCGAACATCTCTGCCAGAGGCACCATAGCCTTCACGATGCGGGCACCAGAACGGCTAGACTCCATACCTTCAACCTGACCACGACGTTTGTTCAAGTCACCGATCACGTCACCCATGTTCTCCTCAGGAGTAACAACCTCGAGTTTCATCATAGGCTCCATGAGCACAGGACCTGCCTTCACGCAAGCGTTCTTGTAAGCCTGGATAGCGCAGATCTCGAATGACAACTGGTCAGAGTCCACAGGGTGGAACGAACCATCGAGCAAAGTCACCTTCAAGGAATCCAAGGGGAAGCCGGCGAGCACACCGTTCTTCATAGCCGTTGTGAAACCTTTCTGTACTGAGGGAATGAACTCCTTAGGAATGTTACCACCCTTCACCTCATCGATGAACTGCAGACCACCTTCCTTGAAGTCTTCGTCAACGGGACCAACGTTCACGATGATGTCGGCGAACTTACCACGACCACCAGACTGTTTCTTGTAAACCTCGCGGAGGTTAACTGTCTTGGTGATGGCCTCTTTGTAGTTAACCTGAGGACGACCCTGGTTACACTCAACCTTGAACTCACGTTTCAGACGGTCGATGATGATATCCAAGTGGAGCTCACCCATACCGGAGATGATGGTCTGGCCAGTCTGCTCGTCAGTACGTACTGTGAAGGTAGGATCCTCCTCAGCCAACTTAGCCAAACCGTTCGACAGCTTGTCGAGGTCTTTCTGAGTCTTAGGCTCTACGGCGATACCGATAACCGGCTCGGGGAAGTCCATAGACTCCAGTACGATAGGAGCCTCTTCATCGCAAAGTGTATCACCTGTGCGGATATCCTTGAAACCTACACCAGCACCGATATCACCAGCGCTGATCACGTCAACAGGGTTCTGCTTGTTTGAGTGCATCTGGAAGATACGAGACACACGCTCCTTCTTGCCTGAACGGCTGTTGAATACGTATGAACCTGCCTCAATCTTACCTGAATACACACGGAAGAAAGTCAAACGACCAACATAGGGGTCGGTAGCGATCTTGAATGCCAAAGCGGACATTTTCTCATCCTCATCGGGCTTACGATCTTCCTCAGCACCTGTGTTGGGGTTCGTACCAACAACGTTGGGAGTATCCAACGGAGAGGGTAAGAATGCGCAAACGTAGTCGAGCAAGGTCTGAACGCCCTTGTTCTTGAAGGAAGAACCGCAGAGCATCGGAACGATAGCCATCTGCACGGTACCGTTGCGGAGTGCGCGGAGGATTTCCTCTTCGGTGATGGTAGAAGGATCGTCGAAATATTTCTCCATCAGAGTCTCGTCGAACTCAGCCACCTTCTCGAGCATCTTGTCTCTCCAAGTGTTAGCCTCGTCAACCAGTTCTGCGGGGATATCGTCTACTTCGTAGTCAGCACCCATAGTCTCGTCGTGCCAGTAGATAGCTTTCATCTTGATAAGGTCTACCAAGCCTTTGAAGCTCTCCTCAGCACCGATAGGAATAACTACAGGACAAGGGTTAGCGCCCAGGATGTCCTTCATCTGGCGAACCACCTCGAAGAAGTCGGCACCCGAACGGTCCATCTTGTTGACGTAACCGATACGAGGTACGTTGTACTTGTCGGCCTGACGCCAAACTGTTTCAGATTGCGGCTCCACGCCACCTACTGCACAGTAAGTAGCCACAGCGCCGTCGAGCACACGCAGCGAACGCTCCACCTCTGCGGTGAAGTCAACGTGTCCCGGAGTATCAATCAAGTTAATTTTATAAGTATTGCCGGCATAATTCCAGTGAGTAGTGGTTGCAGCAGAAGTGATCGTGATACCACGTTCCTGCTCCTGTTCCATCCAGTCCATGGTAGCAGCGCCATCATGCACCTCACCAATTTTATGAGTCAGACCCGTATAGAACAAAATACGCTCTGATGTGGTTGTCTTACCCGCATCGATATGCGCCATGATGCCGATGTTACGAGTCAAATGTAAATCATGTTTTGCCATCTTAAACTTTTTACCTATTAAATTAGTACTTGATTAAAATCTGAAATGAGCAAAAGCACGGTTGGCCTCAGCCATACGGTGCATATCTTCTTTACGTTTGAAAGCTCCACCCTGTTCGTTGAATGCGTCAACAATCTCGGCAGCCAACTTGTCTGCCATAGACTTGCCGCCACGTTTACGAGCGAAAGCGATCAGGTTTTTCATTGAGATGGACTCCTTACGGTCCGGACGGATTTCTGTAGGAACTTGGAATGTAGCACCACCGATACGGCGTGACTTAACCTCCACCTGGGGAGTTACGTTGTCGAGCGCTTTCTTCCAAATTTCCAAAGGAGTGAGTTCTTCGTTGGAGAGTTTGTTCTTTACAGTGTCCAAAGCTGCGTAGAAGATTTCGTAAGAAGTGTTTTTCTTACCATCGTACATCAGATGGTTTACGAACTTTGAGACTTTCTGGTCATTGAAGACCGGATCCGGAAGGATCACACGTTTTTTAGGTTTAGCCTTTCTCATTTTGATTGAAATTAGTGTTTTGTTTGAGGTTGCAAATCTGTTTTCTTCAACGTCTCCACCGAGACATTTACTCAACCCTTAGCTTATCCACAAACCAAAACGATTTTATTGTTTATTTCTTACCTTTTGCGGGTGCTGCCTGTCCGGGTTTCGGACGCTTAGCTCCGTATTTTGAACGTCTTTGTGTACGGTTAGCTACACCGGCTGTATCCAATGTACCGCGAACGATGTGATAACGTACACCGGGGAGGTCTTTCACACGACCGCCACGTACCAAAACGATTGAGTGCTCCTGCAAGTTGTGGCCTTCACCAGGGATGTAGGAGTTAACCTCCTTCTGGTTTGTCAATTTCACACGAGCGACTTTACGCATAGCGGAATTAGGTTTCTTAGGAGTCGTAGTGTAAACTCTGACACAAACTCCACGTCGCTGAGGGCATGAGTTCAATGCCGGAGACTTACTCTTGTCTTCCAAGACCTGTCTTCCTTTTCTAACTAACTGTTGAATAGTAGGCATTTTGTTTGTTTTTAATTGTTATATATTTGTTTACTATTTTTCTGTACTATAAATCCAAACTATACATTTTGGGCTGCAAAGTTACCAATAGTATTTTAATAACCAATTAAAAACTCAAGAAAGTTTTTCCGCAAGGCTGATTTTTAGCATTATTCGGCTCTTTCGCTTCCTTATAACACACGTCTAACGAGCAAAAACAGTCCAGCGAAGGCTTTGACATGGGCCATACTCACGCGCAAAAGACCTTATACTCAAGTGCCGATGAGGTATATACTCGTAGGACGATGGCCTTTATACTCGTTCATCATCCGACCGATGCTAGACGTTTCGGGCATAAAGACCGCAGCCATCAGGCCTCTCCTTTCACCGAAGAGAGGGGCATTCCCATCTCGTTCTCGTGGATGCGGATAGGTCCAAAGTTCTCCTCATACTTACGGATATTGTCCTGTAGTGTGAGCATGAGACGCTTCACCTGCTCGGGAGCCATGATAATGCGCGATTTCACGGAGACCTTCGGTATTCCGGGCACTATTCTAGCGAAGTCGATGATGAACTCGGAGCTGGAGTGAGCCACTACGGTGCAGTTGGAGTACTGTCCCTGCCCTATCTCGTCGGTGAGTTCCAACCGTACGTTTTGTTCTTGTTCGTTCATGTCTATATATATAATAAGGTATACGTCAGATTTTCATCCAGGAATGGAAGCCTGTCAGTTGGACTCACCCTCCACAAAATTCTCGAAGAAGAGGTTCTCGCCATCGAACACGGCGTAGGAGAAGTAGCGTATCCAGTCGCCCAGTATGATGATGCGCGAGGAGGAGGCCAGTTTCAGGTCCAGCTCGATGTGGCGATGGCCGAAGATGAAGTAGTTAATGTCCGGATGGCTCTTCAAGTAATCCTTGGCGTAGAGCACCAAGTACTCCTTGTCCTCACCCTTATAGTCGGGCTCCTGGCCATTGACACGTTTGAGCCGGCTATGCTTCGCCCAGTTTAGACCGAGCCACACGCTCCAGCGGGGATGGAGGGCTGAGAACATCCGCTGCAGAGTAGCGCTGTGGAACATCATGCGCAGCATGCGGAAGCCCTTGTCCGTGTCACCCAGACCGTCGCCATGAGCCAGATAGAATTCCTTGCCGTAGATTTCGCACGTGAGGGGCTCGCGGTGGATAATCACACCGCACTCCTTCTCGAGATAATCGCCGCACCACAGGTCGTGGTTGCCAACAAAGAAATGCACCTCCACACCATGGTCCGTGAGTTCGGACAGTTTCCCCAAGAACCGCGTGTAGCCTTTGGGAACAACGTATCTGAACTCATACCAGAAATCGAACATGTCGCCGAGCAGATATACGGCAGCGGCGTTGTCCTTTATCTTATCGAGGAAGTTCACCAACCTTCGCTCCTGCGTGCGTCCATGTTCAATCGCCAACGAGCCCAGGTGGGCGTCAGACAAGAAATAGACATTCTTCATGGCTTCATCCGTTACATAAAACCGAGTTCCAGTTTTGCTTCGTCGCTCATCATGTCCTTGTTCCATAGGGGCTCGAACACCAGATTGACGGTCACATCCTTCGTCTCTTCTATCGACTCTACCTTCTGGCGCACATCCTCCATCAGAAATTCCATCGCCGGACAGCCAGGAAACGTCATCGTCATGTCGATATCCACACAGCCGTCGTCCTTCACGTCTATCTTGTAGATGAGTCCGAGGTCGTAGACGTTTACAGGGACCTCCGGGTCGTAGACTGTCTTGAGCATCTCCACGACCTTCTCTTCTAACGCAAGTTTTTTATTTTCCATTTTCTTCTTTATTATATTGAACAATCAGAGTTGGCCGTCGTCGGCGAAGCTGTAATAGCTGCCGTCCACCAACACTACATGATCCACTAGTCTAATGTCCATCATCGACGCCGCATCCTTGAGACGTTTCGTCACTCGCCTGTCCTCTGCGCTCGGCTTGGCCGTGCCCGACGGATGGTTGTGACAGAGGGCAATGCAGGTGGCTCGTTTCAGCAGGGCCTCGCGCAGGATGCAGCGGACGTCCACCAGGGCGGAGGCTATTCCGCCGTCGCTGATCTTGGTCCGACCGATTATCTTCATCGACTGATTCATCAGCAACACCCAGCATTCTTCGGTGTGCGAGTCACAGAGCAACGGATAGAACACCTTGTAGATGTCGGCCGAGTCATGAATAGCCATCCGCTCGCGCATCTCGTCCTTCCTACGTTTGCCAAGTTCCGAAGCCGCCAGTATCTTCAAGGCCTTCACCGGGCCGATGCCGTTGTAGCGGCAGAGGTCTTCCACGGAGCATTTTCCCAACTCGTTCAAGTCGTCGCCAACGCCCTTCAGCACCTTGCGCATCAGCTCCACGGCAGAGTCCTCCAGACTGCCCGACCCTATGAGGATGGCCAGCAGCTCGGCATCGGACATCGCCGCCACACCGTGCTGCAGCATCTTCTCCCTCGGGCGGTCCTCCACGGCCCATTCGCGTATGGTCAGTTTCTCGCTACTCATTTATAGAAGTTCTTATTAAATGCCGAGAATTCGTCAGCGTGACGAACGCAACGCTTCCACCAGGCGCAGAGGAATCCCGAGCCGTATCCCGTCAGTTGCACGAAAGCGGCCACGATGGAGAGCAAGCCTATGTAAAGGCTACGGTTCCGAGCGGAAGAGTCCACAAGAATAATCAGCGCATAGAGCAGCAACAAGCTCCACAACAGATGGCTGAAGCATCCTCCTATCAGTATAATCGCCACGCCGATGGTAAAAGCCGCGGGTAGCAGGTGCACCAGCTTCAGCGATTCGGGGTATTTCTTATAGAGGTTGATGCGCGCAATGCCGGAGTTGTAGACCTGCTTGAAGAACTTCTTCAAGTCCGTCCGCCGCTTGTGCCACACCCAAGCTCCGGGGAACAGGCGGCAACGATAGCCGTTCTTGAATATGCGGATACTGAAATCGATATCCTCGCCAAAGCGCATCTTGGAAAATCCGCCGAGCGCCTTGAAGACCTCTGCCCGAACGCCCATGTTAAAGCTGCGCGGATAGAACTTGTCCATCTTCTTCTTGCCGCCCCGGATGCCTCCGGTGGTGAAGAACGAGGTCATCGCGTAGTTGATGGCCTTTTGCACGGGCGAGAAGGAGGCGTGCGCCCTATCCGGACCGCCGAAAGCGTCGCACGGATTGCCGTTGAGCTCGTCCTCCACCAGCTGCAAATATCCCGTGGGCAGGATGCAGTCCGAATCGAGGATAATCAAGTATTCGCCTTGGGCCACGCCGGCACCGTAGTTGCGAGCCGGACCAGGTCCGCCGTTCTCTATATAATAATGATGTATAGTGATGCGCGAAGCGAAGCGGTCGGCTACTTCCCGGCAGGTCACAGCCGAACCGTCGTCCACCACCACCACCTCAAAGTCCGTGAAGGTCTGTCCGCAAAGGCTCTCGAGCAGCTCGCCCAACTCGTCGGGGCGGTTGTAGACTGGTATTATAAAAGAGTATTTCATCTGTCCTCTGTCACTTTATGGTACAAATATAGGTGTTTATTTTGAAATACCCTGCATATGGAAGGGGGAAAGTTCGTTTTTCCGCCTTACCACCACCAATGGCTGTTCTTTGTCTGCATCAACGCAAGCCAAAAGTCACTGCCATTTACCTGCCTAACTAGGGAAAATTATTTTCCCAGTCAGAGAAAAATATTTTCCTGACCAGGAAAAAATATGGGCGCTAAATGGCAGTTATAGTCATCAGGCCTAAAAAACAGTCAACGCGGACTTTCTCATATTATAAATGAGGCAAATCCGCGTTGCGTTGTTTCGTCAAATCCGCCAGCGCCGCGAGGCGTTGTGGAACGGCGTATCGACTTATGCTTTTACACGACCTACGTAAGAACCGTCGCGTGTGTCGATCTCGATGGTCTCGCCCTCGTTGATGAACAAAGGTACGCGAACCTCAGCGCCCGACTCCACCTTGGCAGGTTTCAGTGTGTTGGTAGCCGTGTCACCTTTCAGTCCCGGCTCTGTATAGGTCACCTTCAGACGAACCTTCACAGGCAACTCTCCGTAGAGGATTGTTTCAGAAGTAGCGTCGGAAACAACATCGATAACCATTCCTTCGGTCAGGAAGTCAACACCCGTGATCTGGTCGTGTGCGATGGGAACTTGGTCAAAAGTCTCCTGGTTCATGAAGATGTACTCATCGCCCTCCTGATAGAGGTACTGATAAGGACGGCGCTCTACGCGGACATCCTCCAACTTCTCACCGATGTTGAAGCGACGTTCCAGGACGTAACCGTTCACCACATCTTTCAGTTTTGTACGCATGAATGTATTTCCCTTGCCCGGCTTAACGTGCAGGAAGTCAATACAGAAATACAGCTTACCATCCATACGGATTGCTGTTCCGATTTTAATGTCTTGAGCATTAATCATACTGTGTTCTCTTATATATGTTTTTGATTATAAATTCAGTTCCCGTCGGTACGACGATTCATAACGGCTGCAAAAGTAATCAATTGTGCAAAAAACACAAAAGTTTTGCCCAAAAATGAGTCTGACTATTGTTTTATTTAAAAAAAGCCTCTATCTTTGCAGCCCAAAATGATGTGAAATAAATAGAAAATCAAAAACATACAAAGATGAAAAGAACATTTCAGCCCTCTAACAGAAAGAGAAAAAACAAACACGGTTTCCGTGAGAGAATGGCTACCGCTAACGGTCGTCGCGTATTGGCTGCACGTCGTGCAAAAGGCCGCAAGAAATTAACCGTATCCGACGAGTACAACGGAAAATAATCCGCCTCGCCTTTCGGTAAAGGTAAACAAAGGGGTAAAGGTGTCGCTACAGCGCGCTTTTACTCCTTTTGCTTTATACGCGACGGAGGTGGTGCATCCGAGAGACACCGCTCGTCGAAGACAGGGCCAAAGGTCATCAGAAATAGGCCTAGGCTCAATGGCACTTGAGCCTGAGGCCAATGCCCGATGAGCCTAGGCTTAAGAGCACTCGAGCCTAGGCTCATTTTTCAGGCAGCGACACCGTGCTTCCAGACAAGGCAAACCGCTACTGAGTAAAATAATTGAGGCAAGCTTGGTATCCTGTCTCCGATTTCGATTATCTTTGCAGAAGATAAGCTGCATCTCAGCATAATAATCAAGCAACCTTGTTATTCTGCCTTCGATTTGCATTATCTTTGCAACCTATAGATAGATAGTGTTACACTAGATTTACATAGAAACTACGGCTTATGACGAAAAAAGAATTCTTCTCATTCAAAAGCAACAAATTCTTTTGGCTCA
>CAYZVH010000029.1:0-23815 GCA_964481755.1 uncultured Bacteroides sp. | reverse complement strand
GTTTATCTTCATAATACTTCAGTTTTAATAATTAGAATGAAACTTTCACACCCAGAGTGACTTTACGTGTTACAGGGTAGCTGCCGTAAGATCCGGCAAATGTGTCCCACACGCCACCAGGGATGGCATTGTAGAAGCTGAACGCATTCTGGCAAGTCAAGTTGAAACGGAGGCTGTTGACGCCCAGCGGACGAATCCAAGACTTCGGCAACGAGTAAGAGAGGGTGATGTTACGCAGCATAATCTTGGCGGCACTCATTCTCCAGAAAGTTGAAGCCTTGCTGTTGATGCTGGAGTAACGGAGGTTAGGCATGCTACCGTTTACGTTAGCTTTGGCCAATACGTTGCCATACAGGTCCTTCACGTCCTCGTAGATGAACATGTCTTGCCACAACTGGGAGATGTTCTTGGTCTCCATGTCGCTGAAGCTCTCGCCTCTCAAACTGCTCGGAACGGTGGTGTAGGCACCCCACTCAGCCTGTGCGGTGGCATTGAGAGAGAATTGCTTGTACTGAATCTGGAAGTTGAGGTTCAAGTTATAGGGGTTGCTGGAGCGGTGAGAAATCTCTACAAGGTCATCCTCGGCACTGATGATGCCATCGGGAGCGGTGTAGTTACCGCTGTCGTCCTTCTTACCACGGATATCCTCGTAAATCAACATACCTGGATATACCTCAGACTTGGTCAAGCCCAGATAATCAGTGATGTTGTACTTCTGGAAGTATTCCTCAATCTCCTGATAAGAACGGAACATACCGATGCAGGAGAGTCCCCATGTACCACGGTCGGAACGTTCGCCCTTCACCTTGTCGCCGAATCCCGGGTCGATGTCGAAGGCAGCCTCCAACAGTTTGTTGTCATCGTAGCCAGTACCGATACCGATGGAGAAGTTCAGGTCCTTGTTGATACGTTGTCTCCACTTAGCCTGCAATTCCACACCGTAGGAGTCCATCTTACCCCAGTTCTCAGGAGCGGCGTAGATACCTACTGTACCGGGCAGGTTGTTACCTGCAGGGGTCACGAACATCTCACGGGCGAAGGTGTAGTAGCCTTCGAGGGTGAGGGAGAGGCGGTTGTTGAGGAGGGTCATATCGATACCGAAGTTGGTCTGGTAGTTCTTATCCCAACGGAGGTTCGGGTTGGTACCCGACTTCTCGGGGAGCTTGAATGACTTACCTGACTCCTTGTTGTAGTCTGTACCGAAGATAGGAGCGCCATACTCTTTGTAGTCGTAGAGCTGGCACCATCTCCAAGCGTCCACGTTGTCACGTCCCATGATACCGAAAGAGGCTCTGAACTTCAGGAAGTCGATGCCGGTCTTCTCTTTGTCGAACCAGTTCTCCTCTGACATTACCCAGCCAGCGGAGAAGCTAGGGAAGTAGCCCCAGTAGTTCTTCGGAGAGAACTTGGTAGATGCCTGCGAACGGAACAGGAACTCGAACAGGTACTTGTCGGCGTAGGAGTAGTTCAAACGGCCGATGTATGCCAAACGTCCACCTTCGCTGCGCGACCAGCTTACGGTCTTCTCAGACTCGTCGGAGAGTGAGGTAGACTGTCCGTCGGTGAATGTCAGAGGCGCTGTACCTTTGGCTTCCACGTTCTCAGACTCGTTCTCGGCTTTCTCGATGGAGAATGTACCGCTGATGTCGTGGTTGCCGAATTTGCGGGCATAGATCAACATCAAGTTCATCTGGTAACTGTCATCGCGCGACATGGTACGGCTGACGTATGACTTCTGTCCGTCGTTGAGGACGCGCTTCTCCAAGTTGTCATACGAGGTGTAGGCGAAGCCTTCGAGGGTCTCGGGGTCGTAGTCCACCTCCGGGTCGTTGTCGATGAGCTGAGTGGGGTCGGTCACATACAAGTGGTTACCCGAACCGCCACGGTTCTTCACACGATACACCGTGTTCTGCATACGGATGTTGTTCACCTTGTCGTTGTTGATGCTCTTGGAGTAGGTGAACTTCAAGCTCAAGCCTTTCAGTATCTCACTCCAGTCGAATCGGTACTCCAACGATGCCTGCAGGCTGAGGGAGTTGCTGTTCTGCGCCTTGTTGTTGCGCGACTGGTAGAGCGACTGGTAGTTGTAGTAGTTGCTGAACGAGGGGTCGTTCTTCATACCGGAGTGGTAGATAGGATACTCGCCAATCTGGTCGGGCACGTAGCGGGGGTTGAAGAGCATGTACTCATAGTCCTCGTTGCTGCCGCTACCACCTGAACTTGCCATGTGCGAGATCTTCTCGGAGTAGTTTCCGGAGATGTTCAACGATGACTTCAAGTATTTGGAGATGTTCAGCGTCAAACCTGCGCGGTAGTTCCAGCGGTTGTAGTCCAGCTTACCGATGTTACCGTCCTGAGTGTAGTAAGATACGTTACCAAAGTAGGTGGCTTTCTCGGTACCACCACTGAGGCTCACGCTGTGTTGTTGGGTCAGTGAGGAAGACCAGTACTTGTCGAGCAAGTCGTAGTTGAGGTTCTTCATGGCCTCCATCTCATCGTACTGGATGTAGTCGAGCAGCATATCCTCTGTGCCGGACTTCTTGTTGGGGGCACCCTGTGCGGCATTGTAGATGCGGGCGTAGTTGTAGGTGTCCATCATGTCTGCGTGTTTGATGGCATCGATGAAACCGAAGGTTCCGTTATAGGAGATTTTCGGTGCACCAGCCTCGCCTCGTTTCGTCTTCACGAGGATAACACCATAGGCGCAGTAGGAACCGTAGACAGCGGCGGAAGCATCCTTCAGGATGGTGATGGTCTCCACCTCGTCGATATCCAGGTTGTTGAAGTCCTCCTCGGTACTGATGAAGTCATCGATAACGAAAAGCGGCGACGGGTCGGCTACACCACCCCATGCCTGACCACCGGCATCGGTACCCGTAGGCACCAACGACACGGCCTGCTTGGCCTGACGGATGGTGATGGTTGCAGTCTCACCCGGACGGCCACTGGTAGGCATGTCCACGTGGACGGAAGGTGACAGACCGACGAGGGCCTCGGAGAGGTTACTTACCGAGAGGTCCTGCAGGTCCTCGGCCTTGAACACCTCTACGGATCCGGTCACGTTCTTCTGTTTACCAGAACCGTAACCCAAGGCTACCACCTCTTCCATCATGTTCACGTCCTCCTTCAGCACAATCTTCGGATTGTTGAGGTTGGACACGGTCTGTTTCATGTATCCGATGAAGGATACCTGAATCTTACCTTTCTCGGGAACCTTCAGTGTGAACTTACCATCCATGTCGGTCATGGTACCCACACTGGCTCCCTGCACGATTACGGTTGCACCGATAACGGGTTCTCCGTTTTCATCCACAACGACGCCTGTCACCGTGCGGACAGCTTGCTGAGCCTTCTGTGCGCTCACCGGGAACGCGATGCAGACCATCAGCAGCAGACATAAGCTATATATGATATGTCGTTTATTCATTATACTAAATATTAGGTATTAGACTTTAGTTTATTCTAACCATCTGGGGTCGCCTGCAGCATTCACCGTAATCTGGTACTCGCCCGGGGTGAAGTTCACACCACCGTTGGGCTGTGTCAGGTCGAGCGACTGTGTCACATCGCCGCCGAACTTCGGATCGTACTCAGAAGCGAAAGGCGAACCACCCGTATCCTTCTGTGTCAGGTCTTGTGAGTCAGGAGCGGTGAAGGCGTAGTAGAAGTTGAAGCTATACTTCTTCGTGGTACCATAGGACAACCACTGACGGATGCCGGAAACATCGTAGAACACACAATGGCTGACCGTGGTGCTGGTGGAGCTGTAACGGTTGTTGTTGGCCATCTTTTTGTCCTTCGAGAAGGTCTTGCTGAAGGTGCAGTTGGTCACCGTCACCGAGCTGTTGCTATACTCACTGGTCTTGTTACCGAAGGTCTTCACCGGGTTAGCGTTCGACTGGTTGTTGTAACGGAGCCAGTAGCCACCTGCGTCAAGTGTATTGAATATGGTAGAGTTCTTGAACTCAATCTCCTTAATCATGCGTCCCTTCTTGAACAGGTTGATGAACGGAGAATTACCTCTGTTCTTTTGCTGGATGATGCAGTCAGAGATAGTGAAGTTCCAGTAAGCCACTTGCACGCCATTGTCGTGGATGATAGCTTTCGGCAGGTCCTTAATCCAACAACTGGAGATGTAGATGGGGTCTTCCACCATGTAGATATCCTTGATATCCTTTCCGTCACGGTAATATTTACCCATGTTCTGCGACTTGATGCTGTTGGGCAGATCCTTGTTGCTCATGAAGATGAGCGACTCGGCCTCAGACTCGGCGCAGTCGAAGTTGAGGAACTTAAGCTTCAGACCCGAATAGGTGCAGAATGCTCCACCTTTTGTCATCTTCACGGTAGCACGGTTGAGCTTATTGCCACGGAAGGTCATCTTCTGGCCGCCAAAGTCCACCTGACCACTGCAGGTGTAGGTGCCGCCAGCCTCCAGGTCAATGGCAACTTCCTTCGATGTGGCAGCAGGCAACGGATTTTCCTGCAGGTACTCGTAAATGTCCGAACCATTGGGGATGGTGGCAACGGACTGCACCAATGTGGTGAGTGAGTGAACCACAGGCTCGGGGTCGTCGATGTTGCCCAGTTCCGAGTTACCGATGGTACGAATCTCCATCTTGTAGTTGCAGTCCTCGGCAACACTCACCTTCATGCTGGTGCCGTCCACCAGCTTCTTGTCATAATCGTCCACTATGACAGGGTTCTCGGGGTCGTCCACGTTGTAGAACGATACCTCGTAATACTTGGCACCCACCACCAGCGGCCAGCTGACCGTTGCTGTGGTACCTGTCTTGTCAATGGAATAAGAGAAAGAATCTGGCGTCACCATCTGCGTATTTCTTACTCCAACATCAAAACCATTGGGCGAATCATAGCCAATGGCACAACTGCCTAAAAGAAATAAGCCAGAAGCCAGTAACAGCCCTTGTGCTTTTCTTAGCATAATTGATTGTTTCATAAAGCTTTGTTAAAGGTTAAACATAATGTTTTTTAATTAGTCTCTATATTATTTAAGTATCCCGGCCCCCACGAGGTGACTGGAATAGACGTTAAATCAGATTTTTCATGGTTGTGCTAGGGTAGGTCTGAGACCCTCGAAGCACCGGTTGATTCCCCGAGAGGAACTTTCGTGGGCAAAGTAAGCGAATCCGTATCCGAATTTGTGTAATCCATCGTCACGGTTGTGTAATCTGCCGTCACGACATCCGTTTTAAGGTTATTTAACCGTGACAGAAAGTGGACTTTTTATCGAAACAGCAAAAGCAAGGCTACTTTCAACCGATTTTGTATACATTTGCACTGCCTAACGCATCATAGCAAGACAATGGAAGAAAATTTCGACATACGCAATCAGCAGCTCACCAGTAAGGAGCGCGACTTTGAGAACGCCCTGCGCCCGCTCAGCTTCAAGGATTTCAGCGGACAGGAGAAGGTAGTGAGCAACCTACGGGTGTTCGTGGAAGCAGCCCGCCTGCGCGGCGAACCGCTGGACCACACCCTACTCCATGGCCCTCCGGGACTGGGAAAGACCACCCTGAGCAACATCATCGCTAACGAACTGGGGGTGGGATTCAAGATTACCTCCGGCCCTGTGCTCGACAAGCCGGGCGACCTGGCAGGCATTCTCACCTCACTGGAGCCCAATGATGTCCTTTTCATCGATGAAATCCACCGACTGTCACCCGTAGTGGAGGAGTATCTCTACTCCGCCATGGAGGACTATCGGATAGACATCATGATAGACAAAGGTCCGTCGGCACGCAGCATACAGATAGACCTCAACCCCTTCACGCTGGTGGGTGCCACCACCCGCAGTGGACTGCTGACAGCCCCTCTGCGGGCCCGCTTCGGCATCAACCTACACCTGGAGTACTACGACAACGAACTGATAGCGGACATCATCCAGCGCTCGGCACATATACTGAACGTGCCCTGCGAC
This sequence comes from uncultured Bacteroides sp., assembly GCA_964481755.1. GTDB lineage: Bacteria > Bacteroidota > Bacteroidia > Bacteroidales > Bacteroidaceae > Phocaeicola_A. The sequence continues at coordinate 17,874 of CAYZVH010000029.1, read as the reverse complement.
GCCGAGGCGGCCGGCGAGATAGCCTCGCGCAGCCGTGGTACGCCCCGTATAGCCAACGCCCTGCTGCGACGGGTGCGCGACTTCGCACAGGTCCGCGGCTCCGGTCGCATCGACATGAAGATTGCCGCCTTCGCCCTGGAAGCGCTCAACATCGACCGCTACGGACTCGATGAGATAGACAACAAAATACTCTGCACCATCATCGACAAGTTCAAGGGCGGACCGGTGGGACTCTCCACCATCGCCACGGCGCTGGGCGAGGACGCAGGCACTCTGGAGGAGGTCTACGAGCCTTTCCTTATAAAGGAGGGCTTCATCAAACGCACGCCCCGCGGACGTGAGGTGACGGAGCTGGCCTACAAGCACCTGGGGCGCACCCGCATCACACCGATGGGCGACCTCTTCGGACAGACAGAATGATAAACTAACAACACGTTATGGCAAACTTGAAATCATTGGCCAAGGATACGGCCATCTATGGAATCAGCAGTATTGTGGGACGGTTTCTCAACTACCTGCTGGTGCCGGTGTACGCCGCCGCCATGTCGGCGGCATCGGGCGGATATGGTGTCATCACCGAAGTCTACGCGTGGACAGCCCTGCTGATGGTGGTGCTCACCTACGGCATGGAGACCACCTTCTTCCGCTTTGTAAACAAGGAGAACGAGCAGCCCGAGCGGGTCTACTCCACGGTACTGACCATGGTGGGGTCCACCTCGCTACTGTTTGCCCTGCTCTGCACACTCTTCCTGCCACAAATAGCCCAATTCACCGGCTACGCCGACCATCCATGGTACGTCGGCATGATGGTGTGGGTGGTGGCCATGGACGCTTTCCAAAGCATCCCCTTCGCCTACCTGCGCTACAAGCAACGGGCGCTGCACTTCGCGGCACTGAAGATGCTCTTCATCGTGCTCAACATCGCCATCAACGTGGTCTACTATGTGTTCCTCGGTGGAAAGGACGTTTTCTTCGCCTTCCTGTTCAACCTCATCTGCACCTCCATCATCATGGTGCTGCTCGTGCCGCAGCTACATTTCAAGGGCGGATTCGACCGCATTCTGGCCCGGCGTATGCTCAGCTACTCCTATCCTATCCTTATATTAGGTATCGCAGGCATCCTCAACCAGGTGGCGGACAAGATTATCTTCCGCCACATCTATCCCGACGCCACGGAGGGACAGAAGCTGTTGGGCATCTACGGTGCCTGCAGCAAGATAGCGATGATTATGGCCATGCTGACGCAGGCGTTTCGCTACGCCTACGAGCCGTTTGTGTTCGGCAAGAGCAAGGATGCTGACAGCCGGATGGTCTATGCCAAGGCGATGAAGTTCTTCGTCATCTTCACGCTACTGGCTTTTCTAGCAGTGATGTTCTACTTGGACGTTCTGAAGTACATCCTGGCACCGGACTATTGGTCGGGCCTGCGGGTGGTACCGATAGTGATGATAGCGGAAATCTTCATGGGTGTCTACTTCAACCTCTCGTTTTGGTATAAGCTCATCGACCAGACCCGCTGGGGTGCCTACTTCTCGTTTGCGGGCTGTGCCGTGCTCATCGGCGTGAACGTGGTGTTTGTGCCGGTTTACGGCTACATGGCGTGCGCCTGGGCAGGCTTTGCGGGCTATGGTGTGGCCATGCTCCTCTCCTATTTTGTGGGACAACGGAAGTATCCCATCCGCTACGATTTGGTCGGAATCGTCAAATATGTACTGCTGGCGGCCGTGCTCTATGCCGTAGCGGAGCTGATTCCGTTCAGCAGTCTGTGGATTCTGCTACCTATCCGCACCCTGCTGTTGCTCGTGTTTGTGGCCTACATCCTCCACAAGGACCTGCCGCTGAAGCAGCTCCCCGTCGTGGGCAAGTATTTCCGCTAACGGGTGAGCCTTTGCTCGGCCACAAAACTCCTAAATAGGGCCCCAAAATAAGCCTGAGGCACATAAAAAAAGAAGTATACCTCAACAGACCGAGAAGTATACCTCATCGGCTGTTGAAGTATACTTCATTGGCCATTGAAGTATACTTCTCTGAGCAACGCCCCCTGGGCCCTCTAAAAAAGCGACCCACAGGTACGCACTTGTCAGCGTAAGTAAACCTTATTTCTTGCGGGGCTTGCGGATGGCCCAACCCTCTTCGCTGAAGTCGGGCTCGTCGTCCTTGAAGCCTTTGTCGTTGCCTTGGAAGAACTGGCGCCAGTCGTCCTTCTTCTTGGAGGCACGGACGGGCACAAACTCCTGCTCCTCACGACTCTTCTTGCGGGACTTCTCCTTCACGGGCTTCTCCTTACGGGCATCGCCTTTTCCCTTGCCGTATTCGGCGGATTTGCCTTTACCGCGTTCGGCGGACTTACCCTTACCGTAATCCCCAGACTTGCTGCTGCGGCGCTCTCTGCGACCCTCAGCGGCATCGCCTCGCTTGGCACGGCTACGGGATTTGCCCTCTTCCGGCTCCTGTTCCTCGGCACGTTCCACTACCACCTTACGACCGCCCACGGAGGTTCGGTCCAAGGCACGGATTACGTCATCCGCCTGGTCCTCAGGCACTTCGAAGAAGGAGAAGTTCTGCATCAGGTCGATGCGGCCTATCTCTATCTTCTTGCCCCGGGTGTGTTTGTTCACCAGGTCTATCACCTGTGCGGCATAGAAGTTATCGGTCTTGCCCATGTTGAGAAACAGACGTGCATAGCCCGCCTCGGGCTTACGGCTGCGCTGACCACGCTTCTCGCCACGTTCTTTCGGTTCTTTGGCCTGTCGTGAGTCGGAGGGAACCTCTATCTCTGGAGCATTCTTATAGTAGTCGAGGAAGCGGTTGAACTCGCGCGACACCATACGTTTGATGATGTCCTCCTTCTCCAGCCACTCCAGTTTGCGGTACACGTCGGGCAGGAAGTCGGCAATCTCGTCCTCGTCCACCTTCACCTTCTCTATCTCGTCGATCATCTTCAGCAGCTGCTTCTCACAGATCTGCTTGCCGGTAGGCAGCTCGCCCGCCGTGAACTTTTTACCGATAATCTTCTCTATAGCACGCATCTTGCTCTTCTCGCGCAGGTTCATGATGGCTATGGAGGTTCCCGTCTTGCCGGCACGTCCCGTACGTCCGCTGCGGTGTGTGTAGCTCTCGGTGTCGTCGGGCAGGCCGTAGTGGATGACGTGTGTGAGGTCGTCCACATCCAGTCCGCGGGCAGCCACATCGGTAGCTACCAGCAGCTGCAGGTGGCGCTGGCGGAACTTCTGCATCACCAGGTCGCGCTGGGCCTGCGAGAGCTCGCCGTGCAGCGAGTCGGCGTTGTAGCCGTCCTGTATCAGCTTGTCGGCAATCTCCTGCGTCTCGATGCGGGTGCGACAGAATATGATGCCGTATATCTGTGGGTAATAGTCTACTATTCGCTTGAGTGCCAAGTACTTATCTTTAGCGTGTACCATAAAGTATACATGGTTCACATTCTTGCTGCCTTCGTTCTTCACACCGATGACAATCTCCTTGGCATCGTGGAGGTAGTTCTTCGAGATGCGCGAGATCTCCGGGCTCATGGTAGCGGAGAAGAGCAGAGTGTTGCGGTCTTCGGGCACCTCGGCCAAGATGGTGTTAATGCTGTCGGTGAATCCCATGTTGAGCATCTCGTCGGCCTCGTCCATCACCACGTCGCGTACGGTGGAGAGGTCTACCGTGCGGCGTTCCATGAGGTCGATGAGTCGTCCCGGCGTGGCCACGATGATGTGCACGCCACGCTTCAGGTTACGTATCTGAGTCTCTATGGAGGAGCCTCCGTAGACGGGTTGCACACGCAAGCCGTCGATATACTTCGAGTAATCGGTCAAATCGCCCGCTATCTGCAGGCACAGTTCCCGGGTGGGGCAAAGGATAAGCGCCTGAGGCACGCGGTCGCTTACGTCAATCTTTTGGATGAGTGGCAATCCAAAGGCGGCTGTCTTGCCTGTGCCGGTCTGTGCCAGCGCCACCACATCATTTCCGTTTCCTAACAAATAGGGAATCACTTCCTCCTGTACGGGCATCGGGGTCTCGTAACCCATCTCCTTAATCGCTTTAAGTATTTCCTCGGAAACGCCTAACTCTTCAAATGTCTTCATTTACTATTATTTAATTCGGCTGCAAAGATACTACAAGCTGCAACTTGCACAAAATATGTGGAGCGGTTTCTCCCAGCAAGGGCACGTGTGAGTGAGAACGAACGAAAATAATTCATACCTTTGCACCACGTTACGAAAGTATTGAGATACAATGATGGAATTCAACTATGACGTTATCGTGATCGGAGCGGGTCACGCGGGATGCGAGGCGGCGGCTGCCGCAGCCAACCTGGGATCGAGCACCTGCCTGATTACCATGGATATGAACAAGATTGCGCAGATGAGCTGCAACCCTGCCGTAGGCGGCATCGCCAAGGGCCAGATCGTGCGCGAGATAGACGCGCTGGGCGGTTATATGGGTCTGGTGACCGACCGCACAGCCATACAGTTCCGCATGCTGAACCGCTCAAAGGGTCCAGCCATGTGGAGCCCACGCGCCCAGTGCGACCGCGGGAAGTTCATCTGGGCCTGGCGCGAGGTGCTCGAGAACATCCCCAACCTCCACATCTGGCAAGATCAGGTGAAAGAGGTGCTGGTGGAGAATGGTGAGGTGACCGGCGTGGTGACCTACCTGGATGTGACATTCCATGCCAAAGCCGTGGTGCTGACGGCAGGTACCTTCCTCAACGGACTGCTCCACTTCGGACGCACCCAGCTGCAAGGCGGACGGGTTGCCGAGCCAGCTTCGCTCCATCTGACCGAATCCATCACACGACACGGGGTGAAGGCAGGCCGCATGAAGACCGGCACACCGGTGCGCATAGACGGACGCAGCGTGCACTACGAGCTGATGGACACACAGGACGGCGAGCAGGACTTCCACCAGTTCTCCTTCATGGGCGAACCCCGCAAGCTGAAGCAACTGCAGTGCTGGACCTGCTACACCAACGAGGCTGTGCACCAGGTGTTGCGCGACGGACTGCCAGACTCTCCCCTTTTCAACGGACAAATCAAGAGTATCGGCCCACGATACTGCCCTAGCATAGAGACAAAGATAGTAACCTTCCCCGACAAAGGGCAACACCAGCTCTTCCTGGAACCCGAGGGCGAGACCACCCAGGAGCTCTACTTGAACGGCTTCTCCTCGTCGCTGCCTATCCACATCCAGTTGGAGGCGCTGCACAAGATTCCCGCCTTCAAGGACCTGGTCATCTACCGTCCGGGCTACGCCATCGAGTACGATTACTTCGACCCTACGCAGCTGAAGCACTCGTTGGAATCGAAGATTATCAAGAACCTCTTCTTTGCCGGACAGGTCAACGGCACCACCGGCTATGAGGAGGCAGGCGGTCAAGGCATCATCGCCGGCATCAATGCCCACATCAATTGTGTGGGCGGCGAACCCTTCACACTGGGGCGCGACGAAGCCTACATCGGCGTACTCATCGACGACCTGGTGACCAAGGGCGTGGACGAGCCCTACCGCATGTTCACCTCCCGGGCCGAATACCGCATCCTGCTGCGGCAGGACGATGCCGACATGCGACTGACGGAGAGGTCGTATAAACTGGGCCTGGCCAAGGCCGACCGCTACCAGCGGATGGTGCAGAAGCGCGAGCAGGTGCAGAGAATCATCCAATTCACCGAGGGCTTCTCCGTGAAGCCGGCACTTATCAACGCCGGCCTGGCGGCGCTGGGAACTACCCCACTGCAGCAAGGCTGCAAGCTGGTGGACCTCATCAGCCGTCCGCAGATAACGCTAGAGAACATCGCCAACTACATAGAGCCCTTCGCCAGGGTGCTGAGTGAAATTACCGATAGAAAGGGTGAAATCATCGAGGCAACCGAGATACAGATAAAGTACAAGGGCTACATAGAGCGGGAGCGTTTCATCGCAGAGAAGACCTCCCGGCTGGAGAGCATCCGCATAAAGGGCAAGTTCGACTACGACACACTAAATGCCCTTTCCACCGAAGCTCGCCAGAAGTTGAAGCGTATCGACCCCGAGACGCTCGCACAGGCAAGCCGCATCCCGGGCATCTCCCCAAGCGACATCAACGTACTGCTCGTGCTACTCCGCAAGTGAAACAACCGGTGAAAACGGGCATATTTCATTTGTTCCACGTGAAACAATTCACAAAGAAACCATTTGATGATAGGGACTTTAGGTCGAATGAAGTTTGTTAAAAGCATAGCGGTGATTCGATAAATAGGCTAAAGAGTAATACCACATAGAGATGGAAAAGAAAGATAGAACAGAAACGGAGAACTATCTGAAGGGTATCGTGCAGAACCTTCCGGACGGGCCTGGCATTTATCAATACCTGAACACCGAGGGTATCATCATCTATGTGGGCAAGGCAAAGAACCTGAAGCGAAGGGTCTATTCATACTTCAGCAAGGAGCACACCTCCAACAAGACGCGGATGCTGGTGAGCAAGATTGCGGACATCCGCTACATTGTGGTCAACACCGAGGAGGATGCGTTGCTGTTGGAGAACAACCTTATCAAGAAATACAAGCCACGCTACAACGTGTTGCTGAAGGACGACAAGACCTATCCGTCCATCTGCGTGAGCAACGAATACTTTCCCCGCATCTTCAAGACACGGCGCATCGTCCGCAACGGAAGTTTCTATTATGGTCCCTACAGTCATCTGCCATCGATGTACGCCGTGCTGGAACTCATCAAGAAACTCTACCCTATCCGCTCGTGCAACCTGACGCTGACACCGGAGAACATCAGCCATGGCAAATTCGCTCCCTGCCTGGAGTATCACATCAAGAACTGCAAAGCACCCTGCATCGCAAAGATATCGCACGATGAATACATGAAGAACATCGCCGAGGTGAAGGAGATCCTGAAGGGCAACACCAAGGCCATCAGCCAAGGCATGCTGGAGGAGATGCAGCAGTTGGCAGCGGAGATGCGGTTCGAGGAGGCCCAGAAGATAAAGGAGAAGTACGATTTAATCGAAGGATACCGCTCCCGAAGCGAGGTGGTGAACGTCACACTGCATAATATAGATGTATTCTCCATCGAGGAGGACGAGACGACGGCCTACATAAACTACCTGCACATCACCAACGGCAGCATCAACCAGGCATTCACGTTCGAGTATAAGAAACGGCTGGAGGAGACCACCGAGGAGTTGCTCACGATGGGCATCATCGAGATGAGGGAGCGTTACAAGAGCCTGTCACGCGAGATTATCGTACCTTTCGAGGTGGACATCGAGCTGAGCAACGTCACCTTTACGGTGCCGCAACGAGGCGATAAAAAGAAACTGCTGGAGCTGTCGCAGCTAAACGTGAAACAGTATAAGGTGGACCGACTGAAGCAGGCCGAGAAGCTGAATCCCGAGCAGAAGAGCGTCCGCTTGATGAAGGAGATACAGCAGGAACTGAAGTTGGAACGCCTACCCTACCAAATAGAGTGCTTCGACAACTCCAACATCAGCGGAACAGATGCTGTAGCCGCTTGCGTGGTATTCAAGAAGGCCAAGCCTTCGAAAAAGGACTACCGCACCTACAACATCAAGACCGTGGAGGGTCCGGACGACTATGCGTCGATGAAAGAGGTGGTGCGACGCCGATACAAGCGGGCTATTGACGAGGGCACTCCCCTGCCGGACCTTATCATCACCGATGGTGGTAAGGGACAAATGGAGGTAGTGCGCGAGGTGGTAGAGGACGAGCTACAGCTCAGTATCCCTATCGCCGGCCTGGCAAAGGACAACCACCACCGCACAGCCGAACTGCTCTATGGCTTCCCAGCCATGACCATCGGACTGAAACAAAACAGTCCGCTCTTTCACTTGCTGGAGCAGATACAAGAGGAGGTGCACCGCTTCGCCATCACTTTCCACCGCAACAAACGCAGCAAACGGCAGACCGCATCGGCCTTGGACAGCATCAAAGGCATCGGCGAGAAAAGCAAGACTGCCCTATTGCGCGAGTTCAAGAGCGTAAAACGCATTCGTGAGGCCACACTAGAAGAACTAGCGAAAGTGGTGGGTGAAGCCAAGGCAAAGACCGTAAAAGAAGGCCTCGCAACCACGGAGTGAAGTAAAATCAATCAAAGTCATAGGACCATCTAGATGAAACGATCTCCCTAGTTGGCAAAATCCATCTCCCTGCCTAGCAAAAATAATTTTCCTAGTCAGAGAAAAATATTTTCCTAGTTAGGGAAATAAAAAGCGGCACTATAGCCAAAGAATTGAAAAGAAAGCCATAAACCGCTACGTGCTTATTGGATAGAAACGGCAGTGTCGCTATCTTTGCAACAAATAAACCACAACGATATGAGAGTAGTTATTCAACGCGTCAGCCAGGCGTCCGTCACCATCAACGGGACTGCGAAAGGCAGCATCGGCAAGGGATTCATGATACTGGTTGGCGTGGAGGAAGAAGATACACAAGAGGACATCGAATGGCTCTGCCACAAGATAGTCAATCTACGCGTGTTCGACGACGACAACGGGGTGATGAACCGCTCCATCATCGAGGCCGGAGGAGACATCCTGGCCATCAGTCAGTTCACACTGTTCGCCTCGTATAAGAAGGGCAACCGCCCCTCCTACATCCGCGCGGCCAAGCACGAAATCTCCATCCCGCGCTACAACAGCTTCTGCGACGAGCTGAGCATCGCGCTGGGCAAGCAGATTGAGACCGGCGAATTCGGTGCGGACATGAAGGTGGAGCTGATAAACGACGGCCCCGTGACCATCTGTATGGATACTAAAAACAAGGAATAAAGGAGGACGTAGTGATGGAACTGGACGAAGCTCAACGCATTGTCGACAATTGGATAAAGACCTACGGAGTGCGCTATTTCAGCGAGTTGACCAACATGGCCGTACTGACGGAAGAGGTGGGCGAACTGGCACGCATCATGGCACGCACGTATGGTGACCAATCGTTCAAAGAGGGTGAGAAACACGACCTTGGCGACGAGATGGCGGACGTGCTATGGGTGCTTATCTGCCTGGCAAACCAGACGGGAGTGAACCTGACGGAAGCCTTCGAGAAGAACCTTGCCAAGAAGACCGCGCGGGACAAGGAGCGGCACAAAAACAACCCCAAACTGACGGAAAATAAGGAGGAATAAACAGATAAACAAGATATAGATTATGGGAAATTTGGAAATAGAACGCAGCGAAAGCGTTGAACAGAGCAAGTACGACGAGGCTCTGAAGAAATACGTCACCGAGCTGGACGACAAGGAGGTGAAGACAGCCACACAACGGCTCATAGAAAAGGCAGAAAAGAACAACACGATGGAGGTGAAGAAGTTCCTCTTCAACTGTATCGACCTCACCACACTGAAGACCACCGATAGTGAGGAGAGCGTGCTGAAATTCACGGAACGGGTGAACGACTTCGAGGACAAATTCCCCGACCTGAAGAACGTGGCAGCCATCTGTGTATACCCTTGTTTCGCCAACATCGTGAGCCAATCGCTGGAGGTGGAAGAGGTGAACGTGGCTTGTGTATCAGCCGGATTCCCGTCGTCGCAGACCTTCACCGAGGTGAAGATAGCGGAGACAGCCATGGCGCTGCACGAAGGGGCTACGGAGATAGACATCGTGATCCCCGTGGGCAAGTTCCTGAGCGGCAACTACGAGGACATGTGCGACGAAATAGAGGAGCTGAAGGACCTCTGCGGCGAGAAGAAACTGAAAGTGATACTGGAAACAGGAGCTCTCGGCACAGCATCGAACATTAAAAAAGCCTCTATCCTAGCGATGTATTCGGGCGCTGACTTCATCAAAACCTCCACAGGTAAGATAGAAACCGGAGCCACCCCAGAGGCCGCTTACGTGATGTGTAAAGCCATCCGCGAGTATTGCGACGAGACGGACCGCAAGGTAGGATTCAAGGCCGCAGGAGGCATCAATACGGTGCAGGACGCCATCATCTACTACACCATCGTGAAGGAAGTTCTGGGTAAGGAATGGCTCCATAACAGCCTCTTCCGCATCGGCACAAGCCGTCTGGCGAACCTATTGCTGAGCGAAATACTGGGCAAGGAGACGAAATTCTTCTAACGGATACGGTACCACGGGACGGCTCGCAAGCTTGCAAAAGTTCATCCGTAAGCTACCGAAAAAATGAGCATATACTCAAGGCCCCGAGAGTATATGCTCTCGGGCAAAAGAATATATACTCTCGACCTGTTGAGTATATACTCATTTCAGCCGATACATTTATGCACGAAAATACGATAAGAAAAATCAGAAGCCAAGAGGCTCAGACCTCACGTTCGATGACGTAAGTCACGTAGGCTGTAAGGGCTTCACGGACAGCGTTGTTCTTCACTTCGGTGAGCAGGAGCAACGCTTCTTGTTTATAGCGCATCATCACCTGCTCGGCATACTCTATACCGCCGTTGTCCTTGGTAAACTGGGTGAGACGTTCCACGTCGGCAGATGTTGCTTTCAAGTCCTTCACCTTAGCCACCAAATCCAGAATCTCCTGGTTATCAGTGTGAGTCACCACGTAGAGTGCCGGCAAGGTGAGTTTACCCTCAAGCATATCATTTCCAGTAGGTTTACCCACAGCGTCGTTCTTATAATAGTCGAAGATATCGTCCTTTATCTGGAAGCAAATGCCCACTTTCTCGCCGAACAAGCGGAAGCGTTCCACGTCCTCTGCCGTCGCATGCGGGGCGGTCATGGCTCCGATTTTTGCACAAGTGGAGAACAGAGCAGCCGTTTTCATACGGATGATGTCGAAGTAAACGGCCTCGGACAGGGCCTGATTGCGGATGTTGGAGAGTTGCAGAATCTCACCTTCGGAGAGGTCTTTGCCAAGCTGCGAAATGGCGTTCACCACATCGATGTGGCTTGTCAGGGCCGAGTGTTGTAGGGCCGAAGAGAGCATATAATCGCCCACCAACACGGCCACACGGTTGTCGTAGATGGCGTTGACGGACTTCTGCCCTCTCCTCTCGTGGCTCTCGTCCACCACATCATCGTGAATCAAACTAGCGCTGTGGAGCATCTCCAAGGTGAGGGCAGCGTGGTAAGTTGCCTGACTGATAGGCCCGAAATCCTTGGCTACCAAGAGGGTAAGGATAGGGCGCATCATCTTGCCCTTGCGTTGGAGCAAATAGTCGAACACCGACTTCAGCAGCGGATTGGTGGACTGGAAAGAGTCTTTGAACAGTTCTTTAAAGGTCTGAAACTCCGCTTCTATAGGGGCTAGTATGATACCGTTTCTATCCATATTAAATATTTTCGGCACAAAATTAGTAATAAAAATATGTAATAGCTCTATTTTTAGTAATTTTACAGATTAAAAATATGAAACGAAACATGGAGAAACTCTTTTTACTAGATGCTTACGCGCTGATATACAGGGCATACTATGCCTTCATCAAGGCTCCCAGGATAAACTCGAAGGGCTTCAACACTTCGGCCATACTGGGTTTCGTCAACACGTTGGAGGAGGTGCTGAACAAAGAAAAACCTACACATATAGGTATAGCCTTCGACCCCGCGGGACCGACCTTCCGCCACGAGGCTTACGCTGAGTACAAAGCACAGCGGGAGGCCACCCCAGAGGTGATAAAGGACTCGGTGCCTATCATCAAAGAAATCATACGGGCTTACCACATCCCCATTCTAGAAATGAGTGGCTTCGAGGCGGACGATGTGATAGGCACTTTAGCCTTAAAAGCTGGCGCTCAAGGGATTGACACCTACATGATGACCCCCGACAAGGACTATGGTCAATTGGTGCGCGATCACGTCTACATGTACCGACCGAAGTATGGCGACAAGGACTTCGACGTGATGGGCGTGGAGGAGATCAAAGCGAAGTTCCAGATAGAACGTCCCTCGCAAGTGATAGACATGCTGGGTCTGATGGGCGACAGCGCTGACAACATCCCCGGTTGCCCTGGTGTGGGAGAGAAGACCGCCCAGAAGTTGATAGCCCAGTTCGGCAGCATTGAGAACCTACTCAGCCGTACGTCGGAACTGAAGGGGTCGCTCAAAGAAAAAGTGGAGACGAACAAAGAGCAGATTGCCTTCTCGAAGTTTTTGGCAACAATCAACACGAACGTACCCGTTGAACTAAACATGGAGGAACTGGAGAAGAGTGAACCCGACGAAGAGGCACTCCGGAATATTTTTACGGAGATGGAGTTCAAGAACCTCCTCGACCGAATTTTCAAGAAGGACAAGCCAAGCGCTCCAACCAAGTCGACGAAGGGACCGATACAAGGCGATTTCTTTGATTTATTTGCGGACGAGGGCACAGGAGACGAAAAATATTCAAATCTCACACGGTTAGAAGAGACCGCTTACCACTACCAACTCGTTGATACTGAAGCTAAACGCAGCGAATTATTACAAATATTATTGACAGCGAAAATCTTCAGTCTAGACACGGAAACCACATCGACCAACGCCATAGAGGCCGAATTGGTGGGAATGAGCTTCGCAACAGAAGAAAACGAGGCTTACTACGTTCCAGTACCTACGGACCAAGACGAAGCGCAAAAAATAGTTAATGAGTTCAAGTGTGTACTGGAGGATGAGTCAACGACGAAGGTAGGGCAAAACATCAAGTACGACATGCTAGTGTTACGTCGCTATGGAGTGGAGGTGAAGGGCGAGCTCTTCGACACCATGATAGCCCACTACGTGTTACAGCCCGACCTACATCATGGCATGGACTACCTGGCCGAGATCTATCTCCACTACGACACCATCAAGATAGAGGAGTTGATAGGACCGAAAGGGAAAAATCAGAAGAACATGCGGGAGCTGTCGCCCGAGAGTGTGTACAAATATGCTTGCGAGGATGCGGACGTGACACTGAAACTGAAGAACCGCTTGGAGAAGGAGCTGCAGGAAAACGACTGCGAGAAACTCTTCAAGGAGATAGAGATGCCGCTTGTTCCCGTGCTGGCTTACATGGAGTGGAACGGCGTGCGCATCGACACCAACTCGCTGCAGCAGACCTCTACCCTCTTCACCGAACGGATGAACGAGATAGAGAAGGAGATCTACGCACTGGCAGGTGAGTCCTTCAACATCTCCTCACCCAAACAGGTGGGCGAGATGTTGTTCGACAAACTGAAGATAACCGACAAGGCGAAGAAGACCAAGAGTAAGGGACAGTACAGCACATCGGAAGAGGTGCTCGAAAGTCTGCGCCACGCCCACCCCATCGTGGGCAAGATACTTGATTACAGAGGGTTAAAGAAACTGTTGAGCACCTACATCGATGCCCTGCCGACGCTGATAAACCCGAGGACGAACAAGATTCACACCTCCTTCAACCAGGCGGTGGCGGCCACGGGACGACTCAGCTCGAGCAACCCGAACCTGCAGAATATCCCCATCCGCAACGAGGACGGAAAGGAGATTCGCAAGGCCTTCATCCCGGACGACGGTTGTCTGTTCTTCTCCGCCGACTATTCGCAGATAGAGCTCCGCATCATGGCTCACCTGAGCGGAGACCATAACATGATAGAAGCCTTCAACAATGGGTCGGACATCCATGCGGCCACCGCTGCCAAGGTATTCAAGAAACCCATCGAAGAGGTCACGCAGACCGAGCGCCGGAAGGCCAAGACAGCCAACTTCGGCATCATCTACGGCATCTCCGCCTTCGGTCTGGCAGAGCGGATGGAGGTAGACCGCAAAGAGGCTAAGGAGCTGATAGACGGATACTTCGAGACCTATCCGGACGTGAAACGCTACATGGACAAGAGCATCGAGACGGCACGTCAGCAGGGCTACATCGAGACCATATTCCACCGCAAACGCTACCTGCCAGACATCAACTCGCGCAATGCCGTGGTGCGTGGATACGCCGAACGAAACGCCATCAACGCGCCTATCCAGGGCAGTGCGGCGGACATCATGAAGATAGCTATGATACGCATCTACCGTCGGTTCATGGAGGCAAAACTCCGGTCGACCATGCTCATACAGGTGCACGACGAGTTGAACTTCAACGTCTACCCCGAGGAGAAGGAGCAGGTGGAGCGCATCGTCATCGAGGAGATGGAGCATGCCTACGCCATGCGAGTGCCCCTGGTGGCCGACTGCGGATGGGGTGCCAACTGGCTGGAGGCACATTGATAACGAGCGAGAATTATGAACCATTATAAATACATAAAGAGATGATTAAAAGAATCTTAGGCGGACTGCTGCTGGCGTTCGCCATCACAGTAGGCTTGCAGGCCCAACAGAAACTGACGAAGGTGGCCTGCATCGGCAACAGCATCACACAAGGTGTGGGAGTGAAGAATCAGTTCCAGGACAGCTACCCAGGCATACTTTCCCAATGGTTGGGCGAGGGCTACGATGTACGCAATTTCGGTTTCAGTGGCCGCACAATGCTCATGAACGGCGACCGTCCCTACATGAAGGAGCAGATGTACAAGGACGCGCTGGCCTTCAACCCCGACATCGTGACCATAAAACTGGGCACCAACGACACCAAGACCATGAACTGGCCGGCGCACGGAAAGGAGTTCGAGGGCGACATGCGCACCATGGTGAAAGCCTTTCAGGCACTCCCCTCCCACCCCAAAATCTATCTGTGCTACCCTGTGCCGCCCACCAAGGTGCAGTGGACCATCAACGACAGCACCATCGTGCAGGAGATTATCCCGGCCATCAACCGCATCGCGGCGGACATGAAGCTGGACATCATCGACTTGCACACCCCTCTGCTGCCCTATCCGCAGTGCTTCCCCGACTGTGTTCACCCCAACGAAGAGGGAGCGCAACGCATCGCCACGGTCATCTATCGTAAGCTCACAGGGACAGAACCACCAACATATACGCCAAATAAGCCATTTCCAGGCTCAAAATCGACGTTAAAGGGGTACGATAAGTACACATTTCAGTTCCATGGAAAAGAAGCGATTGTAGTGGCTCCAAATCAGTTGCCGGAGAAACTGCAAACTGCGGGCAAGGAAGGTGCGCTGAAGGGTAAGCCTTGGATCTGGCGTCCGGCAACGGCGAAAGTACTGTCCAAAGCCGACAGAAAACTGTTGGAAAAAGGCTATCACGTGGCCTATTACGACTGGGAGGCGCAGTATGACACACCCCAGGCAGTGAAAGCCAAAAGCCCCTTCTATAGGATAATGACAAAGTACTATAAGCTCAACAAGATACAAGAGGGTAACAGCGAGCTGCAACCTAAGGGCTTGACAGTGAGGTAACACGTGGCGTTTGCCTACGAGCAGACAGACAAAAAACAGACTTCCCCTGAAACGCACCGAAACGGGCATTCAGGGGAAGTCTTATCTATAAACTAACTATTCGAAGTAATCTATCGCCACGCGGCTCTCGCGCACGGACTTGCAATAGTTCGACACGGCTACGTGGGCCGGATGCACCTTATAGGCGTTCAAGTCGGCCTCGTTGTCGAAAGTGGAGACCAGCACGGCGTCATAATTGCCGTCCGAAGCCACCACGTTGATGCCCACGTGGGCACTACGGAGCTGAGGGACAACGCCCATCAGAGCCTCCAGATGTTCCTTCATCCAAAGAGCGTTCTCGGCCTTGGTCTTGCCTTCGGCCTGCTCCTTGAGTTTCCACATAACGATATGTTTCAGCATAATCAATATCAAATTTCAGATTCTTCTACACGATAGGTATTTCCCTCCAAGTCCTCGCAACGGCGCACACCGTCCATCGGCAGACGCAGGTAGAAGGTGGTTCCCTCCTCCTCGCTGGTGGTGAACCATACCTTACCATGGAGGTAATTCTCTCCGAAGAGGCGCATGCTGTAGGTACCTATACCGCGGTTGGTTCCTTTGGTGGAGTTGCCAAAGGTGAAGATATTCTTGCGCATATCCTCAGGTATGACACCCTCGTTGTGAACCTGGAAGGTAAAGTATTCACCTGCCTCGTCCACACTGGCATGCATATTGAACGTATGTCCTTCGGGTGTGGCCTCAGAGGCATTCTTCACCATGTTCATAACCACGCGGTGGAGCAGTTTGCTGTCGGTGTGGATGTAGACATTATCGCAACGCTCGTCGGTCTTCGTGTACTTTTTGTGTGCCTTTTCCACCATAGGCAGAATGGAGCGCTCGGCCAACTTGAGGAAGTCGCGCAGGTAGATGTCCGCCATCTCGGCGCTGAGCGTACCGCTCTGGGCATAGAAGAGCTCCTTCTGCGCCGCCAGTTCGTCATATATCTGGTTACTAAGCTTCTTTACCTCAGTAAACAACTCCTCGCTGGGGTCTTGCTCCAAGATGTTCATGAAGCTCTTCAGTGAGTTGGAGAGGTTGATCATATCGTGGTAAAACACACGCGTGATCATCTGCATCTGTATGTGTTCCGATATTTCGATGAGGAAGACTGCCGCATACGAATCTTCTTTATAAGTAAAAGGAGTGATGGTGGTGTGCAGTGTCATTTGCTTATTGTCTTCGCGTGTAAGAATTACGGTGTGCATCATGGGTATCATGTGCTGCAGGGAATTGTTTACAGAGCATCGCAGGTCGCAATGCGGACAAACAGAGGAGGTGCCACAACCGTCGGGGCAGTTGACGGCATTGATACAGCGGAGCAAGTCGCCAGGACACAACAGCCTTCCAAACTGAGTCTTCAGCCGTTCATTGTTGTGATAAAGGATGTGCAAATCCGAGTCTACAATCACCAAAGCGGAGTTGGTAGCATCGAAAATACTGTTACTTCCCAGCAATCTATGAACATACGTGATCAAAGAATCTGTTTCCATATATCGAGTTAAATTCGTAGTTGTTCTTTTGCTGTCCGCAAAAGTAGAAAGAATTCCGGTCAATAGCCAAGTTTTTGAGGGTAAATCTGTATCTTTGCGGCAAAATTATTAAGATTTAATCAAAACAAGATAAGAGTATGAGTTTACAATGCGGTATAGTTGGTCTGCCAAACGTCGGTAAATCAACGCTTTTCAACTGCTTGTCAAATGCGAAAGCACAGGCTGCCAATTTCCCCTTCTGTACGATAGAACCCAACGTGGGTGTGATAACCGTGCCCGATGAACGCCTTAACAAACTGGCCGAGCTGGTGCACCCGGGACGTATCGTGCCTACCACAGTGGAGATTGTGGACATAGCCGGACTGGTGAAAGGTGCCAGCAAAGGCGAGGGCCTGGGCAACAAGTTCCTGGCCAACATCCGTGAGACAGACGCCATCCTACACGTGTTGCGCTGCTTCGACGACGACAACGTGACGCACGTGGACGGCAGCGTGAACCCTGTCCGCGACAAGGAGATTATAGACACAGAGCTGCAGCTGAAGGACCTGGAGACGATAGAAAGCCGCATCCAGAAGGTGCAGAAACAGGCCCAGACGGGAGGCGACAAGCAGGCGAAACTGGCCTACGACGTGCTGGTGCGCTACAAAGAGGCACTGGAGCAGGGCAAGTCCGCCCGCACGGTGCAGTTCGAGAACAAGGACGAGCAGAAGATAGCCAAGGAGCTGTTCCTGCTGACCTCCAAGCCGGTGCTCTACGTCTGCAATGTGGACGAGGCGAGCGCCGTCAGCGGCAACAACTACGTGGAGCAGGTGCGCGAGGCTATCAAGGACGAGAACGCCGACCTGCTGGTGGTGGCAGCTAAGATAGAATCTGAGATTGCCGAGCTTGAGACCTACGACGAGCGCCAACTGTTCCTCGACGAGATTGGTCTGGAAGAGTCGGGTGTGAACCGCCTGATAAAGGCCGCCTACAAGCTACTGAACCTGGAGACATTCATCACCGCCGGCGAGATGGAGGTGAAGGCCTGGACCTATCAGAAGGGTTGGAAGGCCCCGCAGTGCGCCGGTGTCATCCATACCGACTTCGAGAAAGGCTTCATCCGTGCCGAGGTCATCAAGTACGA
>CAYZVH010000028.1:3820-24913 GCA_964481755.1 uncultured Bacteroides sp. | reverse complement strand
GCATAGAGGGTGGAAGCGCCGTCCTTCCACGTGGCAACCATCAGCACGGCGTCGCTATAATGAGTGGTGATGTTGGGCGACGCCAATATCTTCATCATGGTAACCTCGCCGTCGAGGGTCAGTGCGCTGCCGTCTGTCATCTCCAGCGCTGTGGGGCTATAGAGGGTAGCGTCGTCGTGACCATAGTGGTAAACGCCTGACGGGGTAGCGTAGTAGCACATGTTCTTAGTGGAACCGAAATCGAAAGCGAAAGCCTTGTCGATGTCGGTGAAGCCGGACATGTCGTGCATATACAATGGTACTCCAGCCAATCCGCTCTCACCGCTTGCATCGGCATTGGGGTAAAGCTCTACCAGGAAGTTCTTGCCCGGATACTTCGGGTGGTCGCTATCGCCTTTCATCACAGCCATCACATGATAGGTTGCGTCTACGTTCATACGGACCAAGTCTGCCTTCATGTCAGATGGATTGAAGGGGACCACGTCGTTGCCTGTGTTCATTGTAGAGGCGTAATCGGCAGAATAGCCCTGATAGATTTGTGAGTAGGCTATAAAGCCTTTCTGTTTGGCTCCGTTCACCTCACGGCTGTAACCCATGTATTGCACGCCACCATACCCCCAAATAAAGAGTAAGTGGGGCTCGAGGGCGATGTAGTTGCCGTCGCCGCAAGGTTTCGAGGGTGTGATTTCGGCGAAAAGGAACGGATATTCGTTGTTGCTGCAGACATACATCTCGCCATCGTCGAATGCGATGAAATAGCTGCTATTGCTATTGACAATGAATCCATCCGGTTTGTTGTGGTTGACGGCACGGTCACCGCTCAGGTAGAACATGTAGCTCCAGTCGCCCTTCTTGGTGAAACTGGTGTTGCTGAGGAAGGAGTAACCGCCCGTGGTACGTGCCACTAGGTCGAAATTATCCGTTGAGCCATAGTAATAGTCGGGTACCATATTCACGACGCTCACAGCCTTGCCGGACATCTTGTCGCCACCGTTGTTGTTAGAGTACATTGCCGAAACAGCACTGGCCTTCTCGGGAATGCTGTTTGCAGCAGGCATAAACTCGTCTGCCATCAACACACCCAGGTCGCTCTGTGAACCGTCGTCGTAGAGCACCATCAGGCCTGTGACACCGGCAATGGTAATGGTGAAGGTGTTGCTGCTGTAGAAGTCGCGTCCGGTGCTCTTCTGGCGCGCGTGGAGACGACAGGTGTAGCTGGTGTTGAGTTTGGTGATGTTGTCGTCCAGGCGGCAGATGTAGTCGAGGTCCTTGGCCTGGCTGTCCGTGTCCACCAATGGTGAGAAGGTGGCTCGTCCTTGGTCGTTGTAGAGATCGCCCTTTGCTTCCCACATAAACTCGAGGTCGCTCTCGGGAATGGCGGTCTTGACAATAGGCTCGATGTGAATGGTCTCACCCAGCGAGCCGCTATAGGCTGTTTCGGGGATAATCATCTCCACATCATCCATGGGGCTGTCGAAATCATTTTTGCCCTTATCGTCGTAGCAGCTGGTCATCATTCCCAGTGCCACCATTATGCTTAAATAGAACTTTTTCATTGTTTTGCTCGTCTGTTAGTTAAATAAATCGCATCCTGTTACCATACATAGCCAAAATAGGGAGCCTCGCCCGCATGGTCGGGGTCGTCTTTGGGGTAGACGATGCCGTTGTCTGTCACGTAGTCGTTGAGCAGTTGGATGGCATAGGTCACAGCGATGTTGCTGTACCAGGTGCCTTTCTCGCCGCGCGGGTCGTCGTCGTTGCCAAATACGGCGTAGTAGATGCCCATCTTCGTTTGGTCAAACTTGCCTATGTACCACACGGCATCGTCGTCGTCCCACCACGACGGACGTGCGAAACCGTTGTAGAGGCAGAGGTTGGCGCTGACTTTGTCGTCAAGGCCGGGCAGGAAACTGTCCGATGCTACGATGCGTACACTGATGGTGTCGTGAACGGTGTCGAGGTGCTCCTCGTTCCACACCTTCACCCATACGGTGTCCGATGTGTGGTTGGCATGGAGCACAGCCGGGGTCTGCAACTCGTACTTGGTGCGGTTGTCGGCTGGGGCTTTTGCCACTTCCACGTTCAGGGTGCGGTCCTTGTCGGAGAGGGTGGTGGCTACCGTGAAGGGGATGCCCACCAGAGTAGCTTCGCCTACGGCCACATCCGGGGCCTTCTTGAAGGTGAAGTCCACGTTCTCCTCGCTGAACCAGGCGTATCCTGTGGAGGAGCTCCATTTGTCTATCTCATCGGTGGAGCAGCTGGCAATGCTGACCGCAGCCACTGCCGGGAGTAAGTAATATAATATCTTTTTCATACGAATATCTTCTTTTTGTGATTACTGACTAATTTCTTCCGCCATAGGTCTTCTCGTCGTCCGGCATCGGGAAGGTGAACAGCTCGGGCCCAGTGGTGGGCGTCTCGTAAGCTCCATAGGCGCTGACAGCCTGGTTCTGACGTTTGTTGTAGTAGAAGGTCTGCCCCTCGCCAATCATCTCCTTGTAGTATTCCTTCTCAATCTCGTCCTGCAGCTCTGTTCTTGACGAGATGGAGAGTGGCAGCGACTGCAGACCGCGGTGTGAGCGTACGGTCTCGAGGTAAGCGGTGGCCTTCGTGAGGTCCGACTCGCACTCGGCTGCGATGTAGTACATCTCCGACAGGCGAATCAGCGGCATGCGGTTGGCTGACCAAGGGGAGTAGCTATTGTCGTAATCGTCGTCCTTGCAGAACTTGGTGGTGATGTAGAAAACGTTGCTGTAGCGTGTGTAGGTGGTCTTCAGATAAGCGTACCGGAGGTCATACTGTTTTGAAGTATTGTCGAACACGTCGGCGTTGAATCCCTCCACGTTGCCATTGGTGCCACCGAAGGAGTTCTCATTCTGAACGATGTAACCATCCATGCGGTCTTCGAGGTCCTTGATGTTGAGTGCGAAAATCTGCTCGGTGCAGAAGGTGCGGTCGCGCGACACATACTGACTGCTACTGGCTACGTTGGAGACGAGCGTGGGGTCCACCCAAGTGAAGGTTCCCTTGGGAGCGTTGATGACCTCCAAGGCGCACTCCAGAGCTTTCTGCTTGTCGCCCTTCCACAGGTAGATGCGGGCCTCGGTAGCCACGGCGGCATAGTAGTTGAAGTGGAAACGTCGGTTGTGCCAGTCGTAGATGTTGTATTTGTTGCGATAGCTTGCTGAGCCTGTCACCGTGGAACATACATATTCCGACGGAGAAGTCAGCGTGTACATGGGGTCGCTCTTGAGCAACTCCTTGGCGGCCTCCAGGTCCTTCAGCATCAGCTCGCACACCTGGTCGTTGGTCAGCAGCGGATGCACGTTGCTCGTCAGTTCGGTGACGTAGGGAATGTAGGTCTTCTCGGCCGAATAGCTGTTGCTGCTGTAGGCATCGGCGAACAGGCGCATGAGGTCGAAGTGGAGGAAGGCTCGCAGACCCAGGAGCTCGCCCTTGAACACCTCGTAGTCGTTGCCCTCGAACACACTCTTCTTGTCGTCGATGCAGCTCAGCACGGAGTTCACATTGGCGATGGTGTTGTACTGCTCGTTCCAGATGGGGTCCACATCGCTGTTGCGCAGGCTCTCCATGTAGTGGCTGTTGTCGGGGTGGAAGTAGAAACCTGCAAAGTTGCCGTTGTCTCCGTACATGTAGGTGGCGTTGCCTCCAATCAGTTCCAGCATGTACCAGGTGAGGTTCTTGCCATAGAGCGCGTCGGAGATCATGTTGACGTAGATGCCGCTCATGGCCTCGGCGAAACCTGCCTCGGTAGTGAACAACTGGCCGCGGTCGGTCTCGGTGTCGGGCTCCACGTCCAAGTAGTCGTTGCAACTGCTCATGCCCAGAGCCAATGCAATCGCGGATAATATTGTAGATACTTTATATGTTTTCATTTTCGTTTCGTTTAGAATGTTGCATTAACAGAGAATGAGAATGTGCGGGCAAACGGATAAGTCAGACCGCGCTCCACCTTGACGGAGGTGAGGCGGAAGAGCTCCTCCGCATAGAAAGAGACTCTCAACTGCTCCAGTCCTATCTGCTTCAGCCATGCGGCGCGGAAGAAGTCGTAGCCGATGTTGAGCGACGAGAGGTAGAGCTCGTTGTTGCGCTGCACGAAGCGTGAGGTCGGCTTGGTGATGTTCACGCCCGTGTCGGTAGGACTCTGCAACATGGTGACACCACGGAATGAACTCTGGTCGCCCGGGTTGAGCCAAACATCGTTCACACGCTTGTCCAGATTGCCGAAGCCGGAGATGTTCTCCACACGGTCGATGAGGGTGGAGTTGTAGAGGTCGCCACCCACTTTGTACGAAGCGACAGCCGAGAAGGTGAAGCCGTGCCAACCGCCGCTGATGCCGATGGTGCCGTGCCACTTGGGGTTGGTGTCGCCAATGACCACCTGGTCGTCAGCACTCCACGTGTAGGTGAGGTTACCATCCTTGTCGAGGTAAGCCTCTTTGCCGGTCATCGGGTCGATGCCCAGCGAACGCATGCCCCAAATGGCTGTCATGGAGCATCCTTCGTAGTATTTCGTTGCGGGCTTCGTCAGGGATGATTTGATGGAGTTGTACTCCTCCGTAGTGAGGGTGCTCCAACCGAACTCCTTGTCGAAGTTGGCGTCAGCCTCGTCGTTGCTCTTCTTGAAGATGTCGTAGATTTTCTTGATCTTGTTCTTGTTCTGCGCTGCGGAGAAGGTGAAGCTAATCCAGCTACGTGTGCTGTTGTCTCTCCACGGGGTGAAGCCCAACGAGAGTTCCACGCCCTTGTTCTGAATCTCGCCCATGTTCTCCTTGTAGGTGGTGAAACCGGCGGAGGCAGGCAGGGTGATGTCAGAGAGCAGGTTGCTGGTGTTCTGAATGTAGTACTCGAGGCGGGCGGTCAACCAATTGCCCAGGGCCACGTCGAGACCGAAGTTGTTGTCGTACACCTTCTGCCATTTCAGCTGTGTGTTGGGGATACCCATCAGGGTCGTTCCCTGGCGACCGTCGTAGTAGGTCTCGCCGTAGGTGTATTTGGCACGTGCCTGATAGGGATTGAAATTTTGCGTGCCGGTGTAACCGATGGAGTAGCGGAGCTTCAGCATCTTGATGAGGCTGCTGTTGTCGAACCAACTCTCGTTGTGGATGTTCCATCCGGCACCTGCCGACCAGAATCCTGCCCAGTGGTTGTCCGAACCATAGACCGATGAGCCTGTCTCGCGGAAGGAGAAGTCGACGAGGTAGCGGTCGTCGTAGCTATAGTTCACAGCGCCTACGAGACCAATCTCACGCGTCTTGCTGTCCGAGCCGGAGGGGCTGCTGTCGTGCTGATAGTAGGTGGCCATGGAGATGTCGTTCATGTTGTCGTTGCCGAAACCTTCGGCCACCACTGTGGTGGAGCGGGAGTTGGTGGAGTTGAGGTTCCAGGTACCGTTGAGGAAGAGGGCGTGTTTGCCGAAGGTCTGGTTCCAGCTCAAGCCTGCCTGGGCGGCGATGGTCTCGGTGTAGCCGGTGGTCTTGGTGTAGCGTCCCTTGCGGTCGCCGTTGCCGTTGGCGTCGTAGTCGGCAAACATGCTGTGGCTGGCGGGATAGAACAGGTCCGAACCGTCCTCTGAACGCAAGTAGCTGAACTTGCCGGTGAAGCGGAAGTGATCGTTGATGTGCCAGTCCATCTCGAAGTTGTCCGAGAACTCGGTGTAGTTGCTCTCGTCCTTCACATTCAATGATGCGTTGTAGAGGGGGTTGTACACTGGATCGGTGAATCCGCTGACGACGGTCTCGTAGCCCAGAATCTTCTTCACCTTGCCGTTCTCGTCGTAGGGGGCGAAGTAGGGCTCCAGACCTACATAGTCGGAGAACGATCCGTAGGGAGAGTTGTAGGAGACGTTGCGCGTGTAGTCCATCAAGTTGCGGAACACCATATTCTTATAGGTGTAGGAGAGCGATGAGTTGATGTTGAAGGTGTTGCGTGAGGATTCCTTCATCACACCTGCTACATTATTGTAGGAGGCGCCCAACAGGTAGCGCACCTTGGAGTCGCCGCCTTCCAACTGCAGGGAGTGCTTGGTGCCCACGCCGGTGCGGAGGGGCTTCGACAGCCAGTAGGTGTCCACACCCGACTGTATGGCGTCGTAGACCGACTTCTGCAACAGGTCGGCGTTCATGGCGCTGTACATTGCTTGCCAACCGTCGTATTTGTGGTGAGCTACCTCCCAGTCGTACTTCTCTTGTGCGTTCATCAGGTTGTAGCCTGTGAGGTCCGGAGCCTCTATGTTGAGGTCGCCGGTGTAGGAGATGCGCAGCTTGCCGCTCTTGGGGCGCTCTGTCTCGATGACCACCACACCGTTACCAGCCTTGCTACCATAGACGGCCTTGGCGGAGGCATCCTTCAGGATGGTGACGCTGCGCACACGGTTCATGTCGAGGTCCCAGATCTTCTCCAGTGTGGTCTCGAAACCGTCGAGGATGAAGAGGGGTTGGTTGGCGTTGCCGTCGTAGTCACCGGCGATGTTGAACGACGTTTGTCCACGCAGCTGCAGCTCGGGCATGCTGTTAGGGTCGGAACCCATGTCGAGGTTCTCTATCATCTGAAAGGAAGGGTCGAGGTTCTTCAAGCTCTTGATGAGGTTCTGGTTGCCTACGCTCTGCAGTTCCTCTTTGTTGAAACTGACGGACGAACCTGTGAAGCTGTCCTTGCGGCGCTCGAACATACCGTTGACCACCACCTCCTGAATCTGCGCGGCTTCTTCCATGTAGATGGTCAGATTGTCCTGCGACTTTTTTCCGTCGAACGTCTGGGTGATGGTTTTCATTCCCACGTAGGAAAACTGCAGGGTAGCGGGCTTGCCCTGCTCTGCTTCGATGACGAACCGGCCGTCCATCGTCGTGGCGTATCCGCGGTTGGAGCCTACCAGGCTGACGGCTACGCCAATCAGCGGTTCGCGCTCGCCGTCCATCACCGTACCGCTGTAGACAACAGTCTGTTGCTGGTCTGCCATGGCGGTGCGTCGGGCTTCTTCTTTGATGAAGATGTTGATGTACTGTCCATCGATGCTGTAACCGATGGGTTTGTCCTTGAGCAGGATTTGCAGGGCCTGCCGGATGTCTTTCGTCTCGATGCGCTTGCTGCTCACGCTGAACTGGTTGAGGTCATCGTACGAGAAGAGAATCTTGTAACCGGAGATCTTCTCCAGCTTCTTCAACGCCGAGGTAAGGCGTTCACTCTTTACTTCCATCTTGATGACTTTCTCACTCTGTTGGGCGTAGGACTGTAAGGGAGTCCCCAGCGTCAACGTGAGAAAGGCCAGTCCATAAAGGAAAAACGATTTTCTCATAATTTCTCTTTTTATAATAATTACTTTATTACTATGTAAGTGGGTGCTTCCGTCGACACCTCTTTATCCTATTATCGTTTCAAAGCGATAAATGGCTACCACGAAATCGAATAATTTGGAGAAATATAGAGAAAAAGTGTGTGGATTATCTGACAACAACGGTCATTCCCTGCAGCGTGACGTCGAGGTTCTTCATGCGGTTGAGCAGCTCTATGGCGTGCTGGATGCCCGCGTTCCGCTCACAGAGGTAGTGGAAGCGGTAGTTCATGGCCGCCTCGTTGACGAACACCACGTTCACGTTGTACCATTTTCCTATCGTCTGCATAATCTCCGACAGCGGCTGGTTGTCGAAATAGAAGAATCCCTCCTGCCAGTAGACGT
The DNA here is from genome assembly GCA_964481755.1 of uncultured Bacteroides sp. Lineage (GTDB taxonomy): Bacteria > Bacteroidota > Bacteroidia > Bacteroidales > Bacteroidaceae > Phocaeicola_A. The sequence continues at coordinate 17,217 of CAYZVH010000028.1, read as the reverse complement.
AGCCGTCCACGTCGATGGTGTTCTGGGTGACGTTGCCCTGGCTGTCGATGGTCACCTCGTCGCTGGGGCGCATCACGAGGGACTTTCCGTCCTTGGCGTTGGTCACGTTCACCGAGCCTTCTATCAGGGTGACGCGCGTGAGCTTGCCCGTGTAGTTGGAGATGTTGAACTTGGTGCCGAGGACTTTCACGCCCAGGTGCTCGGTCTTCACGATGAAGGGGCGCTGGCTGTCCTTGGCCACGTCGAAGTAGGCTTCGCCCTCCAGCGTCACCATGCGCTCCTGGCCCTCGAAGCGTGAGGGGTAGACCAGGCGGCTGTCGGCGCTCAGATACACCTGTGTGCCGTCGCTCAGCGTCACTTGGAAGTCCTTGCCTATGGGGGTTGTCAGCAGTTGTACGATGGGCGGTCGCTTGTCCACGGCCTTCTGGTAGTTAAGCTTCGTACCGCCATTGGAGGCTATGAGCTCGGGCATTGCGTCGCTGGGCTGATAGTCGTCCAAGGGGAGTGCCTCGCCGTCGCCGCTCTTCAGGGTGATGGTCTGCGGGGTGTTCTTGGCCTCGAACACCACCATACCCTCGGGCAGCTTGGCCTCACCGATGCGTTGGTACCATGTGAAGAGGAACAGGCAGAGTAGTGTGGCTGCAATGCCGATGAGGCCGCCCACGAAGAGTTGACGGTGCTGACGCATGAACGAGACCTGTGCGGCTTTGTGGGGCGCTGAGGAAGCTGATGTGGTTCCCTCTGAGGCTCTTGTCTCTGCTGTGGCCTCTTTCGAGGTTCTTGCTGAGGCTTCCGCAGCGCTTCCTGTTGCGCCTTTCGCTGTGGTTCCCTGTGAGGATAAAGCCGTTGTTCCCGCTACAGCCTTCGCTGTGTACTCAGATGAGGATGAGGCTTCCGCAGCGCTTCCTATTTCGCCTTTCGCTGGGGTTCCCTGTGAGGATAAAGCCGTTGTTGCCGCTACAGCCTTCGCTGTGTACTCAGATGAGGATGAGGCTTCCGCAGCGCTTCCTATTTCGCCTTTCGCTGGGGTTCCCTGTGAGGATAAAGCCGTTGTTGCCGCTACAGCCTTCGCTGTGGACTCAGATGAGGATGAGGCTTCCGCAGCGCTTCCTGTTGCGCCTTTCGCTGTGGTTTCCCGTGAGGTTGAAGCAGAGGAATCGTCGGCTTTGTCCGCGATGAACTTGCTCCACTCGTCCGCCACGTTGGGCGAGCGTTGGCCGAACTTCTCGCGCAAGGCCTGCTTGCAGTCCTGGAAGTCGTTGAGCAGACGGCACGCTTCCTCGTCGCCCATCATCTCCTCGATGCGGGCGTCCGTCAGTGTCTGGTCTGCCTCCAGGAGGCGGAGCACTGCGTCCAGACTCTTGCCGTAAGTCATCTCTTTGTCTTCTTCCATCATCTGTTTTTATACTTATAGACGTTATCGGGAGCCTTTCGGGTACCTTCTATTTGCTATTCTTAACTTTTTCACGTAGGAACTTCAGCCCCTTTATGATGTGTTTCTTCACCGCGTGGTCTGTCAGTTCCAGTTCCTCGGCCACCTCTTTATACTTGCGGTCGTTCACCATGCATTCCCGCAGGATGAGGCGTGTCTTGGGGGGCAGCTCGTCCAGGTAGCGCTTCACCATCTCCACCCGCTCGGTCTGTTCCAGCAGCTGCTCCTCGCTCTGCTGCTCCTGCATGTGGAGTTGGGCTTGTGCGAAGCGGTCCTTCACCTGTCGGTGGCGAAACTCGTCCATACATTTATTAAATATGAACGCCAGCAGAATCTTGTCCCACAGGGGACTCTTCTCCATCGGCAGCTCGCGCCAGGCATACTCAAAGGCGGACGACACGATATCGCGGCAGACCTCATAGTCGTCCAGATATCGCATAGAGAAATAAAAGAACTTCTTGTAATTCTCCTTGTAAAACCGTTCGAAAAACTCTCTCTTTTCCAACTTCGTTCACCTTGATTACGGCAACAAAGATACAAATTATTGCATAAAGCAAGCGTTTCTGTGGAATATTTGCCAAAGAAACGTCTCGTCGGAGCCGTGTGGCAAATCCCCTCCGCTGGAAGAATTCCGTCCAAAGGTATTCTGGCTATAGGTCACCTGTCAACGAGTATATAGGTCAAGTGCCAACGAGTATACAGGTCAATGGCCCTTGAGTATATAGCTCGTTGCCACATGAGTATATAGGTCATAAACCGCCACCTTATGCTTCGCGGCGCTCGCGTAATTCTGTAAAAATAAATGCCCAGTTAGGGAAATAAATTTCCCTAGTTAGAGAGATTGATTTTCCTGACTATATGGTTCGCTAAACTGAGCTGGCGACCCTCGCCACTCGCAAGTCAGAGGCATAAAGGCGGAAAATGGAGTCGAAACTCGAGCTATTGTAATGCAATGAGCGCTCTGCATTCAAGCGCTTATGAGGTCGTGAGAGCGTCAATCGAGACTAAATCTGGCCTTTTAGCAGATTTGGCCTCTTCGGAGCGATTTTGCCGTGGCTGGTGTATCTCGCTGCTTTATAGGGAGTTAAGCACTGCAGCGGGAAAATCGTGCATAACAGTATTTGCATGGGAACTGAACTTTCTGTAAGGTTCGCATAGCCAAGCAATCCGCTTGAACGCTACGTAAGATGTTGCTTTATAGAGAGTTAGGTCGCTCGCGACAGGCGGATTCGAGGACACCGTTACAGATTACAGTTATTACAGTTGTTTTTAGACAAAGAACATCATTCCCCAATTTCCTCTTAATATATACTTATATATAATATATAACTAATTAATATATAGATATATAGATATATAGATAAGGATAAGGAATCATGTTTTTCGATGTGTGTGTCGCCCAAAAAACATAACTGTAATCTGTAATTGTAATGGTTTTGGTCCTTGCCCGATGTCTGGTTTCTTCTACTAGTCATTGGCTGCCAAATGGCTTTCTTCCTCTACTAAGCCTCGTCCGCACCCTTGTCGGAGGCGTTGCAACGGTTTTCAGACCCTCTACTACTGTAACGCTCCCTTCTAACTTCCGTCGGCTGTGCCTTGCCGGCTTGATAAAACGTCAACGGATGGATGACTTGATGATATCCGTAGCTGCAAATATGTCCGAAAAGCGGACGTGATTGCGCGATACAGGTGACAATATGTCACTATGGTACGGCTAAATCCCTTGGCACGAGGTTTGCAATACCTAAGGCGAACGATGGTTCTCAAATGAGAGCCGGAGTTCAAAAATAGAATATGTTAAACTAAAAATAGGAGATTATGATTATGATGCCTGTAAGAAGAACTCAGAATTGGTTGCCGGATATCTTCAATGATTTCTTTGACAATGACTTGATGGTTAGAACCAACGCGACAGCTCCTGCTATTAACGTTATCGAGAACGAGAAAGATTACAAAATAGAGGTCGCTGCTCCGGGTATGACGAAGGAAGACTTCAACGTACACGTGGACGAGGACAACAACCTGGTCATCACGATGGAGAAGAAAAACGAGAACAAGGAAGAGGACAAGAAGGAGGGTCGTTACTTGCGTCGCGAATTCTCGTACACCAAGTTCCAGCAAGCTTTGATTCTGCCGGACGACGTGGACAAGGAGAAGATTTCCGCCGAGGTGAACAACGGTGTGCTGAGTGTGGAGTTGCCTAAACTCGCCAAGGACACTGTGAAAGCCAAGAGGACAATTGAGATAAAATAACCAGTGTTGTTTGTTTATAAAAGAGAGGGGGGATGTACCGCGAGGCGCACCCCCTTTCTTGCGTTTGTACCCTGCCGATAAACAAATCCCTGCGAGCCTAGCGGCTCGTTATCGGTCGTGCACAATGCCGGTGAAAACGAAAGCCACCCCAAGAGGCTAACGCGGCAGCTCCTTGGGGTGGCATTACTAACTTAAATATAATCCTGTTACAATCTTTCTATACTAAGCATGTTACTGCTGCGGGAATCCGTAGCCGTTGGTGACCGCTCCGTTGGACTGGGTGAGAGTCTCGTAGGGGATAGGCCAGTAGTAGCAGGGGACGTCGCTGCTCGAAGAGATGCCTGTGAGCACGTTGCTCAGGTAGGTGTCGATGAGCGAGGCGAACTGCTTGCCCCAATCTTTGCGGGTGTAGCCTTCGCTCTCCAGCGCCGCTGCCTCCGAGCTCTCCGGGTCGATGTACTCGAACAGACCCTTGATGGCGGTGTTGTGAGCCGTGCCTGTCACCTTCACGTTCATTCCGGTGAAGTCGAGCACTCCACGCCAGCCGGGGAACTTCACGGGGTCGGTGGTGTCGGTGCAGTCGTAGGTCAGCGTGGCGCCTTCCACCTGTTTCACCCACACGTAGGCGGGGAACACGTTGCCGTTGGCGAATGTGTGGTATCCGTTGGCCTGGATGTCCTCTGCCACCTTCTTCATCTCGGCGCGTGTGGCCATGGCCTTCTCCACGAACTTACCGCTGCGGGCCAGGTCGTAGGAGAGCCATCCCTCGCCGAACATCTCGTGGTATTGCTCGTTGAGCACAGCCTCTTTCAGGTCGTCGCCCGTGAGGCCCGACAGGTTGTGGGCGGTGTCGCCGTAGGCACGCTGGCGGATGTCGTTGAGCAGGCTGAGGGCTTCGCTGCTCTTGCCCAGGTTGGCTTTTGCCTCTGCCAGCAACAGTTTCACCTCACCCACACGCATCATCACCAGATTGAAGCCTGCGGATTGTGCGTTGCCTACAAAGTAGGGTGTCTGTCGGCAAATATCCCACTTGTTGAGGCAGATGCCACCGCTGGTCTTGGCTCCGGCAGCGAAGGAGAAGAGGGTCTCGTTGCCCTTGCCGTCGAGTCCGGTGACCACGGCAGAGACGTCGCGTCGCTTGTCGTCGTTGTCGAAGCTACCATAGTAGTAGGTCGGGTTTATGCGGACGGCAGCGAACACCTTGTTGGGCGCCGTGTTGTTACCACCGTTGCAGCCGCGGCCCACATCGTAGCAATAGAAGCGGTTACCAGCCTGATTCTGCACGCAGCCGAACTCGAAGATGGACTCGGGGCTGACCTCCAGGTCCATGCAGTACTGGAAGTGGCGCTGGAAGGGGTTGTTGGCGTACGAGCGGTCGTCGGTGGTCAGCAGCTTGGTGGTTCCGGCACAGGTGGTCAGTGCCTTGTTGAGGTACTCCTCGGCCGTGCTGTAGTAGCTCGTGTAGTCGCTGCGCCGGGCGTAGGCGCACTTGCGTTTCGAGTCGGTAGCGAGGGTCTCGAACTGCACGTCGCCATACAGTCCGTCGACATCCGTACGGATGGTCTGGTAACCGGCCGAAGCCAGGGCAATCTTACCGATAAGGGCGCAGGTGAAGGTACGTGTCATGCGCTCGGCGGTCACTCCGCCCTCGCCCACACTGTACATGTAAGGCTCCACGGCCTTCAGGTCGGTCAGCAGATGGTCGTAGATGTCGTAGCGCGACGACAGGGTGTAGTCGTTGACGTAAGAGCCCTCGTAGCCGTAGGGCACATCGCCGAAGTGGAGGGTCAGCATCAGGTAGGCGAAGGCGCGCAGTGTGGTGGCCTCACCCATCAGCTGGGTCCAGTCAGTGGTCTTGCCGGCGGCCACGTCCTGCTGATACTCGGCCTTGGCGCTCACCAGGTCCATCACCTTCTTGCTGTAGGAGATGACGCTGTAGAGGGTGTTGAATCCGTCCTTCATGTGGTCGCACGGGATGTTCTCCGGCACCAGCTTGGCGTTGATGTTGTTCGATGAGTTATACTCAGGGAAGTACTCCATATCCGTGCGGAAGTGGTCGTTCCAGTCGTAGGCTCCCATGGCCGACTGGCGGTAGAGGGAGTATGCCTTGGAGAGAATCTTCAGTGTCTCCGATTCGCTCGACGTGACAAACGAGTCGTCAGTATTTGAGGGAGAGGAGGTCTCCAGATAGTCGTCGCACTGTGCAAACAGGGCACCGCAAGCGACGATGCAACATAATTTCGCTATTTTGTTCATACTGTTCTTGCTTGATTAAGGGGGGTTAGAAATTGATGTTTACACCTAATACGAATGAGCGTGGACGCGGGTAGCTACCCCAGTCCATACCCGGCTGCGGGTAGGTGCTGCTCGATGTGGAGGTGCTTACCTCGGGGTCCATGCCTGAGTAGCCTGTGAGCGTGAACACGTTGTAGATGCTGCCGTAGACGCGCAGGTTGCTGATGCCGGCCTTCTTCAGGATGCTCTTCGGCAGGGTGTAGCCCAGTGTGAGGGTGTTCAGGCGCAGGTAAGAGCCGTCCTCGATGCCCAGCGTGGAGGTGTAGCCGTTCTCGCTGTAGGCCAAAGGCAGGGTGGCGTTCGCGTTGGCGGCGTTCAGCTGCTCGGGTGTGGTGAGGGCCACCAGCTGTCCGTCCACCACGTCGTAGATCTTGTAGCAGTTCTTCACGATGGAGAGTTTGTTCTCGTAGACACCGCCCTCCTTGTAACCGTAGAGCGCAGCCAGCTTGTTTGCGTTGTAGATCTCGTTGCCGTAGCTCCAGTTGAAATAGAGTCCGAAGTCGAACTGTTTGTAGGTAGCGTTCACATTGAAGCCGCCCGTGTGCACAGGGTTCATATCGCCGATGACGCTGATGTCGCCTTCGTTGATGACGCCGTCGTCGTTCAGGTCCTTGAACTTAGCCACGCCGGGGTAAGCCAGCTGACCTGCGGGACGCTCCGTCATTCCACTGTGTACGTGGTAGTTGGGGAAGATGTCGGTGGTGACATCGGGCACACCTTCCTTCAGTGTGTAGACACCGTTGCTGTAGGTGAAGTCGTCGGTGGTGTAGAATCCGTCAGCCGTCAAGCCGCGAACCAAGCCCACGGGATGGTCTTCCATGAGGATGTAGTCGGACTTCGGGAAGAGCGACGAACCGGCCCATGAACTGCCGTAGAGACCTGTCACGTTGTCGGCCAACTCGTCGACGTTACCCTTGTTGAAGTTGATGTTGAATCCGGCGGTCACGTTCCAGTCCTTGTTCTTCACGATGACACCCTGCAGGGCAATCTCCACACCCTTGTTGGAGGTCTGTCCCACGTTGGCGTAGGTAGAGGTGAAGCCGGTGATTCCGGAGATGGTGGTCTTCATCAGCAGGTCCTTGGTGGTGTTCCAATAGACGTCGATGTTACCTGTCAAGCGGTTGTTGAAGAATCCGAAGTCGACACCGAGGTTGCGGGTGATGGTGGTTTCCCACTTCAGGTCGGGGTTAGCCATGTCGGAACCCAACGCATACGAGGAGATGAAGGAGTTGTTGATGGCCATCTGCTGGCGCTTGTCCGTGGTGGAACTCCAGTCCTGCGACCAGAGGTTAGAACTGATGCCGTCGTTACCTACCTCACCGTAGGAGAGGCGGAGCTTCAGGTTGTCGAGCCAATCGACATCCTTCAGGAACGACTCTTCCTTGACGCGCCAAGCCAGGGCGGCTGCGGGGAAGTATCCCCAGCGGTTGTTCGGGGCGAACTTAGAGGAACCATCGGCACGGAATGTGACGGTCAGCAAGTAGCGGTCCAACAGGTTGTAGTTCAGTCGGCCGAAGTAAGAGAGCAGTCGGCTCGGGGTGGAGACGCTTGACGAGAAGGTGCCCGTGCCCTTGGTGGAGTCGTACTGGTTGATCATGGCGAAAGCGTTGGAGCGGGTGAAGTTGGCGGGGAAGTAAGTTCCCGATGCGCTCATACTATCGCCGCCCGAGTTGGAGATTTCCTGGCCTACCAGGATGTTGAGCCTGTTGTTCTTGTTAATCTCGAAGTCGTAGCTCATGGTGTTGGTCCAGCGGAGGCTCCAGCTGTCGCTCTTGCTCAGGCTGGCGTTGCCGGCGTAGAGGGTCTCACCGGTGTTGTCGTCGATGTAGCTGTTGAAGATGGCGCCTGTCCAGGTCTTGCTCTGGCTCCAGGTCTGGCCGAGTGAGAAGTCGGTGTGGTAGCTCAGTCCCTTCACGATCTTCCAGTCCAGCGAGAAGAGGCCTCTCAGCTTCTGAGTCTTGCTGGGGGCGTACTTGTCGTTGATGCGTGCCACGGGGTTGTAGCGGTCCCACTGGCTTTGCTTGGCGTAGTTCTCAATCATGCCCTCGTTCAGTGCCTCCAGGTCGCCGAGGATGTCCTCCGTGGCGATGGGGCGGAATCGGTAAGAAGAGGAGAGGATGGAACCGCTACCGCTGCTCACGTCCTCGCTACCCAGCTTCTTGGTGTTGATGTAGCGTGCGTCCACGCTGATCTTCAGGTTCTTGGAGATCTGCTGGTCCACCTTCAACGATACGTTCGCGCGGGTGAAGGATGAGTTGAGCTTCATACCCTGCTCGTCCATGTAGTTCACACCCAGTATGGCTTTCGTCTTCTCGTTGCCGCCGGACACGGTGAGGTCGTGGTTGTGTGAGAAGGAGCTCTTGTACACCTCTTTCTGGATGTTGTTGGACTTCACGTTGCGGTAGCTCTCGATGCCGCCGGTGTTGCTGCCCGTGTAGCGACCGATGCCGTAGAGTTTCTCGAAGGGCACCGTGTAGGAGTCGCCACCCACGGAAGCGCCGCTTGCCCAGGTGTAGGCCAGGTAGTCATAGGGGTCGAGGGCGTCCATGTAGTCGGTAGGGGTGTTGAACTTGGCGTAGCCGTTGTAGCTCACCGTCACACGTCCTTCCTTGGCACCTTTCGTGGTCACCAGGATAACGCCGTTGGCACCGCGTGCACCGTAGATGGCTGTGGACGAGGCGTCCTTCAGCACGTCGATGGACTCAATCTGGTCGCCGGGGATGTCGCTCAGCGAGCCGCTCACACCGTCGATCAACACCAGCGGGTCGTTGCTCTGTGAGATAGAACCACCACCACGCACACGGATGGAGACCGTAGCGTCGGGACGACCGTCCTGTGTGGTGACGTTCACACCCGACAGCTTACCCTGCAGGGCTTGCGCCACGTTGGCCACAGGCATCTGGGCAATCTGCTTGCCGGAGACCGAGGCCACGGAACCTGTCAGGTCTTTACGTTTCACACTCTGGTAACCGATGACCACCACTTCGTCCAACACTTCCATGTCGTCGGTCATGGTCACCGTCACGGGCTTGCCCTTGGCGATGTTTACCACTTGGGAAGCCATTCCCATAAAACTAATCTCGAGTTTTTTGGCTGTCGAGGGCACGTTCAGGTTGAACTTTCCGTCGATGTCTGTGATGGTACCGATAGAGGTGTTTCCTTGCACTCTCACGTTAGCGCCGATGACGGGCTCACCTTTGGAGTCGAGTACAGTTCCTGTTACCGGGAAATCTTGAGCCGAGGCGGCCCAACAGACCATGCTCATGACAAGCATTGCCAATGTCTTTTGAACAATTCTTTTAAGACTCATACAAAATTTGTTTTTATAGATAAATTTAAGATTGATAGTCGTCCCCGCTGTCAAACTCTCGCACAGACAGTGGGGCGGCTAAAGAATTCTTTTGCCGGCAAAAGTATTTGGTCTCACCGATTTGTATGGGTGAATTTTTGCTTGATATGGTGGACTATTTAGTAGTGAGGAAAATATTTTTGTGGCATGGAAGAGTGGGGTGAGGCGTTTGTCCCGATGCAAGGGAATGTTTCGTACCCTTGTGGAAAATAAGCTGCATCTCAGCATAATAACCACTCAAGCTTATTGTTCTGCTTTCGATTTGCATTATCTTTGCGGAGAAGTAACGCATCCTTATCATGAGAACACTACTACTTTACCGCATACTCTTTATCGTCGCAGTGTATGGTTGCGCCGCTTGGCCAGCGAAGGCACAGCCGTACCCCAACTGTCAGGTGACAGACTACGGCGCCGAGGACGGAATGATGCAAGAGGTCATTTCGCAAATAGACCAAGACCTCAGAGGCTTCATCTGGATTGGCACACGCAACGGGCTCTACAAGTTCGACGGCTACTCGTTCCGCAACTACAAGGCGGTGGCCCATCAGAAGCACACATTGTCCAACAACCGGATATTGCGCCTCTGCACCACCGCATACGGCGATGTGTGGTGTCTGACGTACGACAACAAGGCGTTCGTCTTCGACACGGCATCGGAACAGTTCTACAACGTCCTCTCCTCCGTCGACGAGTCCCGCCCCGGCAACGACGTCCGCAAGATATTCCACCTGGCAAATGGTTTCGCATGGTTGGTGTGCGACGATGGACTCTGCTACCGCATCGACGAGAAGAACTACCAGACCCGCGAGGGAATCACCTACAGCGGCAAGGTCAACGGCAACGCTGTGAACGCCGTCTTCCTCGACGAGGATGGCGACGAGTGGCTCCTTACGGACCAAGGCATCTTCATCTATGGCAAGAAGAAGTTGGAGTGCTCCGATACCTATGATTATATAATGTATGGCGACGACACCCTCTACCTGGCATCGAAGACGGGCCACCTCGCCTACTACGACAAGGCAGCGAACAAACTCTGCGGGGTGAAGATTCCGACGCGAATCTCCACGATAAACTCCATGGGGTGGGTCGCCAACCGATACCTCTCGCTCTCCACCGACCAGGGACTCATCTTGATGGACGGCAGTCAACATCGTTGGCAGACCATAAGCGTAGCCCGCCGTGCCGGCGAGTCGGACGAGGTCACCATGGTCTACGAGGATCGCCTGGGCGAACTGTGGATATTCCTGGCCAACGAGGCAGGCATTGTGCGCTACGTTCCCACGACAGGCGAGAAGCAACACCTCCAACTCTCTTCCGCCAGTACCGACACTGAGAACTTCGGCCGCAGATTGGCGTTCGAGGACCGACAAGGGACCCTGTGGATTGTCCCCAACAAGGGCGACTTCGGATACTTCGACCGCGAACGCAAGCAACTCTGCCACTTCTACACCGACCCAGACGATTCCGCCTCGCTCTTCCTGCCCTATGTGCGCTTCTCCTTCATGGACCGACAAGGCAACTGCTGGTTGCTCGGCTCCCGAGGCATGAAGAAACTCTCCTCCTATCCTAACGCCTACGACCTGCAGACCTACGACGTGCACACGGAGACGCGCGCCCTCTTCAAGGACCGGGAGAAACGCTTGTGGGTCTGCTCCAAGAACAAACATGTGCGCATCTACCGTCCGGACGGCACCTTGCTAGGCTACCTTACTCCGGACGGGAACATCAGTACATCCATCGCGACGTTCCAACAAAACGTATACGCCATCTGCCAGCAGAAGGACGGCACCCTCTGGCTGGGCACACGCGGTGGTGGACTTTTCCGCCTGACACCCCGCGGCGGTAACAGCGGCGGCTACCAAGTGCAGCGCTTCGTCCACCAAGCGGACGACCCCTATAGTCTGAGCGGCAACGACATCTACTCCATCATCACCGACAGCCACGACCGCCTCTGGATAGGTTGCTACGGCGAGGGGCTCAACCTGCTGGATTCCGAGGCGGGCAACATACGCTTCATCAACTACCACAATGCCTTCCGTAGCTATCCATCGAAGAACTGCAACAGAATCCGTTGCATGATGGAGACCAGCAGCGGCACCATACTCGTGGGCACCACCTTTGGCCTCGTCTCCTTCTCGTCCGACTTCTCCAACCCCGAGAAGGTGAAGTTCTACCACAACATACAGGACGACACCGTGGAGACCTCCCTGGCGGGCAACGACGTTATGCACATCTTCCAAACCTCGGCAGGCGACGTCTATCTGCTCACCTACTCCTTCGGCGTGAACAAGGTGCTGTCGGACAATCTGCTGAGCAACCGCATCCAGTTTCGCAACTATAACGAGCAAGACGGGCTGGAGTCCACCTTCGTGCTGAGTATGATAGAAGACGCGCAGCGCCGACTGTGGATTGTGTCGGAGAAATCCCTCACACAGTTCTCCCCCGAGACGGGAACCTTCAGCAACTTCAATCTCCACTTTCTCCACAAGGGGATGAACTTCACCGAGGCGTTGCCTGCCTTGGATGCTGACGACCATCTGGTGTTCGCCACGGACGCCGGCGTGATGCGTGTCGACCCCCGGAAGATGGTGAAGAGCGACTATGTGCCGCCCGTGGTGCTTACCGAACTGCGGGTGAACGGCAAGCGACTCTCGGCCGATGCCGACGAACTGGAGCAACTCTCGCTGCGCCCCTCCGAGCGGAACCTCAGCGTACGCTTTGCCGCCCTCGACTATACCCATCCGCAGGACATCCAGTACGCCTATCGTCTCGAAGGACTGGAGGATGAGTGGAACTACAACAACGACGGACGCGTGGCCAACTACCTCAACCTGCCTCCCGGCGACTATCGCCTGCAGGTGAAGGCCACCAACAGCGACGGTGTGTGGGTGGACAATGTGCGCACCCTCCCCATCCGAGTCCTCCCCACCTTCTGGGAGACACCTTGGGCCTGGCTTGTCTATCTGGCTCTGCTGCTGCTCGTAGCCGGCGTCACCGCCTACATCTTCTTCTACATCTACCGCCTGCGCCATCAGGTGGACATGGAGCAGGAACTCTCCAACATCAAGCTGCGGTTCTTCACCGACGTGTCCCACGAACTGCGCACCCCGCTCACGCTGATAGCCAGTCCCGTCAGCGAGGTGCTCGAGGACAAGAGCATCTCTCCCTTCGTGCGCGAGAACCTCACCCTCGTCTATAAGAACACCGAGCGCATGCTGCGCCTGGTGAACCAGATACTGGACTTCCGTAAGATACAGAACAACAAGATGAAACTGCTCGTGGAGCAGACCGAACTCGTCTCTTTCCTCGCAAAGGTGGGCGAGAACTTCCAACCCATGGCGGACGAGAAGCACATCAGCTACACCATCGACGCTCCGCAAGGTGAACTCTATGGGTGGGTGGACCGCGAGAAGGTGGAGACCATCGTCTTCAACCTGCTCTCCAACGCCTTCAAGTACACGCTGTCGGATAAGAGCATCCGGTTGACCATACGAGGGGAGGCTGGTAACGTGGTCATCTCCGTGAAGGACGAGGGTATAGGCATTGCCTCCGACAAGCTGAAGTCGCTCTTCCTGCGGTTCGAGACCTTGAGCCGTAGCCGCAACCTGCTGCAACCCTCGTCGGGCATTGGCCTTTCCTTGGTGAAGGAGCTGGTGACCCTGCACCACGCTACCATTGATGTGGAGAGCACTCCCGGTCAGGGCAGTTGTTTCCGGGTGACCATCCCCATCGCGCGCAGTGTGTACGAGACAGATGCCCATGCTGAGCTGATACTCTCCGATGGGCCTGCTCCCGCTGCCGATAGGGCCGAGGTACCTCTCACTCTGAATGAAGAGGCGGACGCTGAAGACGAGTCCGTGCGGAATTGCGCTGACGCTGAGGATGGTGCTGAGGCTGACGCATCGAAGGAATCAGATAAGGCTGCACTGAAGGGTGCAGACGCTGAGGTGGCGGATAGTGCTGAGGCTGATGCCTTGAAGGGAACAGATAAGGATGCACTGAAGGGTGTTGATGCTGAGGTGGCGGATAGTGCTGAGGCTGATGCCTTGAAGGGAACAGATAAGGATG